>LSKJ01000753.1 GCA_001557035.1 Rhodospirillaceae bacterium CCH5-H10 | reverse complement strand
CTTGCCACCCGCCGCCTCGATACCCGCCGGCACGACGTCGTTCCGGTCCACGATGGCCGACGCGCCGGCGATCAAGAACAGGTCGCAGCCTTCGGCCTTCAGCTCCGCGAGAGCGCCGGCGATCGCCCTGGCGTCATGCGCGACCCGCCGCTCTCCGTTCAGCGTGCTGCCGAGCGAGGTCAGGCGTTTGGTGGTCGTGCCGACGGCCTTGTCGAGAACCTTGTCGCGCGTGCCCGGGAGCTTCGTCTGCACGAGGCCAGCCCGCATCGCCTGGAACGGCGCGACCGAAATCATCGGCTGGTTGGCTTCCTTGGCCACGCCTACCGCGCGCGCCACCGCCGCCCGGGGCGCGCCGTAGGGAATGATCTTCACCGTGGCCACCATCTGGCGCGGCTCGACTCTCGCGAAGGGCGGCAGGGTCGCGACCGTCACGGACTCGTCTAGTTCGTTCAGCGCGTCGATGCGCTCCTGGTCGAGCATGGCCAGCCCGGCCTCGCGGGCGAAATGATTGCAGCGGCCGGTGAAGGCCGCCGTGACGTCGATCCCCTCGCCTGCCAGCGCCCTGGCGACCGTCGCGGCCGCCTCGTCCTC
>LSKJ01000752.1 GCA_001557035.1 Rhodospirillaceae bacterium CCH5-H10 | reverse complement strand
GCGAACATGAGCGCCTCAATGCCAACTTCCGCCGCCAGGGCCTGCAACAGTTCAACGTCAGAGGCGTCCTCAAGGCAAAAGCCGTCAGCCTCTTGCATACCCTGGCCAACAACATCATGGCAGCACCACGCCTCAGGGCCGCCGCCCACTGACACCGAAGCTCATGTCGCTGAACCACACCGACGCCACAGCCTCAATCCATCA
>LSKJ01000751.1 GCA_001557035.1 Rhodospirillaceae bacterium CCH5-H10 | reverse complement strand
TGGCCGGACGCTCGATGACGATCTTCGCGACACCCGCCTGGGCCAGCCGCTCGCGCAGCACCTTGCGGATGTGAATGTCCTCGTGGAGCATCTTGGAGTATTCGGCGCCCTCGGCGTACCAGCGCGAGTCCCAGGTCCGGTTGATACCGAGCCGCAGGCCGATCGGATTGACCTTCTGACCCATTACTTGTCCTCCGCCTCGGCGCGCTCGCGCACCACGATCGTGAGATGAGCGAACGGCTTGACGATGCCGGCCGCACGACCGCGGCCGCGCGTCTGGAAACGCTTCATCACCAGGCCCTTGCCAACCGACGCCTCGGCGACGACCAGGCGGTCGACATCGAGGTTGTGGTTGTTCTCGGCGTTGGCGATGGCCGAATTCAGGGCCTTCTTCACGTCGCGGGCGATCCGCTTCTTGGAGAAGGTGAGTTCGTTGACCGCGGTGGCGGCCTTCTTGCCGCGGATCGTCGCGGCGACGAGGTCGAGCTTGCGCGGGCTGATACGCACAGCGCGCAGGACGGCCTTGGCTTCGTTGTCCGCCTCGCGGCGGGGAGCGGATGGCTTGCTCATCGCGCGTTAATCCTTCGACACTTTCTTGTCACCGGCATGGCCGGTGAAGGTGCGGGTCGGCGAGAATTCGCCGAGCTTGTGACCGACCATCTCCTCGGTGACGTTCACCGGGATGAACTTCTTGCCGTTGTAGACGCCGAACGTCAGACCGACGAACTGCGGCAGGATCGTCGAACGACGCGACCACGTCTTGATCACTTCGCTGCGGATGCTGCCGCGCGACTTCTCGGCCTTCTTGATCAGGCTGCCTTCAACGAAGGGGCCCTTCCAAACGGAACGTGCCACTGTCCTATCTCCTAGCGCGTCGCATGCCGGCGGCGGATGATCAGCTTGTCCGTCGCCTTGTTCTTACGGGTCTTCTTGCCCTTGGTCGGCTTGCCCCACGGCGTGACCGGATGACGGCCACCCGAGGTGCGGCCTTCACCACCGCCGTGCGGATGGTCGACCGGGTTCATCACGACACCGCGGACGGTCGGGCGACGGCCGAGCCAGCGCTGACGGCCGGCCTTGCCGATGACGATGTTCTGGTTGTCGGGGTTGGAAACCGCGCCGACCGTGGCCAGGCAGCCGCCCGGCACCAGGCGCAGCTCACCGGAGCTGAGCTTGATCTGCGCGTAGCCCGCGTCCTTGCCGACGAGCTGGGCGTAGTTGCCGGCCGAACGGGCCAACTGGCCGCCGCGGCCCACCTTCAGCTCGACGTTATGCACGATCGTGCCGACCGGCATGTTGGCGAGCGGCATGGCGTTGCCCGGCTTGATGTCGACGCGCTCGCCCGAGACGATCTCGTCGCCGGCCTTCAGGCGCTGCGGCGCCAGGATGTAGGCCTGCTCGCCGTCGGTGTACTTGACCAGCGCGATGAACGCCGTGCGATTGGGGTCGTACTCCAGGCGCTCGACCGTCGCCGTGACGCCGAACTTGCGGCGCTTGAAGTCGATCAGGCGCAGACGGCGCTTGTGACCGCCGCCCATGTGGTGGCTGGTGATGTGACCGTGGTTGTTGCGACCGCCGGTGTTGGTCTTGCCGCGCGTCAGTTCCTTGACCGGCTTGCCCTTCCAGAGGCCGGTGCGGTCGACGATGACCAGCTGTCGCAGGGACGGCGTGATCGGCTTAAATGTCTTCAAGGCCATGTTTGCTCTCCCGTCCTACAGGCCCGTGGTCACGTCGATCTTGTGACCCTCGACCAGCGAGACGATCGCCTTCTTCCAGTCGCTCCGCACGCCGGGACGGCCGCGGAAAACCTTGCTCTTGCCCTTTACCGTGACGGTGTTGACCGCCTTGACCTTGACCTTGAACAGGCCTTCGACGGCCTGCTTGATCTCGGGCTTGGTCGCATCGGCGGCGACCTTGAAGGTCACCTGGCTGTGCTCCGAGCCGTTGGTCGTCTTCTCGGTGATCAGCGGTGCACGAATCACTTCGTACATGCGCGAACGCGAGACGGTTTGCGGGATGTACCGCTTGGCGCTCATTGCAGACGCTCCTCGAGGTGCTTCACGGCATCCTTGGTGAGCACCAGCGTGTCGCGGCGCAGGATGTCGTAGACGTTCGCGCCCTGCTGCGGCAGCACATCGACATGGGCGATGTTGGCCGCGGCGCGGGCGAAGTTCGTGTCGATCTCGGCGCCGCCGATCACCAGGACGCTGGTGAGGCCGAGCTTGCCGAAGTGACCCTTCAGCTGGGCGGTCTTCGGCTCGGCCAGCGCCGCCGCCTCGACCACGATCAGCTTGCCCTCGGCCGCCTTGGCCGACAGCGCGGTGCGCAGCGCGAGCTGACGGACCTTCTTCGGCAGGTTGCTGGCATGGCTGCGCACGACCGGGCCGAAGGCCTTGCCGCCGCCCCGGAACTGAGGCGCCGCCTCGTTGCCGTGACGCGCGCGACCGGTGCCCTTCTGGGCATACATCTTCTTGGCCGTCGCCGTGATCTCGGAACGACCCTTGGTCTTGTGCGTGCCCTGCTGGCGGCGCGAAAGCTGCCACACGACGCAGCGCTGCAGGATGTCCTTGCGGACCGGAACGGCGAACACCGCATCGGCGAGATCGATCTCGCCGGCGCTGCCGCCCTCGATGGTCTTGACTGCGATCTTCATGACCTGATCCTTAAGCCTGCGGAGCGGCTTCAGCCGCCGGAGCCGCCTCGCCGGCAGCCTTGCGAAGGCCGGCCGGGTACGGAGCATCCTTGTGACGGGCGCGCTTGGAGGCGTCCTTGACGATGATATAGCCGTTGGCCGGGCCGGGAACGGCGCCGGACACCAGCAGCAGACCCTTCTCGTCGTCGACGGCGACGACCTTCAGGTTCTGCGTGGTCACACGCTCGCTGCCGTAGTGACCGGCCATCTTCTTGCCGGGGAACGTACGACCGGGATCCTGGCGGTTACCGGTCGAGCCATGCGAACGGTGCGAGACCGACACGCCGTGGCTGGCCTCGAGGCCGTGGAAGTTCCAGCGAACCATAGAGCCGGTGAAACCGCGGCCGATCGTGGTGCCGACGACGTCGACGAACTGGCCCGGCACGAAGTGGCTGGGCACCAGCTCGGCGCCGACTTCGAGAACGGCGTCCTTGGCGACCCGGAACTCGACGAGCTTCTTCTTCGGCTCGACCTTGGCCTTGGCGAAGTGACCGCGCATCGGCTGGGTCACGTTCTTTACCTTGGCCTTGCCATAGCCGAGCTGCACGGCGACGTACTTGTCCTTCTCTTCGGAGCGGACAGCAACAACCTGCAGCTGATCCACCTTCAGAACGGTGACGGGCACATGTTCCCCGGCGTCGTTGAAGACGCGGGTCATGCCGACCTTCTGGGTGACGAGACCGCAACGCATGGTCTTCTTCCTTCTTTCCTGGTCCGCTTAGGCGCCGAGCTTGATCTCGACGTCCACGCCAGAGGCGAGGTCGAGCTTCATCAGCGCGTCCACGGTCTGCGGCGTCGGATCGACGATATCGAGCACACGCTTGTGCGTACGGATCTCGAACTGCTCGCGCGACTTCTTGTCGATGTGCGGCGAACGATTGACCGTGAACTTCTCGATGCCGGTCGGCAGCGGGATGGGCCCACGCACCTGTGCGCCCGTCCGCTTGGCCGTGCTGACGATCTCGCTGGTCGACGAATCGAGCACGCGATGATCGAAGGCCTTCAGCCGGATCCGGATGTTTGTGTTGTCCATGGCCATGATGTTCGCCTTGTCGCGTCCGTTACGTTTACTTTACGACTTTGGTGACGACGCCGGCGCCGACGGTGCGACCGCCCTCGCGGA
>LSKJ01000750.1 GCA_001557035.1 Rhodospirillaceae bacterium CCH5-H10 | reverse complement strand
GCGAAGATTCTTGATCGGGAAGAGTTGAGACTCATGGCCCTTCCCCCTCCGGCCCTTCGGGCCACCTCCCCCGTTTGACGGGGGAGGAAGGTCACTACGCAGCGCTCTTCAGCTTGCCGGCCGCATCGAGCGCCTGCGAGAGATCGGCGAGGATGTCGTCGATATGCTCGATGCCGATCGACAGGCGCACATAGCCGTCCGACACGCCGGTCGCGAGCTGCTCCTCGGCGGTGAGCTGCGAGTGCGTGGTCGAGGCGGGATGGATCGCGAGGCTGCGGGA
>LSKJ01000749.1 GCA_001557035.1 Rhodospirillaceae bacterium CCH5-H10 | reverse complement strand
CCTCCGTCGTCGGATACCCTCCGAACTGCGCCAATAACTTCACGCCCTCTCCAGTGGCGCTCATAACTTACTAAACCGAAAAGCTTGAGCGCCACTGGAGTGGCGCGCTCCGTCGAGGGGCTGTGCGACTCTACCGCTGCGCCGAGACCAGGAGGAAGGATGGCCGTTCCTCGGTGCCGGCCCAGTCGGGATGCGCGGCGATCTGCTCGGCGCTGGAGCACCATTCCTCGAGGCGCGTCAGCGTGAAGCCCGTGTCGATCAGAAGATTGACGTAAGTTGCGAGCGTGCGGTGCTGCTTGATCACGCCCTTGGCCAGCCAGTCGGTCGAGCGCGCGCCCTCGTCGGCGTAGCGGTTCACCGGCCAGGCGAGGCGGTTGTCGGGATCGCGCGTCCAGCCGGGCTTGCCGGGCGCGGTGTAGATCGGATGCTCGACCGAGAAGACGAAGCGGCCGCCGGGCACGAGGACGCGATGCACTTGCCCAAACAGGCCGCGCGGGTTCTCGATGTAGTGCAGCGCCAGCGAACTGTAGGCGACGTCGAATGCGCCTTCGTCGAGGTCGAGCTTTTCGAGATCGCGGCGGGCATAGGCAACGGCGGGATCCGGCGT
>LSKJ01000748.1 GCA_001557035.1 Rhodospirillaceae bacterium CCH5-H10 | reverse complement strand
GGACCATGCTCGGGCAACAGGCGGGCGCCGTCGATGAAGGTACCGCCGGGGCTGCCCAGATCTTCCAGGCCCAGCCGGCGGCCGGAGACCAGCAGGCGGGCATGCGGCTGGCCGACCGAGGGGTCGGGCACGCTGAGGTCGGTCGGAGCGCCGGCCGCTGCGCCGGTCAGAACATAGCTGCCCGACGTTCCCTGGATTGCCAGCGAGACCGTTCCGCCGTTGCCGAGCGCGCCGGCAAGCCGCCAGCCACGCGCATCGGGCAGCGCCACCGGCGGGGCGCCAAGGGCCACCGGTCCGGTGGCCGGTGCAGGCCGATGAGGGGCCGTGAACCCACCGCCCGTCGAGGCGGCGGGCTCGTCGCGCGGCCAGCGCATGAAGGCGAAGATCCAGAGAAGGATCAGCGGCACGATCGTGCCGATACCCGTCAGCGTCACCAGGATGGCGCCGAGGCCGGTCCAGCCGGGGAAGCCGGCCTTCTCGACGATGCGCCAGGCCATCCAGGCCGCGAGCACGGTGCCAATCAGCGCGAAGGCGCCGGTCAACCCGAACAGGCCCGTGAGGGCTGCGATTTCCACCCCGAACATCTAGCGCCTCGGCGCGGCTTCGCCCGCGGGCCAGGTGCTGAAGGCCAGCATGCCCATGACGATGAACGAGCCGATGACCGGCACCAGATGGAACAGCGACAGGGCGCCGGAGAAGCCAGCGCGCGTGCAGATCCGCCAGGTCGGGATGATCAGGACGAGCGAGAGGAACAGGTGCACGACCAGCAGGACGAACACCGTGAAGGAGCCCAGCGCCAGGAGCCAGCTCACCGGATCCATGACGTCAGACCAGGGCCACGACTTCGATCTCGACCATGACATCGCGCGGCAGGCGCGCGACTTCCACGGTCGAGCGAGCCGGCGTGGCGCTGCCGAAATATTCGGGCAGGCCATAGACTTCGTTCATGGCGCCGAAACTGTCCATGCTCTTCAGGAACACCGTCGTCTTCACGGCCTGGCCGAGGTCGCTGCCGGCGGCCTTCAGAACAGCGCGCAGGTTCTTCAGCACCTGATGCGTCTGCTCGGCGATACCGCCGTCCACGATGTTGCCGGTCGCGGGGTCGAGCGGGATCTGGCCGGCACAGAAAACCAGCCCGTTGGCCACGACCGCCTGCGAATAGGGGCCGAGGGCCTTGGGGGCGGCGTCCGTCTGAACGATTTTCTTGGCGCTGGCCATGGGCTCACCTCATCAAAAACAGGGGCCGGACGCTATCACAGCCCGGTTTGCTTGACAGGGGGCCCGGCAACCATTATCCGCGCGGTTCTCCAAGGGTCGGAGGGGGCTGTAGCTCAGCTGGGAGAGCGCCTCGTTCGCAATGAGGAGGTCAGGGGTTCGATCCCCCTCAGCTCCACCAACCACCCCGATCCTTACTGGTCTGTCGCGGCGCATCACGGCACTATTGCACACGATGCGCAGACGCAAACGCCCCAAGCCTGCCGAACTGGGTCTCACCGCCGCCGAAGGACGCATCCTGACGTCCCTGCGTACGCCGCAGCGCGTGCAGGAATTCGTCTCCGCCCTTCCCGCCAATTTCGAGCAGGGCGGCGACAGCCTGCGGTCCGTGCGCGGCGTGTTGCGCCATCGCGAGGCCCATTGCCTGGAGGCGGCCTTCGTCGCGGCCTGCGCGTTGTGGCTGCAGGGGGAGCCGCCGCTGGTCATGGACCTGACGGCCACGCGCGACGATTCCGATCACGTCGTCACCCTGTTCCGCCGCGACGGCTGCTGGGGCGCGATCTCCAAGAGCAACCATGCCTGGCTGCGCTGGCGCGACCCGGTCTATCGCAGCCTGCGCGAGCTCGCGATGTCGTACTTCCACGAATACTTCAACAAGGGCCGCAAGACGCTGCGCACCTATTCGGCCTCGGTCGACCTGCGCCGCTTCGCGACGGACACCTGGATCACCAACGAAGAGGATTGCTGGGACGTCGGCGCCGCGCTCGATGACGCGCGCCACTATCCGCTGATCAGGCCGGCGCAGATGCGCTGGCTGATGCCGCCCGACGCCACCGTGCTGCGGGCCGACGACATCGTCCAATACGAAAGCCGCGATCGCAAGACGGCTCGCAAATACTGATCATCTAGGGAGCGCGACATGAGACGAGTCTTCTCGACCCTGCTGCTGATCCTGCTCGGCGCCGCCACGCCGGCCGCCGCCCAAATCCCTCCAGAATGGCAGGCCGCCGCGCAGGCGGTCATCGGCGAGCTCGAGCGCGACACGCCGCAGGCCGCCAAGCCGTGGACCGGCGCGGAGCTGACGCAGGGCTGGAACCTCGCGCGCGCCTGGCGGCGGCACAACAACGGCAACATCGAGATCATCCTCGCCGAATATCTGATGTTCGTGGCGCTGTGCCGGATCGGCTGCGCCGGCAGCACGGTCGAGGGCCAGGGCTATGTCGGGGCGGCCGGGGAGGTGAAGGCGCTGATTGCCCAGAACGGCGGCTCCTACGCGCTGGCGGCAAACGCCAACACATGGCTGGCCGGCATTCCCGACCCGACGGGTGCGGCGAAGAAGAACGTCGCCCTCTGGCAGAAGGACCCCGACATCGCGTCGGCGGACTTCGCGACCGGCAACATCTATGCGCTGAGCTGGCTGTTGGCGCGCAAGCGACCGACCCCGGAGGCCCAGGCCGACGCCTTCGCGCGCTTCGCGATCTTCGTGCAGGGCAAGGCGTGGATCGGCACGCGCTGCCTCGACATCACGAAGGTGGCGACGGTGCTCGGCGCGGCGCCGCGGATTGAGGCGTGTAGCTAAAATCCGTCGTCCTGAGCGATAGCGAAGGACCTTGCCCAGCGACCGGCGGACTCCCTTGCGGGCGTGAGGTCCTTCGCTGTCGCTCAGGACGACTACAATAAGCAAAGGGGGCCACGAGGCCCCCTTTTCCGATTTCGGATTGGATCGCGCGTTACTCGGCGGCGATCTGATCGTGCACGAACTTCTTGGCGTCGAAGTCCTCGGCGACCTTGAGGTCGTTGCCGATCAGCTTCTCGATGTCGATCTCGGCGTAGCCGAGCACGCCCATCTCGCCCAGCGCCTTCTGCACCTTCGGTCCGAACAGACCGATCTCCTTGAGGATCGGCACGATGCGCGTGAACAGGCGGGTGCGGAACTGCTGCATGGCGCCCGAGTGATAGGCGTGCTCCAGCATTTCCTTCACCGGCAGACCGGACCGCATCCAGACTTCGCCCTGGTTGAAGCGGTCGCGCATGAAGTAGAGCGCCTCGACGACGAATTCCTCGCGCTCGGCGCGCTCGGCATCGGAGAGGTGCGGATAATATTCGCGCAGCGCCATGCGGCCGAACGTGACGTGACGCGCCTCGTCCTGCATCACGTAGGCGTTCACGGCGCCAGCCAGGTTGTTCTTGGCGGTGTCGCGGATGCGCTGGAAGGCGGCGAGCGCCAGTCCCTCGATCAGCACCTGCATGCCGAGATAGGTCATGTCCCAGCGGCGATCGGTCAGCGTCTGCTCAAGCAGGTTCTTGAGCGACTCCGTGATCGGATAGGCCGCCTTGAACTTCTCGTGGATCAGCCGCTTGTAGCTCTCGACGTGGCGCGCCTCGTCCATCACCTGCGTCGCGGCATAGAACTTGGCGTTC
>LSKJ01000075.1 GCA_001557035.1 Rhodospirillaceae bacterium CCH5-H10 | reverse complement strand
AACACGACGCGGCCGCGCTCTTGCAGGCGGGCGAAGGCCTCGCGCCAGGACGGATGGTCGGGCGAGAGACTGGCGCCGGTGATCGCCACCAGCCGTCCACCGACGGCAAGGCGGGCAAGCGCAGAGGCGACATGGCGCAGGGCGGCATCGGCAACGGCGCCATCGACATGCGCTGCGGCCGAGAACGGTGGGTTCATCAGCACGACGCTCGGTCGCACGGCATCGTCGAGATGGTCATGGATGTGCGCCGCGTCGTAGCGAGTCGTTGCATTACTGGGAAAGAGCTGCCCAAGCAAAGTCGCGCGGGTTTCCGCCAGCTCATTCAGGGCCAGCCGGCTGCCCGCGAGTTCAGCAAAGATGGCGAGCAAGCCCGTACCGGCCGAGGGCTCGAGCACGACATCGGCCGGGGTGATCGCAGCCGCGGTGGCGGCGGCGAATGCGAGCTCGATCGGCGTCGAGAACTGCTGCAGCGCCTGGCTCTCCTCGGAGCGCCTCGTATGGGTGGGCAGAAGCGCCGCGATCTTGCCGAGCAATGACAGTTCGGCAGCCGGCGACCCAGCCCGCGTCCGAATGACCAGGCCGAACTTGCGGAGGAACAGCACGGTCGCCGCTTCACAGGCGTCGTAGGCGGTCTTCCAGTCCCAGGTGCCGGCCGCATCGGAGCCGCCGAAGACCTGCTCCATGGCGGCACGCAGGATGACCGCATCGATGCGACGGCCGCGTTCGAGGTGAGGGAGAAGAAGGTGCGCCGCCGCGCCAATACCGGCGGGCAGATCGGCAGAAGCGCAGGCGAGTGAGCGCAGCGGTACCTGCGTGGCCGCTGAGATGGAAAGATTCGACATGAGGAGACCTCGAGAGAGCGGGAACGGTCCGAACCAGGGGGCGCTCTCTCTCGGCCCCGCCGGCTCAAACCCGTCCCGGCCGTCCTCTCCCTCTCCCCTTGGGCATCGGAAGTGACGAAGCTCTCAACGAAAAAAGCCCGGCACAGCGGCCGGGCTTCTCCAACGATTGGCGGCGAGAACGCGGGCGGCCGAAGCCGCCCCGCGGGTCGCGGCTATTCGGCAGCGATGGGAGGCGGCTCCGATTCGTCCGTGGCGGCATCCTGGCCTTCGCAGTCGGCGAGGAAAGCGGGAAGCTCCTCCACCGTGTCGGTGGGCGTGTTGGACACGTCCTCGCTGTCGGCGGGCCGCAGCGGTTCGGGCAGCCAGCCCGTGCCGTCCAGCAGCCGCTCGGCCTCCTTCGCCATCTCGGTCTTCTTCAGGTGGTCGATGAGCTGCGCGGCCTGCTCACCCTTGGCCTCCCGCACCGCGTCGAGAATACGGGGCTTGATGACGCGGCCGAGGTAGTTGTCGACGGAGGGCCGCCAGCCGGCTTCCACCATGTCGAGGCCGACGGCGCGGGCGAGCCGGTCGGCCTGGGCGATACGCTGCTGGACACCGTGCGCCGAGACGCCCGGACCGCCATGGCGGTCGCCCTTCTCGTAGAGGGCGTTCACCCCGAACGAGACGCAATGCGCGAGCAATGCGACGCGACGGGTGTCGTCGAGGGCAGCGAGCCAGTCCCAAAGTGCGTCGTCATCCTTGGGCAACTCGGCCTTCCAGGTCTCGTGCCGCGTGGCGACCGCCTTAGCGGAGGGGCTGTCCTTCAGGTCGGCCGCCTGGACGGGGAAAAACACATGCCGCACCGAGGCTTCCAGGCATGCGCCGGGCGCGCTGTGCTGGAAGGTGTCGAGACAGAGCTTGTGCAGCAGCGCAGTCAGGGCGACGCGCGGGTTGTTCGCCACCGCATCGCGCAGGGCCAGCGTGCGGTGGGCCGTCAGTTCACCCACGAGCCGCTCGGGCAGCGGCCTGATGGCGTCGTCGCTGCCGTCGTCGTCATCATCGGGCTCGCCGGCGCCAATGGTGATGACGGTGCGTTGCACGTCGGAAGCGGCAGGTATTGTCCCGCCGGCCTCATGGGTCTCCCCTTCCATCGGCCCTTCGCCGCCGGCTTGCATCGACGGCTCATCCTCCGGCCGGACAAAGCCTCGATCGACTGTAAGCTGTCCGTCGGCGTCGATGCTGACAAACGCGCCGGCGCGCGCGATCTCGGCCGGCTCATAGCGCACGGGCCGGTTCTCGAGGGCCGTAAGCGCTGTCTCGATCTCGCCGAGCCGGGCGTCGACCTCGTCCGGCAGTTCGTCGGCACCTTCGTATTCGCCTTCGAGCTTGGCGTACTCAGCGGTCAGCGCATCGAAGGTCATCTGCTCCTCTGGCGTGAGCTCGAGTGTCACGCCGTCGAGTTGCCGAAGATGGCTCGTGTGGCCATAGCGGAAATCGACGGCCACCTCGATCCACTTCCAGCCTTCGGTGGCGATCGCCTGGGCCTCCGCTGCCAGCTTCTCGGTCGCCAACCGGTCGAGCAAGGTGATGTCCTCAAGCCAGCCGCCGTTGTCGTCCTCGAACAGGTCCCGCAGGATCACGCCACCAGCAGCTTCGTAAGCCTCGGCACCGACGAACCGCGCCCGCCGATCCGAGCCGCGGACGGTGCTCTCGGTGAGCTGGCGCCGGATCAGGTACGGCTCCTTGTCGTAGGATTGCTGAAGCGCCTCCCAGACCTGCTCCTGGCGGGCATGATCGGTGGTGACGGTGAAGGCCATGAGTTGCTCCAGGGTCATGCCGTCCTCGGCGTAAACGTCAAGGAGCTTCTCCGACACGGCGGCCAGACGCAGCCGCTGCTTGACCACGGCCGGCGCGACGAAGAAGCGGGCGGCGATCTCCTCCTCGCCGGCACCCTTGGCGTACAAAGCCTTGAAGGCACGGAACTGATCCAGCGGATGCAGGGCAACGCGCTGGACATTCTCCGCCAGCGAGTCCTCTTCCGCCGACACCTCGACGTTGGGATCGCGCACGATGCAGGGGATGAGCGCCGTCTTCGACAGGCGCTTCTGCCTGACCAGGCGTTCGAGGGCCCGGTAGCGGCGGCCGCCGGCCGGGATCTCGAACTGGCCGGTCTCGGCGCCTTCGGCGTCGACCACCGGCCGGACGTTGAGACTCTGCAGGAGCCCGCGCCGGGCGATGTCCTCGACCAGGTCCTCGACCGAGATGCCCGCCTTCAGACGCCGGACGTTCGACTGGCTGAGCACCAGCTTGTTGAAGGGAATGTCGCGCGAGGCGCTGAGGATGATCTTCTGAACGGCTTTTGCCATGTCGGGATACTCCGCGACGGACGGCCGGGAGACTCTCTCTCGACCTGAAAATCCGTCACGGAAGCCGGCGCAGCCCCCTCCCTCTCGATTGCCGGCAGTGCGGGAACGGAAGGCGTGCCAGCCCGATTTCTCGTTGCGAGGGGCCGTCACCGAAGGCGATGACGCCCTTCCCTCCGGCAACCGAAGGGCGGCTTCGGGAGGCCTCTAACCCCCGTAAGGGGCCGACTAGGGACTCGTTCCGGCAAAGCCGGATGCGCCCATAGCAACCACTGCTCTTTGCTTTCAGTGTGGCACCGTGTTTCAGCGTTTGTTGAAATAAGGGAAATTACTGAAATCCGATTGACAGGATTTCACCACTCCATGTATTTTCAGCGAATGCTGAAAGTGTCCAATTCAGTGAAAGGCCTGGAGCAGCAGGCCGTAAGAGCGCTGACCTCGCTTCTGGAGGAAGTGCCCGCGATCAAAATTCGCGACGTGAGCATCGAGCCAGACGGGCCGGATCGCGGCATCGACATTCTCGCGAGGATCAACGTCTCCGGCCAGCGCTACTCCATCGTTTGCGAAGTCAAATCGAGCGGCCAGCCTCGGCATGTCCGTACGGGCCTGCTGCAGTTGCGTAACTACGTGGCCCATCACGAGCTGGACTCTTTGCCGGTCTTCATCGCGCCCTACCTCTCGGCCGAGGCGCGCGCCCTGTGCCGGGAGGAAAAGGTGGGCTTCCTCGACCTGGAAGGCAACGCACGGCTGGTGTTCGATGGCGTGTTCATCGAACGGCAGGTAGCCAAAAAGCCAGCAGCGGAGCGCCGTGAACTCAGATCCCTCTTCAAGCCGAAATCAGCTCGCATCCTGCGCGTGCTGTTGCGCAACCCAGATCGGGCATGGCGAGTGGCCGACCTTGCCGGCGAGTCCCAGGTCAGCTTCGGACACGTGAGCAATGTGCGGTCGGCACTGATCGACAACGAATGGGCGAAGCTTTCCGAAGGAGGACTCGTTCTCAGCAAGCCCGACGCCCTGCTCGATGCCTGGCGAGAGGCGCACGAATCCCCCGCCGAGCGGCGCGAGGGATTCTATACGACGCTGCATGGCCGGCCGTTCGACGAGGCGGCACGCCAGGCGTTAGGCAGCAACTCCGGGAGCGGGCAGATCGCGCTCGCATCGTTTTCAGCCGCGCAGTGGCTGGCGCCTTATGGCCGGACCTCTACGCACTATTTCTACGCCGAGACGGATGCGATAGACCGATTGAAGAGGGACCTGAAGCTGGCTTCCGCTCAAAAGGGCGAGAATGTCGTGGTCATGGTGCCGAAGGACAGTGGCCTCTTCCTCGACGTTGTCGAACCGGCGCCGGGCGCGATATGCACCAGCCCTGTCCAGACCTACCTCGATCTCGCGCAAGCCGGAGAGCGGGGCCGGGAAGCGGCCGATCATCTGAGACGTGAGAAGCTGTCATGGAAATGACGCCCGGCGAGCCGCAATCGGCGACCGACTATGACGATCGGACCACGGCTGCGGTGAAGTCCGTCCTGGTGGAGATCGGCCAGATCCTCGGCGCCTTCAAAGGCAGGTTCGCCGTGATCGGCGGCGCCGTCCCGTGGCTGCTGCTCGAGAACGACGACATGCCCCATGTCGGCACGCTCGACGTTGATCTCGGCCTTGATGCGGAAGCGTTGGGGGACGGGGAGTACGCCACGCTTGTCGAGGCTCTCCAGGAACACGGATACCGGCAGCGCGAGGGCCTGCGCCGGTTTCAGCTCGCCCGCACCGTTCAGCCGCCCGATGACGGGCCCGCCATTGAGATCATCGTCGACTTCCTGATGCCGCGTGACGCGGAGATCGTGAAGAACAAGCCGCCCCTGATCAGCAACTTCGCGGTGCAGCGTGCAGACGGCGCAGACCTGGCCACGACCTTCTACAAGATGGTGGCGATCGAAGGCCCGATGCCCGAAGGCGGCACCAATCGCGTGGAGGTGGCCGTCTGCTCCATCCCGGCGTTACTCGCCATGAAAGGCCATGCGCTGAACGGCCGGTACAAGCAAAAGGACGCCTACGACATCTACTTCTGCATCCGGAACTACCCGGGAGGTCCCGAGGTGCTGGCTGAGGAATGCAGGGTGATTCTCGCCGAGGGCAGCGGCGAGGCTGGATATCGCTTCATTGACGCAAAGTTCACGACCGTGGATGACTTCGGTCCTACCTGCGTAAAGCAATTCGTTCAGGCGAGTCAGATCCTAGGAGATCGAACGCCGGAGCAGTGGCAGCAGGATGCGTTTGGCCAGGTCGACGCGTGGTTGCGTGGTCTCGGGCTTCGTGGCTAAGCCACAGCCATAGGATCTTCGATATGCAGTGCGGCGGTCCCTGCGACCGACGGCATCTTGCAGTAGTTCACGGCACGCGAACGCTGATGAGAGGCGGCGTTCTTCGCGCCCAAGTGATACGGCGATAGCAGCCGGGCAAAGACAAGCAGTGATTCGCTACGACGCGAAAATGCTACGTGACTAGAGCCAAGCCATGGAGATGAGAATCCAAACTCGCAAGTTAGGTCCAACCTTGGAGCGCGATCCGTGAGTCTTTACGAGCTTGCAGTTCTTGGCGACGCAACAGACGTCCAGCGGTCGCAGCTCGCCACAACCGTGCAAGAGATGGTGACCGACTTCGGTTTGCGTATCGATGTCGACGTCGTGGTCCACGATGGCGGTTCCATCGGTGGTCGCGACCGCCATGCCGCCTTTGCCGCGGTCTACTTCGGTGGAGACCCAAACAAGGACCTCGCGGCCGTCGACGAGCTAATCCAGACGAGCGCACCCATTATTCCAACGATCGCTCGAGGAGCCGAATTCAGTTCGCAGATTCCCAGCCAGTTGTACTTTGCGAACGGGCTGCGGCGCACCGACGACCCCAAGATGACAGCGCTCGCTGCGGCGTTGCTCGAATGTGTCGGTTTGCTGCGGCGTCAGCGACGCGCGTTTATCAGCTATCGGCGCATTGAGTCACGTAATGCAGCGATGCAGCTGCATGATCTGTTGACCTCGCGAGGCTTCGACGTCTTTCTTGATACTCATGATGTGAGGCCGGGAGAGTCGTTCCAAGACGTGCTTTGGCATCGGCTCTGCGACTCAGATGTTTTGGTGATGCTCGATACCCCTACCTATTTCGAGAGCAAATGGACCCGACATGAGATCGGGCGTGCGCGGGCCAAAGAAATCCACGTTCTGCGCATCATCTGGCCCGACCATACGCCGAGCCGGCTGACGGACATGGCCGAAACGATCTATCTGGACAGAGCAGACCTGAGCGGCGCGGACGGACCCATTGTGGAGGCGACCTCAGAGCGCATCGTACTCGCTGTAGAACGGCTGCGAAGCCGAAGCATTGCCTCGCGCTATATGTCGATCACCGGGCGTCTACGCGCCGATGTAGACCGAATTGGTGCCGCGGTCGCCGCCATAGGCTCGCATAGGGCAATCGCGATCAAGCTCCTCGATGACCGGCAAGTGTGGGCTTATCCTATCGTTGGCATCCCGACCGCTGAACTTCTCAATGATGTCGCGGATAAAGCCCGGCGCGCCGACCAGCGCGAGACGCCAATCCTGATCTACGACCATGTCGGTATTTCCGAGGCCTGGGTGACGCACTTGAAGTGGCTCGATGACAACATCAAGTCAGTTCGAGCAGTCAAGGCCTCAGAAATCGGCTGGGCTTTGGCCGCGTGGGAGAGCTGAGCATGGCCGATACCATCTTTCTTTCTGCCAGCGTGCCTGATCCCAGGCGGTCACCTCGATTTGCAGAGACCGCTGATTCAGTCGCCATCACGGCCGCCGTCACAGCTCTGATGTATGTGACGCTCGGGCGACGCATGCTGGTTTGGGGAGGACACCCGGCCATCACCCCGATGATATGGGTTGCTGCGGAGAGCATGGACGTCGACTACGCGACTTGGGTCAAGCTCTACCAAAGCAAATTCTTTGAGGATGACTTTCCGGAGGAGAATGCGCGCTTTGGGAATGTCGTGTTCGTCGATACCGTCGACAACGACCGCGGGACCAGCCTGCGCCTCATGCGCGATCGCATGTTCCGCGAGCAGCAATTCCAGGCAGCGGTGTTCATTGGCGGTATGGATGGCATTCTGGACGAGTATGAACTGTTCCATCGCTACCAGCCTCGTGCCGAAGTTGTTCCGGTTGCCTCGACGGGAGGTGCCGCATTGGAGCTCGCGAATCGGCTTGCGAGTCCTGCCCAGGACCTTCGCGAGGATCTCGATTACGTCGCGCTGTTCCACCGCCACCTGCATATCCAGACGCGGGAGCGACGATTTCGGAAGCCTGTGGACCAGCCGGCGGCGCTGGCCGATCGCCTGTATGACCGCCGCGGCTAGAGCGTGCCTTGCCCGCGGCCGACCGGTCCGGGCCGCATTGAACGATCTCCGCCGCTGCAGGCCGAGCCGGCCGATCGATACAGGCGCTCAAGCCCGCCGGGTTCCGTCGGGTGCCATGCTCTGGGCGCTTTGCTGGAACGCCAAACAGCCTTCCTATCTGTCTGCTGCAGTCGCGCCAGTTCCCCTCGCCGGCGAAGGACAGAAGCTTCAGGAAGCGGGGTTCCAGCCGGCTTCCCGCGCCGCCTGCTCGATGGTGGTGGGGAAATACATCTGCAACAGGCGCCAGTGCTGGCGAAGCGGAAATCGTTGAGACAAAGCGTAGGCGTTCCCTGCCAGGAAGCTCGCAGGGTACTTCGCTGTCGCATTGGAGACGTAGTTCAGGGGCTTGTAGTCGGCGTATTTCGATCCGTCCCACTCCATGATCGCAAACCCGGTGCGATCGTGTGACGGCGCCAGCATCATGTTGTCGAGCGGGTTTGGGCCCCGGCTTGGTGTCGGAGGCGGGCCAACACCGTCGATATCGACAACGATGAACCCGTTGCCACGCTCGAGGCTCTTGGCGATCTCGTAACGGACCCAGTAACTGCGCCATGTGTGCTCGCCCGTAACGACGACCGTCACGCTCGTTCCATCGACCGCGCCGTCGATGGCCCGTTTTATCGCGCCAGGAGTGTTCTTGGCAGCTTCGTAGAGGCTTCGATCCGAGAACGGACGCTTCACGTTGGCGGCGCGCACGACGTCGGAATTGCGCACGATGTTGACCGCCATCACGTCATCGTAGTCGAAACTGAAAAACACGTTCCGGGCCAATGTCAGGTCCTCGACAGAAGGCCAAGCGCGATGAACGAGATTCCGAGAAGCAGCAGCGTGGAACCGTGAACCCCGATCACCGCGCCGGCCTTCAGGCACGGCCAGACCGGCTGCTTGCCGAACACGGAGGCCACATCCATTACGTACGGATCGTCATCGAGCTCACCCTTTCGAACCCGGTCATAGAGTCTTCTGAAAGCGCGCTCGCGGCCGAGATACTGCGCATCCAGGTACCAATAGATGCATACAGCAAGTGCTGCGGCCGCCAGAGCAAGCCAGGCAGGCACTTTGCGCTCGATAAGAACGAGGGCGACGCCCAGCACTGCCGGCGAAAGCGCCTTCAGCGAGAACGCCGCCTTGTCCATCCGCTCGATCGCCTTGCCGATCATCTCCAGATGCTTGACGCGGTCGTACTGAATGTCTGCCATTCGTCTAGTTGACGACGGCTGGCCTGGTGACGGCAATGAGAAAACGCCGGATTCGCCTACCTGCGCCGCTTCTTGCCAGGCCACGGCAGAATGCCGTCCAGCTCGGCAAGGCCTTGTTCTCCCTCTTCG
>LSKJ01000747.1 GCA_001557035.1 Rhodospirillaceae bacterium CCH5-H10 | reverse complement strand
CCGCCGATAGAGCGTTCGCCATCGCGTTGGGCATGTTGAGGCCGTTGCCCCAGCCCATCAGGACCAGCGGTGCGATGAGCGCCAGTGGCGTGACGTAGCCCAGCAGGGCCGTCGCGATCATCGCCACGGCGCCCAGGGTGAGGATGCCCTGGCCGACGGGGATCAGGAGCAGGCTTCTCACCCGGCCCTGCAGGCGGCTCGACACCAGGCTGCCGAGGACGAAGTTGCCCGCCCAGGCCAGTGTGAACC
>LSKJ01000746.1 GCA_001557035.1 Rhodospirillaceae bacterium CCH5-H10 | reverse complement strand
TGCGCACGCTTTCACCGCCGGCATCCGCATGACGTGGTGAGGAAGTGTGCTGAGGGTAATAAAGTCACACAGCGTCGCGGGTGCGCGCCGCAGCCTGTTCGCCGTGCTTGCAGGCGCGGCGGGACTTTGTTCCCTGGCCGCAACGGCGCAGGCTCAACTCGCCTTCAAGACCTATCAGTACGGCACCAGCACCATCACGACCGTCACCGGCATCCGCGGCGACAACATGACGGGCAACTACTCATTCCCCGGCGGCACGGGCGGGTTGCTGTTCGGCCTGTCGACGGACTCGATCTCGCCGTTTCCTTCGGCAGTCGCCGGTGCTCCCAACTATCCCGGCGCCACCAGCAGCACGCCCTACGGGCCGAGCTTCGGCTCATCGTCCGGCATTCTGCGCGTGGCCGGGAGCTATATCACCACCGCATCCAATCCCTATGATCTCGGCTATCTGTACGATGCGGCCGCGCTGCCAGGATCGCAGCTCACGACGCTGATCTATCCGGGGGGCGATACCCTCTACACCATCGCCCACAGCACGTTCGGCAACCAGGTCGTCGGCAACTACGATACCCGGTTCGCCACCGGCAACGCCTTCGTCTACGACATACCGACCGGCACCTTCACGACCAACAACCGGCCGGGTGCCGTCAGCACCACGGCCTACGGCGTCTACGGCAGCAAGATCGCCGGCGGCTTCGCCGATCCCACGCTGCACGGCTACATCTACGATCGGACGACCGGCATCTTCACGACCTACAACGCGCCCGGCGCCGTGGTCACGCATTTCGAGGGCATCACCAGCGGCGGCCGGGCCAACACCTATAATCTGGTCGCCGACTCCATCGACATAAACGGCAATCCGCATGCCTGGGCGGTCCATGTCGATGCGGCGGGCGTCGCCACCTGGACGGAGATCGCGGTGCCGGGTGCCCTGGTGACTTCGGCCAACTCGACCCATGGCGGCTACTTCATCGGGGTCTATTTGGAGAGCGGTGTCACCAAGGCATACCTCGTGGAGGTCCCGGGCCTCTACAATCCCGTCACCAATTCGGCCAACATCGCTTCCGTCGTTCCAGGCGCGGTGGCGATCGACGGCGCGGGCGACGACGTCGTCAACAACGGCTCGATTCAGATGTCGGGCGTCAACGCCATCGGCATCCGCAATGGCATCTTCGGTGTCGTGACCAATTACGGCACGATCGGCGTCACGGGCACGGGCGCCACGGCCGTGCACATGACGGGCGAGTTCGGCTCACTGCTGAATTCTGGCACGATCAGTGCCGCGTCGGGCGGCTATGCGATCCGGACCGACGGCACGGCGATGGGCTCGCTCGTCGTCAACAAGGGCATCATCAACGGTCTGGTTTCGATCGCGGCGGGGCCGGATGCCCGCTTCGAGAACAGCGGCTGGATGGGTATCGCCGGCGCCGGCGCCGGTGCGACCCACCAGATCAGCGGCACCTTCGTGCAGACGCCGGTCGGCACGCTGGGCCTGCGCGTCTCGCCGACGATGGCGGACGCCCTCGTCGTGAACGGCACGGCGCGGTTGGGGGGCGGCCTGCAGGTCCTCGCGCAGGGCGGCACCTTCGCGCCGCGCTCCACCTATA
This sequence comes from Rhodospirillaceae bacterium CCH5-H10, assembly GCA_001557035.1. Lineage (GTDB taxonomy): Bacteria > Pseudomonadota > Alphaproteobacteria > Reyranellales > Reyranellaceae > Reyranella. The sequence continues at coordinate 35 of LSKJ01000746.1, read as the reverse complement.
CGATCGCGACGGCGACCGGCGGGCTGAGCGGCGCG
>LSKJ01000745.1 GCA_001557035.1 Rhodospirillaceae bacterium CCH5-H10 | reverse complement strand
ACGACCCAGTGCCAGAAGCCGGAGCCGGTCGGCGCGTCGGGATCGAAGCAATGCACTGCGAAGCTCTTCGTCCCCTCGGGCGCGCCCGACCAGCGCAGGTGCGGCGACTTGTTGCCGCCGCCGCAGCCGAACCCGTACTCGGCCGACAGGATGTGCTCCATGCCGAGGCTGGCGCCTTCCTTGAAGCTGTCGCTGGTCAGAGTGAATGCCATGTTCCTGCGTTCCTTCGCTGTTGCTGAATCTGGTGACGCGATGATGTCACGAACGACCGGGGGGTGCCTGCCTCTCGATGGCTTCCAGGCGCGACGCAATCAGGGTCGCGCTCAGGAGTTGCAACGCCGACCACGCCGCCAGGACTCCCGGCAGCAGGGCCCACAGCCAGCCCCCGAAGTAGCCGACGACGACCGCGACGACGAGAAAGAGCGCGGTGGCCTTGAGCTTTCGCCGGGCGCCGGCCCTGAACTCCGCGGAGGTCTTGCCCATCTGCGCGGACTTCGCCGCCAGGGTGTCGTGCCATCCCATAGCGGGGCCTTCCGTTTGAGTGCGAATCGGCACCGGGCGATGCTCCCGGAGCTTGCTGAGAGCAAGCTCCGGACGCTCCTCCGGCCGCGCTTCGCGCGGCCGATTACTCGGGCTTGATGCCGATCTCCTTCATGACCTTCAGCATGATCTCGGTGTCGCGCTTGAAGCGCGCGTTGGTGGCTTCCATGCTCAGCGGGCCGATGATCAGGTAGTTGGTCATGAGCGCCTTAACCTTCTCGTCGGTGCCGGCCTCGATCAGCGTGTCGCTGAGTTTCTTGGCGATGTCGGCCGGCGTCGCGGCGGGAACGGCGAAGGCGGCGAAAGCGCGCGTCTCGTAGAAGCCACCGACCGCGCCCTGCTCGACCATCGTCGGCACGTCGGGCCAGGCCTTCAGGCGCTCGCCCATCATCGCGATGGCACGGCCCTTGCCCGAGGCAATCACCCCGGCCGACGCGGCGGGACTGCCCGCGCCGCCATCGAGCTGCTGCGAGGTCACGTCGGCCCACATCGCCGCCTCGCCGCGATACTGCACGACCTCGACCTTGAAGCCATACTGCTTGGCCATGGTCTCGATCAGCATCTGCGGCGTCGAGCCCGGCCCGTAGGCGCCCCAGTTCACCTTGTCGACCTTCTTGGCGTACTCGACGAACTGCTTGAGGTTGGTCGCGCCGGTCTTCTCCGCCGCCACCACCGGCCCGCCGAGGCTGGTCGTCATGGTCAGGTAGGTGAAGTCCTTCTCCGGATCGTAAGGCAGGTCCTTCACCGTCACGCGGTTCTGGATCAGCGACGAGGAGATGGTGCAGAGAATGGTGTAGCCGTCGGGTGCCGCGCGCTTCACTTCGGTGATGCCGATCACGCCGCCGGCGCCGCCCTTGTTCTCGACGATGACCGAGACGCCGAGCTTGCGTCCCAGATAATCGCCATAGGACCGCGCGATGCCGTCGGTCTGACCACCCGCCGGATAGGGCACGACGATCCGGATCGGCTTGTTGGGAAACCCGCCCTGCGCCCATGCGGACGAACCGAGAATCGACGGCGCCGCCAGAACGCCCGCACCCGCAACGATAAGCCCGCGCCGTGTCGGATTACGCATCAAACTTCCTCCCTGATCTCCAGAGCCTTCCCGACCCCTGAACTTGGGCGGCACCCTAATTCAGGACGTGTGAAGCGGGCAAGCATTGGCGTCCCGATTGGCGAAATCAGGAACTGCCGAGGTGCTACCGAACGCTTTCCGAGCTCGTTACTTCTGATTTAACGCTCGAAGTTGCCGAGAGCACGCTCAATTCAAGTTGACGAAGTTGAAGCAAAAAGCGAGGCTTCAACCATTGGGGGAACTTATGAAAATTGCTACTTTTGGCATGGCTGCGCTCGCAGTCTTCGCAGCCGGCTGTGCGCCTACTCCAGAGAGTATCGCTCCTGCCTACGTAAGCGAACTACCGTACCGCAGCTACACATGTGATCAGCTCGGCGAAGAGCAGGCACGCCTCACGCAAGCGCTATCGACAGCTTCAGTAGCGCAGAGTTCGGCCCGCACCAACGATACAGTGGGCATCATCCTGATTGGCTTGCCCGTGGGTTCGATGTCCGGCCAGTCGATTGCACCGCAGATCGCACTCTACAAGGGGCAGCTTGAAGCTGTGCATCGCGCGTCCATCCGGAATTCCTGCCCGGAAATGACGCGCATCCTGCCTTCGACGCCGCCACCGGGGCCTGCCGTGACACCCGGAATCCAGCCGCAGTCTACGCCTGCTCCATCAACCAGCGAGCAGAGTGTCAGGGCGCGCCAGGGATAGAGCCAAGCCAATCAACGGCCTCCCCGCGTGTGGCGCGCCAGACAATGTTGGCGGGCGATGACTTGGCTTATTGAGTCGCACCAGTGGCGACGGTCGATCCCGTGTGAGCATGCGGCAGCGCTTTCACGATGATCTTCTGGCTCGCCTGCATCGGTGGCGTGGCCGTCGCCTACCTGCTGGGCGCGACGCCGACCGGCTATCTCGCGGGCCGGCTGCTGCGCGGCATCGACATTCGCGAGCATGGTTCGCGTTCCACCGGGGCCACCAACGTGTTGCGCATCCTGGGCAAGGGGCCGGCGCTGGTGGTGCTGACGGTCGACGTGCTGAAGGGCGTGGCCGCGATCGTGTTTGCGCGCTGGTACTACGCCTGGCTCGGCGTTGCCGACGAGAGTGTCGCGTGGGCCGTCTGTCTGTGTGGGCTCGCGGTGCTGCTGGGGCACAGCCGCTCGCTGTGGCTGGGCTTCACCGGCGGCAAGTCCGCGGCCACGGGGCTCGGCGTGCTGCTGGCGCTTTCCTGGCCGGTCGGCCTCGGCGCGGCGTCGGTGTTCCTGCTCGTGCTGGCGGTCGGGCGCATCGTGTCGCTGGCCTCGATGCTGGCCGCCGTGACCGCCGCCCTCCTTGTCTGCCTGCTGCCGGAGCCGCTGCCCTATCGCCTGCTCGTGATCGCGGGCGGCCTCTATGTGATCGTGCTGCATCGCGCCAATATCGCGCGACTGCTCGCCGGGACCGAACCGAAGATCGGGCGCAGCCTCGCGCGCTAGAGTCCTTCCATCTCACATTGACCCACCGACCTCATCCTGAGGAGGCGCGAAGCGCCGTCTCGAAGGATGGG
>LSKJ01000744.1 GCA_001557035.1 Rhodospirillaceae bacterium CCH5-H10 | reverse complement strand
GTGTCGAGACGGCGGCGATGGTCGGGTCGATCTGGAAGCGCAGATCGTCCCACATGCGGCGCGGCAGGGTGACCGCGCCGGTGCCGGAGATGAACAGCGCCACGATCAGCTCGTCGAACGAAGTGATGAAGGCGAAGAGTGCACCAACCAGCACACCGGGCTGGATCAGCGGTAGCGTCACCTGGAAGAAGGTGGCGCCCGGTGTCGCGCCGAGGCTGAGGGCGGCCTGCTCCAGCCGCGGGTCGATGCCCGACAGGCTCGCCGTCACGCTGGTGACGACGAAGGGGACGGCGAGGCAGGTATGCGCCAGCACCATCGCGATCGGCGTGCCGACCAGGCCGTAGCGCGAATAGGCGTAGTAGATGCCGATCGCCACGACGATGCCGGGCACGATCAGCGGCGACAGGATCAGACCCGCCGCGACGACTCGCACGGCCTTGGGCAGGCGCGCGATGCCGAGTGCGGCGAGCGTGCCGAGGAAGGTTGCCAGCACCACGACGGCGCAGGCCACCCAGATGCTGACCCAGGTCGGTTTCAGCCAATCGGGATTGCTGAAATAGGCCTCGTACCAGCGCAACCCGAAGGCAGGCGGCGGAAAGGTGAGGTAGGTCGCCGAGGAGAAGGAGACGATGGCCACCACGACGATCGGGAAGGCGAGGAAGAACAGGATCAGGCCGACGATGCTGGCCGGAAGGATGCTTGCGAGCCTCATCGCATGCTCGTCCTGAAGGCGTTGCCGACGCCCGGCAGCTTGCGCGCCACGGCGAGGATGGCCAGCGCCGTCGCCAGCAGGACCGCCGAGAGCGTTGCGGCATAGGCCCAGTTGAGCTGGTCGACCTGCTGGGCGATCAGCATCGACAGCGTGATGTCGCGCGGGCCGCCCACCATGGCGGGTGTGATGTAGAAGCCCAGCGCCAGCACGAAGGTGAGGAGGGTACCGGCCGCCACGCCCGACATGGAGAGCGGCAGGATGACCTGTCGGAAGGTCATGAACGGTGTCGAGCCGAGGCCGGAAGCCGCGCGGATCAGCGAGGGATCGATCTGTCGCAGCGCGTTGGCGATCGGCAGGATCATGTAGGGCAGCAGGATATGGATCATCGCGATCTGGGTCGCGAGCGGCGTGTTCAGGATGCGGATCGGCCGGTCGATCATGCCCAGCGCCAGCAGCCCCTCGTTGACCAGCCCGTGCCGGCCGAGCAGCACCATCCAGGCGTAGCTGCGGACCAGGACGCTGGTCCAGAAGGGCAGCAGGATGATCACGAGGATGAGGGGAGCCATCGACTTGGCGCGCACCAGGCCCATGGCGACCGGATAACCCAGGATCAGGCAGCCCAGGGTGACGGTGACCGAGGTGTTGATCGTGATCCAGAAGGTCTTCTGGAACACGACGTCTTCGAACAGGATTGCGTAGTTGGCCAGCGTCCAGGTCGGATCGTTCACGCTGCGCAGCAACATCGCCACGACCGGCAAGGCGTAAAAGACCAGCATGTAGAGCAGCAGCGGCGCCGCCAGCAGCAACGGCACGGCGCGCCGCCAGTCGAACGGCGCCGATCGCGGCCGGCTGACCGCGAGGGCGAGCGAGGCGGGCTGGGCGATCTCAGACAAGACCCACCTCAGACAAGAATCGTATCCGCGACCGACCAGGCGATCTCGGCGCGCTCGCCCACGGCGCGACGGCGGATGGCGGCGCTGGACGGTTCCTTCAGCACGATCGACGTGCCGTCGCCGGCCTGCAGCATGTAGCGGCAGCGCTCGCCCGCGAAGACCGCCTCGGTGACGGTGACGCTGAGGCGGTTCTGCGA
>LSKJ01000743.1 GCA_001557035.1 Rhodospirillaceae bacterium CCH5-H10 | reverse complement strand
TCGGCCGCGAAGAAGGCATGGCGGTCGCCGCCGATGACGATCGGGTTGCGCGGGCGGTGCGTGGCAATTGAGTCGAGCAGCCGGCTCCGCGCGTTGGGATAGCCGTCCCACCCGTCCATCCAGAAGCGATGCGCGCCGTCGGCCGGCCTGTCGAGCTGTGCCATCAGGGTCTGCTGCGCGACGACGGTCCAGCGCGCCTTCGATCCGCGGATCTGCGTGTCCAGCCACGCCTCCTGTGCGCGACCCAGCATGGTGCGCTCCTCCAGCGTCCGCTCGGGGCAGTCGGGCACGGTGACGGGACGCGCGCCGTTCACGCAGGCCGGCGCCGAACGGTACTGCCGGTCGTCCAGCAGCATCACGTCGAGCATGTCGCCGAACCGGTAGCGCTCGTAGATCGTGGCGGTGGGTCCGCGCGGCCGCGCCGCGGCGGGCAGCGGCATGTGCTCGTAATAGGCCTGGTAGGCCGCGGCCCGCATCTTCAGGAAGCGGTTGGGATCGCGCGTCGTGTAGGAACGATCGTCGGCATAGTCGTCGGCCACTTCGTGGTCGTCCCAGATCGAGAGCCACGGCGCGGCGGCATGGGCGGCCTGCAGGTCGCCGTCGAGCTTGTAGAGTGCATAGCGGTCGCGGAACTCCGGCAGCGTCGTGGGGATGCCGACCTCGTGCCGGCGCACGAGCCGCGATCCCCAGGACTTCTCGTAGATATAGTCGCCGAGGTGGATCACCAGGTCGAGGTCGCGCGCGGCCATGTCGCGATAGGCCGCGAAGTAGCCCTGCTCGTACTGCTGGCACGAGGCGAAGGCGAAGCGCAGCCTCTGCGGCGCGCCGGTGGCGGCCGGGGCGGTACGTGTGCGGCCGATCGGACTCTGCGCCGCGCCCGCACGTAACCGGTACCAGTAGGGGCGCCCCGGCTTCAGGCCGCGCACCTCCGCATGGACCGAATGGGCCAGCGCCGGGACGGCCTGTTCGGTGCCGCGCGCGACGATCCGGGAAAATGATTCGTCTTCGGCGACCTGCCAGTCGACCGCGACCGGCGCATCCGGCATACCGCCGCCTTCAAGCGGTAGCGGTGCGAGACGCGTCCACAGGACGACGCCGTCCTCGCGCGGCGCGCCCGAGGCGATGCCGAGGGTGAAGGGATCGCCGGAGAATCCCGGCGATGCCGCGCGCGAGATCGCGAACGGAGCCGCGAGCACCGCGCTCCCCAGCGACCCCGTCAGGAAGCGGCGGCGGGCAAGCCCGCGGTTCGTATTCATCTCGCCGACCTCCGTCGGATTGTCCGCGACAGCGCATGAGGTACGGCCGCTAACATACACTGATATATAGCGTATATTGTGTTTGCATGCGTGACGAGGCCCGAAGGATGGTGTATCCAAATCACAGGGTCGAGATACAGACATGACGATCAAGAACAACGACGATGTCGCCCATCTCCTGGATGCAACGGGTCGCACCGGCACGCCCTATCGGGAATTCGAAAGTTCGGCGGATCAAATGTCAGCACCCCTGATCGATGCCATTTTCGGCAAGGATGCCCCAATGGCCGAGCCGGAGGAGGTACCTCTGGCGATCGCGCAGGCGCCCGGCCACGATCTGCTGGCCGACGTCTTCGACCGCGCGCCGGCCACCGCGCCGCTGCAAGGCGTGGATCGCGGCGGGTGGCGCGGCCCGGCGCCCCGGCCCAATCC
>LSKJ01000742.1 GCA_001557035.1 Rhodospirillaceae bacterium CCH5-H10 | reverse complement strand
GGTGGCGGCGGGGCGCAAGGTCTGGAAGCGCTTCGAGCACGCCGAGCCCAACGCGATGTGGCAGATGGACTTCAAGGGCGACGTACCGTTCGGGGGCGGCCGTCTACATCCGCTGACGGTGGTGGACGACCATTCGCGCTACGCGGTGATCCTGGAGGCGGCCGACAACCAGCGTCGTGCGACGGTGCAAAGTGCCGTGCAGGCGGCGTTCGAGCGCTATGGCCTGCCCGAGG
>LSKJ01000741.1 GCA_001557035.1 Rhodospirillaceae bacterium CCH5-H10 | reverse complement strand
TGTTGCCCATCCTTCGAGACGCCGCGCAAGGCGCGGCTCCTCAGGATGAGGTGGGTTTTTGATCTACCTGGATTGGAAAGACACTACCGGCGGAGGCAGGCCGCGCTCAGTGTCCGCGGCGCCACTGGCGCCCGGACGAGCCCGACTTGCCCGCGCCCAGAAGCGCCGAAATCCGAGCCTCCATCGAATCGCGGAAGCGGATCCAGTTGCCCCGGCTGCCGGGCGACTCGGCATCCAGCGCGCGGCGGACGAGCGCCTTGGAGTTCGCATGCCGCCAGTCGCCGAACGCGGCGCGGATGGAGGCCGCCTCCTCGTCGAGCATGCGCTCGACCAGGCGGAGGATGTGGTTGCGGATCGGGCCCCAGTCCTTCGTCGAGGAATTGTATGTACCGCCCATGACGGTCGCGTTCGAATGCTTGTTGGAGCCGTGCATGCGATAGGCGTAGAGCGCGTCGTGGATGGCGACGGATCCCGTGAGCAGCCCGGCGAAGGTCGACAGATAGTAGTCGAGGTAGAGCTTCAGGTCGCAGTCGGGCACGACCAGCACGAGGTCCACGAAACTGCGCCGGAACATCATGCTCGCCATGCTGTTCGTGGCACTGAGCGACGTCCATTGCGGATGGAACGTCACCCGTCCGTTGGTCGGGAACGTGAAGTCGCCGGTCGCCGGATCGATGCGCGGCACGACATTGGAGTCGAAGGTCTTGCTGGACGCCTCGCCCTTGTCGAACCACCAGGCGGTGCCCGCCAGGAGGCGATCGTCGGCGTCGATGATGTGCGAATCGCAATAGGTGAGCGACACGGGAAACGCGGCATTCATGTGCACGCACAGATGCCGCTCGATGAAATTCTCGTACCACTTGTCGTCGGAATCGAGGAAGCCGACGAACGGCGTGTCCAGTTGTGCGAGGCCGCGCTTGATGGCGCCGGTCTGCCCCACATTGGCATCGAGGCGGATGTAGTCGAACCGGGAATCGTTCAGGCGCGACAGGCAGCTGCGGATTTCCTGGTCCGATCCGTCGGTCGAGGCATCGTCAATCACGATCGTGCGCAGGTCGCGGCAGGACTGGCGCGCGACCGATTCGATCGCCCGTCCCACGAAGGCGCCGTTGTTGTAGTTGGCAATCACCACTCCGACCGGAGGCGTTGAAGGCATACTGACTGGTTCCGTGTGACTTGATTGAACTCTGGGCGGGGCGGTCGCACCGATCCTGCGGCGGCAAATTGAAGATGGGCGACGATGGCGGCCACTTCAACCTTGGGCGGTCGCCTAGGTTTGGCCTGCCATTGTCCATCCGTAAAGACCCTGATTCGCGGTCAAAAGCGGTTTTTTGCAGTCGAAAGGGAGAGACAGCCGCAGTTTGTCGATGGTAGTGGGTCTGGTCGGCTCGCCGTCCGGGGACGGCCGGGCTGCCGACAAGGGATCATACGAGAATGGCGCAGGCCCCATCTCCTGCCGGATCGCCACGCACCGAGCTGGCGGAAACGCTCAGGTCTTGCCGCTCTTCCTATCTGGGCGTCGCTGTCTTTACAGCCGTGCTGAACGTCCTGTATCTCACCGGCTCGTTCTTCATGCTGCAGGTCTACGACCGCGTGCTGCCGAGCCGCAGCGTTCCGACCCTGGTCGCACTGTGCGTGCTGGCGCTGGGCCTCTACGGTTTCCAGGCGGTGCTGGACATCGTCCGCAACCGGGTCCTGATCCGGATCGCCGGCGGGTTCAGCGAGGCGCTGGACCGCCGAATCTACCATCTGCTGGTGAAGCTGCCGCTGCGCGCGCCGCAGATGAACGGCTTCGAGCCGGTCCGCGACCTCGACGCCATCAGGACGTTCATGGCCGGCGGCGGCCCGCCGGCCTTGTTCGATCTGCCCTGGATGCCGCTCTACCTCGGCATCTGCTACCTGTTCCACCCGCTGATCGGGCTGACGGCGACGGTCGGCGCCCTGATCCTGGTCGTCATCACCTTCCTCACCGAGGTCAAGGTTCGCCAGCCCTCGATCGAGGTTTCGTCGCTCTCCAGCAAGCGAAACGGCCTGGCCGAGGCCAGCCGGCGCAATTCAGAGGTGCTGCATGCGATGGGCATGGTCGGCCGGTTCGCCCATCAGTGGGCGGACTACGGGCGCCGCTACGTGAGCGCCCATCAGCGGGCCGGCGACATCACCGGCGGCATGGGCAGCTTCTCGCGGGCGCTCCGCATGGCGCTGCAGTCGGCGGTGCTGGCGGTCGGTGCCTATCTCGTAATCAAGGGGCAGGCGACGGCCGGCATCATCATCGCCGGCTCCATCCTGTCGGCCCGCGCCCTGGCGCCGGTGGAGCAGGTGATCGCCCAGTGGCGCGTCTTCGTCGCGGCCCGCCAGAGCTGGCACCGGCTGAACAACCTGCTGGCCCGCATTCCGGACGATCGCGAGGTCATGGCGCTGCCCAAGCCCAAGGCCACCCTGGCCGTCGAGGCCGTGAGCGTGGCGCCCCCGGGCGTCAATACGCTGGTGGCGCGCGATATTGCATTCTCCCTGAAGGCGGGGCAGGGGCTGGGCATCATCGGCCCCAGCGCCTCGGGCAAGTCCTCGCTGGCCCGGACCCTGGTGGGCGTGTGGCGACCGGTGGCCGGCAAGGTCCGGATCGATGGCGCTACGCTCGATCAGTGGTCGTCCGAAGCCCTCGGCGAGCATATCGGCTACCTGCCGCAGGACATGGAGCTGTTCGCCGGCACGGTCGCCCAGAACATCGCCCGCCTCGAGCCGGAGCCCGACGCCAAGAAGGTGATCGCGGCGGCCCAGGCGGCCGGCGTGCACGAGATGATCCTCGGCCTGCCCAACGGCTACGAAACCGAGATGGGCGAGAGCGGCACCGCCCTCTCGACCGGGCAGCGCCAGCGCGTCGGACTGGCGCGCGCGCTCTACGGAGAACCGTTCCTCGTGGTGCTCGACGAGCCCAATTCCAGCCTCGACCATGACGGCGAGGAGGCGCTGACCAAGGCGATCATGTCGGTGCGGGCGCGAGGCGGCATCGCCATCGTGATCGCCCATCGCCCCAGCGCGCTCGCCGCCGTCGACCAGCTTCTGGTCATGCGGGCCGGCCGGCAGCAGGCCTTCGGACCGAAGGATGCCGTCCTGCGCGAGACGCTGAAGGCTGCCGGTCCTCAGCCCGGCTCGCCGCCGGGCGCGCCGGGTGCCCCGGGCGGAGCGGCACCGCCGACACCATTGCGGGCCACGCTGGGTCCGGTGGCGCCCATCGTGCGCGCCAGGGAGCCGTCATGAAGCCCACCGTTTCCATCCCGGCGCTGACGCGCCGCCCTCTCGTGATCGGCATGGCCGCCTGCTTCGTCCTCGTCTTCGGGGTCGGAGGGTGGGCCGCCACGACCCAACTGTCCGGCGCGGTGATCGCGCCCGGCAAGCTCGTCGTCGACACCAATGTGAAGAAGATCCAGCACCCGACCGGCGGCGTCGTCGGCGAGCTGCTCGTCAAGGAAGGCGACCGGGTGAAGCAGGGCGACGTGGTCGTCCGGCTCGACGGCACCCAGGCCAAGGCCAATCTCGGCATCGTCACCAAGGCGCTCGAGGAGATGGCAGCCCGCCAGGCGCGCTTCGAGGCGGAGCGCGACAACGACAAGTCGGTCGAGTTTCCGCCCGAGCTGACCTCGCGTGCGAAAGATCCCGAGGTCGCGCGCCTGATGAGCGGCGAGCAGAAACTGTTCGAGATGCGTCGCACGGCGCGCGACGGCCAGAAGGCCCAGCTGCGCGAGCAGATCCAGCAGCTCAACCTGCAGATCGAAGGCATCCAGGCGCAGGAAGCCGCCAAGGGCAAGGAACTGAAGCTGCTCGCGCAGGAACTGGATGGTGTCCGCACGCTCTGGAAGCAGAACCTCGTGCCGATCAGCCGCGTCACGCAGCTGGAGCGCGACTCGGCCCGGATGGAAGGCGAGCGGTCGGCGCTCATCGCCTCGCTGGCGCAGAATCGCGGCCGCATCGCCGAGTTGGAACTGAAGATCCACCAGATCGACCAGGACCTCAGCACCGAGGTCGGCAAGGAGCTGGCCGAGATCCGCGCCAAGAAGTCCGAGATGACCGAGCGCCGCATATCGGCCGACGATCAGCTCAAGCGCATCGATCTCGTGTCGCCGCAAGCCGGCAGGGTGTTCCAGCGCAACGTCCACACAGTCGGCGGTGTCGTCCAGGCCGGCGAACCGCTCATGCTGATCGTGCCGGACTCGGACTCGCTGATCGTCGACGCCAAGGTGGCGCCACAGGACATCGACCAGATCCATATCGGCCAGCACGCCGTGCTGCGTTTCGCCGCCTTCAACCAGCGCACGACGCCGGAAGTCGACGGCGAGGTCATCCATATCGGCGCCGACGTCACGCAGGAGGACAAGGCGACCGAGCCTTATTATTCGGTGCGCATCCGCGTCGCCGAAAGCGGAATGGCCAGCCTGCAGGGCCTGCAGCTCCTGGCCGGCATGCCGGTCGAGGCCTTCATCCAGACCACGCCGCGCACCGTCGCCTCGTTCCTCGTGAAGCCGCTCACCGACCAGCTCGCGCGAGCGTTCCGCGGACGGTGAGTTCCTGTCGTCCTGAGCGATGCGAAGGACCTGGCAGAACGACCAACGGACTCCTTGGCGAATGTGAGATCCTTCGCTTCGCTCAGGATGACAAAGTTGTGTCCTGCAACACCATGTCCGCCGCCTTCTCGCCGATCATGATGGAAGGCGCGTTGGTGTTGCCCGAGGTGAGGGTCGGCATGATCGAGGCGTCGGCGATGCGCAGGCCTTCGATGCCGTGTACGCGCAGCCTTGAATCGACGACGGACATCGCGTCGAAACCCATCTTGCAGGTGCCCACGGGGTGATAGGTCGTCTCGGCGGCGCGCTTCACCCAGTCGAGGATCTCGTCGTCGGAATTGCCGCCGGGGCCGGGCGCGATCTCCGCCACCTGTAGCGGCGCCATCGCCGGTGCCGTCATGATGGCGCGGGCGATGCGCACGGCGCGCACGGTGAGTTCGCCGTCGACCGGTGCCGACAGGAAATTGAAGCGGATCTCCGGCGCCTGGCGGGCATCGGCGGAGACGATGTGGATGTGGCCCTTGCTCTCGGGCCGCATCGGATGGGCGTAGCAGGAGACGCCCGACTGGCGCGCGATGCGCGGGCCGCGCGGGCCAGCTTCGGTGAACATCGGGACCCAGCCCAGCAGCAGGTCCGGTGCGGCGAGCCCCTCGCGCGAGCGCACGAAGGCACGCAGCGGCGCGCCGACCATCGAGAGAAGACTGTCCTGCCTGAGCACCCAGCGTAGCGCCTGGTTGACGAGGCCGAGGCCGCGGCCGCGATCGTTGAAGGTCACGCCCTTCGTGCCGATGGTCCAGCGCGTGCGCGGCGCATAATGGTCGCGCAGGTTCTCGCCGACGCCCGGCAGGGCATGACGGACCTCGAGACCGAGCGCGCGCAGCCGGTCGGGCTGGCCGATGCCCGACAGTTCGAGGAGCTGCGGCGAGTTGATCGATCCGCCGCTCACGACGACTTCGCGCGTGGCCCGGGCCTCGTGCGAGGCGTCGCCGATACGGTAGCGGACACCGGTGCAGCGCTTGCCGTCGACCATCAGCGAGGAGGCGAGCGCGCCGGTCACGATCCGAAGATTGGGACGCTTGCGGGCGGGATCGAGATAGCAGCGCGCGGTGCTCATGCGCCAGCCCGAGGCGATCGTGGCCTGGCTCATGGCGATGCCGTCCTGGCTCGCGCCGTTGTAGTCCGGGTTGTGGCGGATGCCGACTTCGCCGGCCGCCCTGATCACCGTCGCATAGAGCGGATTGAGCGGCGGCGGGTTGGTCACGCGCAAGGGACCGCCGCGGCCGCGAAAGCGCTCGTCGCCTTCCTCGTAGCTTTCCATGCGCTTGAAGAAGGGGAGCACGTCCTCGTAGGCCCAGCCCTGGTTGCCCATCTGCGCCCAGGTGTCGAAGTCCTGCGCCTGGCCGCGCACGAAGGCGAGACCGTTGATGGCGCTGGAGCCGCCCAGCAGCTTGCCGCGCGGCACCGGGATGCGGCGGCCGTTGGTGCTGGCCTCGGGCTCGGAACTGTAGAGCCAGTTGACCGTCGGATTGGCGATCAGCCGGGAATAGCCGACCGGGATGCGCGTCCACGGATGGTCGGCGGGTCCGGCCTCCAGCAGCAGCACCTTGTTCTTCGGGTCGGCCGACAGCCGGTTGGCAACGACGGCGCCCGCCGAACCGGCGCCGACCACGATGAAGTCGTATTCCATTGCGCCAAGTATCCCGCGCGGGTTAACGCCTGTCGACTGCCGCGACGACGGCCCGGCTTTACGCGGGCCGATGTTTGGGCATGATGGCGCCCCCGACAACCCCGAAGGAAAAAACCATGCGCGGTGTCTCCCTCCTGCTTCCCCTCGGCCTCTCGCTCGCCTGCGCCGCCGGCCTCGCGCACGCGCAGCCGGCCGCCGTCGACATGACGGGCACCTGGACGGGGACGAACAGGAGCATCGTGAGCGGCCTGCCGGCTCACTTCCCGGTGACGTCGCCGGCGACGATCGTCGACGGCAACCGGCTGGTCGAACTCAAGATCACCGTGAAGATCGACGGCCAGGACGAGGGCCGCTTCTGGGGAACGCTGTCCTCGGAATCGAAGGCCGAGCCGGTCATCGGCGTCATCGGGTCGGACGGAAAGCGCGTGCGCATGATCGGGCAGGGCGGCAGCGCCATCGAGGGCACGCTGCTCGACGACGGCACGCTGGAACTCTTCTATACGGAGAACCGGGCGGGCGTTTCGGTGGCCGCCACCAACGTGCTGAAGAAAGCCAAGTAGGAACTCCCCCGAGATGATCTCCCGTAGAAGCATGCTGGCGGGCCTCGCCCTGCCGGCGCTGGCCGGTTGCGGCGGACCGACCCCGACCGTCTCTTCCTCCTCGGCGACGGGCCAGACGCGGCCCGGCCTCGATGCCGTCATCGACATCAGCCACAACGTGAAGGTCACCAGCTTCGCCGCGGTCCGCCGCAGCAACATCCTGGCCGTCATCCACAAGGTGACCGAGGGCGGCGACTGGTTCGATCCGTCCTACGCGTCGCGGCGCCGCCAGGCCGAGGCGGCCGGTCTCCTCTGGGGCGGCTATCATTTCGGCACGCGCCAGTATTCCGGCGAGCAGCAGGCGGCCTCGTTCCTGTCGGCCTGCCAGCCCGGCCCGCAGACCGTGATGGCGCTCGATCTCGAGCCCAACGACGCCAACCCGCGCAACACGATGCGGCTCGACCAGGCCGAAGCCTTCGTCCGCGCGGTGCAGAAGGCGACCGGTCGGCTGCCGATGCTCTACGCCCATCCCGCCTGGGCGAACGGCGAAGTCTACGGCCGCAAGCGCCTGCGGCTCGACGCCCCCGTGGTCCCGGGTTCGCTCCTGTCGCGCTGCGACCTGTGGCTCGCCGACTATCGCGAGGAGCCGCGCCTGCCCAACGCCTGGTCGAAATGGACGCTCTGGCAGTACGTCGCCGACGAGACGTCGCAGAACTTCGCCTACGGCAGCGAACCGCGCCACGTCGAGGGCGTCGGCCACTGCGACCGCAACATGTACAACGGCGACGCCGCCAGCCTGAACCGCTGGTGGAAGAACGGCGGGCGTAGTTAACGCCACTGTCGTCCTGAGCAAAGCGAAGGACCTCACAGATCGACCGAAGGACTCCCTTGCGGTCGTGAGATCCTTCGCTGCGCTCAGGATGACAGGAAGCGGTTAACCCGAGTCCATCAACGGAGCGCGCCACTCCAGTGGCGCTCATCCCTTGCTGCATCAATGACGCATGAGCGCCACTTCAGAGCGGAGGTTACTCCGCTCTGAAGTGGCGCTCATGCGTCATTGATGCAGCAAGGGATGAG
>LSKJ01000740.1 GCA_001557035.1 Rhodospirillaceae bacterium CCH5-H10 | reverse complement strand
CCCGCCGCGCTCCTCAAGGCCGTGGACTCCCGGCTCTTCGACACCGTGCAGGTCGTCTACAATGCGCTGAACCCCAGCGCTGGCGGCCCGATGCCCAAGGGCGCCCCCGGCCTCGACTATGGCCGCCTGCTCGACCGTGCGAGGGCCGCCGACATGGGCACGATCGTGATCCGCGCGCTCGCGGGCGGCGCGCTCGCCGGCACGACCGATCGTCATCCGCTGGCGCAACAGCAGGTTCCGCCGATCGGCTCGGCCCCGGATTTCGCCGGAGACGTGGCGCGCGCGCAGACGCTCGAGCCGCTGGTGAAGGAAGCCGGCGCCGCGAGCCTCACCGAACTCGGTGAACGCTTCGTGATCTCGCATCCGAACGTGTCGACGATGCTGGTCGGCTACTCGACGCTGCAGCACTTGGAAGAGGCGATCGCGGCCGTGAACAAGGGGCCGTTGCCGTCGGCGGTCTCGGGGCGGATTGCCGGATAGGATGGCGCGCGGGAGAATTGCCGAATGGCAAAGCGTGCAACGAAAGCGACGGCACGTTCAACCCGCTTCGACGTCGCGACCTTGCGCACACGCGCCGGCGACAAGTTATTCGCCCGCGGGGAGGAGTATCACCGAGAAGGGCTGGTCGAGATTCTCTCCGTCGAGCGTGATCGCGTCCTTGCCCAGGTCTTGGGCTCGGATGATTACCGTACGATTCTCAAGGGGCGCAGCAAGAAGATTGGCGGGGAGTGCTCGTGTCCGGCCTTTCGCGACAGGGGCTTCTGCAAGCACATGGTGGCTACCGCACTGGTCGCCAACGAGATCGCCTATGACGGCCGGAAGAAAGAGCCTTCTGTTCTCGACCGCATCCGCGCGCACCTGAGGCAGCAGGGCGTTGACGCGCTGGTAGAGATGGTCGTCGAATTCGCCGAGGGCGACAGCATTCTGTTGCGCAAGCTGGATATCGCTGCCGCGGCATGCGCTCCCGGCGGTGGCAAGAGTCTCGAAAAGCAGTTGCGGCGGGCGATCGATGGCGCCACCCGCACGCGCCGCTTCGTCGACTACGACGAAACGGAGGATTGGGCCGACAATGTTGCCGCGGCGCTCGATGCCGTCGCCCAGCTTGCCGGTGGCCCGCACGCCGCTCTGGCCATGAGGCTTGCCTTGCACGCCATCGACCGTATCGAGGACGCGATCGAGTCGATGGACGATTCCGATGGCCATGGCGGCGCGTTGCTCGAACAGGCAGGCGACATCCACCTTGATGCGTGCCGGGCGGCGAAGCCCGATCCGGTGGAACTTGCCAGAGATCTCTTTGCCCGCGAACTTCACGGTAAATTTGATACGTTCTTCCGGGCCGTCGCTGGTTATGCCGACGTGCTGGGTGAGGCGGGTCTCGCTGAGTATCGCCGGCTCGCGACCGAAGCCTGGAACGAACTGCCGCCGCCTGCTCGAAAGCGGGGAGATGTCGAGGCGCCCTTCCGACTCGTCGGCATCCTCGACTTCTTTGCGCAGCGCGATGGCGACGTCGAGGCGCGCATCGCCCTGCGTGCCCGGGACCTGTCGTCGCCGGGAGCGTATGTCCAGTTGGCGAGGTTTTGCCTGGAACAAGGCCGCCCGGACGAGGCGCTGCGGCGCGCCGAGGAAGGGCTCTGGATGTTCGAGGACGGCACGCCGAACAGGGAGTTGGTGCTCTTCGTCGTCGAGCGCCTCTCAAAGGCCGGCCGAAAGGGCGAGGCTGCCGCCCATTTGTTGAAGAGTTTTGAAAAGGCTCCAAGCCTGGAACTCTATCAGGGGATTCGGAAGAGCGCCGGCAAAGCCGCAAGCGAACAGGCCCAGGCATATCTGGCTGCGAAGGCGGCGGCGGACCAGACCATGAATGGAGACATAGCCTCCGCCATTCTCATTCGAATTTTGACCGAGGAGAAAAAGTACGATGCGGCGTGGAAGGCGCTGCGCGACCGCCCTCGTCGTGGGGAACGCCTCGCGTTCGCTCTCGCCGAGGCGAGCGAGAAGACCCACCCCGAAGAGGCGCTCGCGGTCTATGCCCGGCAGGTCGACTACCATATTGGCGCGGGCACCACCTCGGGCTACGAAACAGCGTGCCGGCTGATTGGCCGTATGGCACGGTTGCGCGATGCCGAGAGCCACAAGTCCTATGTGTTGACGCTCAAGGTGCGTCATCAGCGCAAGTACAAGTTCATCACGCTGCTTGGGTGACGTCATGCGGCGCGCCGAGATCGAGCAACAGAACAGGGCCATGCTGCAACAGCAGCGTCAGTTTCGCATGGCTGCCGACGTGGTGACGGAAGCTTTCGCCGCCTTTGCCGAAATACAGGCGGTGGCCGTGATCGGCTCCGTTGCCAAAGCGCTGTGGAAGGAGGTTCCGAGCTTCTACGAATTCCGCCGCGCGCGCATTGAAGTCTGGCATGAATGCCACGATCTCGATCTCGCGGTGTGGCTGGACTCACAGGACCGTCTGGGAGAGATGCGGCGGACCCTGGCGTTGGCGCTGAGTGCTGCCTTCAAGGCAGGTATCGGCATGAGCATCGTTCCACAACAGGTCGATGTGTTCCTGTTCGAGCCGCACAGCGATCGCTATCTCGGCCGGCTCTGCCGCTACAATAGCTGTCCGAAAGGCAAGCAAGACTGTCTCGTTCCGGGCTGCGGCGCGATCCCGTTCAACAAGATTGTCGATGGGTTTAGGCCGTACGGCGACATCGTCGCATCCGCGCCCGACACGACGCTCTACGTTCGAGGCAAGGGGCGGCTACGCTCGGCTCTCGATCTTCCATCGGTCGAAGCCTGAGACATCGGAGTTGGCGACGTTGGATGCGTTGGTATATACTCGTATATATTATATGGAATGATCATGACGATTGCCAGAACCCGAACTTTCCGAAGTGGAAACAGCGAAGCAATCCGGCTGCCGAAGGACGTTGCCTTCGGGAACGATCAGGAACTCGTCATTGTCCGTTCCGGAGACGTGATGACGATCTACCCAGCCGCAGCGTCTGTTTCGTCGATGATCGAGCGCTTGCGGTCTTTACCTGCTCCGCGCAGCGTCGAACAGAGGGACGCCCAGGAATTGCCTGAGCGGCGGAATCTTTAAGCGGTGGCATTCCTGATCGATACCGATATCGCCATCCATCTGCGCGATGGCGATCCTGAGGTCACGAACAGGATTGCTGAACTCGACGATGCCGTTTTGATGTCCATCGTTACGCGTGTTGAACTCGAAGGCGGTGTTTATCGCGAGCTGGATCAAGCCCCCATTCGGCGCGCGCGCCTCGATGCAATACTGGCGGCCGTACCGACGCTTGCCTTCGATGACTCGGCGGCTGAAGTTTACGGAACCATCGTTGCGAGCGCGGGCTACTCGCGCCGTAAGTTGCTCGATCGCATGATCGCCGCCCAGGCACTCGTTCATCGGGCTACGTTGATCACCAGTAATGCCGGCGACTATGCCGACATCCCTGGTCTCGGGCTGCTCGCGTGGTGAATGTCGAAGGTCAGCCTTGTCACGACCGCCCCGTCGCCGGCGGGACGCTGCGGAACTGGCCGTTGAGGCGGTCGCGGTAGACGTTCACGCCTTCCATGATGCGCTGCACGTAGTTGCGTGTCTCGCGGAAGGGGATCATCTCGATCCAGTCGACCATGTCGATCTTGCCGGTGCGCGGATCGCCGCCGGATTCGAGCCAGCGTGCCACCCGGTTGGGGCCGGCATTGTAGGCGGCGGCCGCGATCTCGTAGGAGCCGCCGAAGCGTTGCAGCATCTCGCCGAGATACTGGCTGCCGAGCTGGACGTTGTAGGCGGGGTCGCGTGTGAGCTTGTCCTGGATGAAGGGCACTTTGAGGCGGCCGGCGACGTCGCGCGCCGTGCCGGGCAGAAGCTGCATCAGGCCAAGCGCGCCCGAGGTCGACACGGCACCGGCGTTGAACGAGCTTTCCTGCTTGGTGAGCGCCAGCGCGAGCGCGCGCTCGACCGAGCCGGTGGGGCCGAGGTCGACGATCGGAAAGGCCGCGTCGAACAGCACGACGCCGTTCTCGGCGCCGCGCCGTGCGACGGTGAGGCCGACATCGGGCCGCTTCAGGTCGAGGGCGAGCTGGGACAGCAGCGCCACTTCGCCCGGTGCCGTGATCGCGCGCGCGAGGCGCAGCAGGAACGGACGGGCGCGGTCATAGTCGCCGGCCTGTCCGAGATACTTGGCCATGGCCGCGAGTTCCTGGCCGGCCAGCGATTGCTTCTCCGCAGCGGTCGGCACGGGATCGACGGGCAGCCTGGGGCTCACGCCCGGGAGTTTGCGGGCGGCCAGCTGGCCATAGAACGTCTGACCGAATCCGGCGGCGCGTGCATACCAGTCGTTGGCGTCCTTGGTCTGCCTGGCCGCCTCATAGGTGCGAGCGAGCCAGTAGGCGCCGCGGCTCTTCGAGATGTCCGTCGAGACACCGTCGTACAATGTCGAGAAATGCTTCAGCGCGTCGGCCGGCTTCTTGAGTTGGCGCAAGGCGATCCAGCCCGCGAGGAACTCGGCCTCGGCGAATGCGACGCCCCGGGTCAGCCCGTGGTTTATGGCGACGGCATAGGCGTCGGCGGGGCGGTTGGCATCGAGCAGAGCCCGGACGACCAGGTTGCGCTCGTTCCACCAGGCGTCGGTCTGGTTGGGAATGGAGCCGGAGAGGGCGGCCTTGGCCTCGTCGAGCGTGCCGTTGCGGCGCACCCACTGCATGCGTTCGAAGCGGAGCTGAGGTTCGGCGAGGCGTGCCGGCGCAATGGCCTTGAGGAGCGTGCCGGCATCGGCTGCTTTCGCCGCCATGGCGAGACGGGCATTGGCGATCGGCTGGTAGTCGGGCGGGAGCTTCGGCACGAGTTCACGCGCGACCGCATGGCGGCCCTCGCGGAAGATCCGGTCGAAGCGAGCGATCTGGTCGGGGCCGGTCAGGAGCTGGGCGTAGCGATTGAGGAAATCGTTCTCGTCGGAGCCGCGCAAGGTGGCGTTCTGCCAGGTGTCGCGCGCAAAGCGGGCGACGTCGCCCGGCGCCGCCGTGCTGGCCGCTTCAAGCCGGCGCATGTGGCCGGTGCTGGTGAGAGGCGGAAAGGCGGTGAAGTAGCGAACGACTTCGGTCGCAGGGGTCTCCGGGCCGATCCGATCCTCGGCCTGCCGACGCAGCACTTCGGGCTCGGGCCAGTCGGGCTGCTCGCGCAGGAAGCGCCAGGTGTCGGCAAAGCTCACCTCCGTCCGGGGGGCGGCCCGAAGGATGCTCCAGGTGACGTAGCGGTCGAGCAGGGCATTGCGAAAATTGCCGACGGCGGCGCGCGCGTCGGCCCAGCGACCGTCATCGATCGCCTTGAGCGCTGCCGCGAAGGCGGCCGTTTCCGCGGCATTGAGCGGATTTGCGGCGACGACGGGCCGCGTCGCAGGCGCCGTCGTCGTGGCGCTTCCCTGCACGGTCGGTGCGGGGGAGGGCGTCGAAGCCGTCGGAGGCGACGGCTTTTCGACATCGCCCGGCAACCGCCGGACGCCGGTCGTGGGGGCGCCCGTCTGGGCCAGGGCAGGCGTGGCCGCGAGCAGGGCCGCCAGCAGGATGAGGGGGGATTTCTTGTTTTTCACGCCCGGAATCGTAGGCAGGCAGTTGCGGCATCACAATGGCAAGTTGCTCACCTTGCAGCGCCAAACCCCGGGGCTTAAGGTGGATTGTTAAGGGAAAATCGGAGGAAAGCCATGTTCACCGGATCGCTCGTTGCGCTGATTACACCGTTCAAGAACGGATCGGTGGACGAGAAGGGATTCGAGAAGTTCGTGGCGTGGCAGATCAAGGAAGGCACCGACGGGCTGGTCCCGTGCGGCACCACCGGCGAGTCGCCGACCCTCTCGATGGAAGAGCACAAGCGCGTCATCGAAATCTGCATCAGCGCCGCCAAGGGATCGGGCGTGCCGGTGATCGCCGGGACCGGCTCGAACTCCACGGCCGAGGCGATCGAACTCACGCAGCATGCCAAGAAGGTCGGCGCCGACGCCGCCATGCTGGTCGTGCCCTACTACAACAAGCCGACCCAGGAAGGCCTGTTCCAGCATTTCAAGGCGGTGGCCGAAGCCGTCGACATTCCGATCCTGCTCTACAACGTGCCGCCCCGCACCGGCGGCGACATGCAGGTCGAGACCGTGATCCGGCTCAGCCAGGTCAAGAACATCGTCGGCATCAAGGACGCCAGCTACGACATGGCACGCCCGACGCTGACCCGCCTCAAGGCGAAGAAGGGTTTTGTCCAGCTGTCGGGCGAGGATGCGAGCGCGCTCGGTTTCCTGGCGCAGGGTGGCGACGGCTGCATCTCGGTGACGGCCAATGTCGCGCCGCGCCTCTGCGGTGACATGCACGATGCGTGGAAGAAGCGCGATCTCGACAAGGCGTTCGAGCTTCAGGACCGGCTGATGCCGCTGCACAAGGCGATGTTCTGCGAGACCAGCCCGGGCCCGGTGAAGTACGCCGCCGAACTGATCGGCCAGTGCAGCGCCGAGATGCGCCTGCCGATGGTGCCGATCGCCGAGAGCAGCAAGAAGGCCGTCCACGAGGCCATGGTCCACGCCGGCCTTATCAACTAGAAACACCGAGTCTCAAAACTCACGAGCGTCCTGTGGCCAATAAACCGGAACTGGACCGCACCGTTGTGGCCCAGAACCGCAAGGCGCGGCACAACTACTTCATCGAGGAAACCTTCGAGGCCGGTCTGGCACTGACCGGCACCGAGGTGAAGTCGCTGCGCGGCGGCCGCAGCACGATCGCCGAATCCTACGTGACGGAAGAAGGCGGCGAAGCCTGGCTGGTCAATGCCAACATCCCGATCTACGCCTCGGGCAATCGCAACAATCACGAGCCGCGCCGGGCACGGAAGCTGTTGCTGCATCGCGGCCAGATCAACAAGCTAATCGGCGCCATCCAGCGCGAGGGCCGCACCGTCGTCCCGCTGCAGGTCTATTTCAATCCGCGCGGCCGCGCCAAGATCGAGATCGCGCTGGCCACGGGCAAGCAGGCCCATGACAAGCGTCAGTCCATCAAGGACCGCGACTGGCAGCGCCAGCGCGCCCGGATGATGTCGACCCGCCGGTAAGGCGAAGGAGAGCAGGCGATGAGTACAGTTCTGATCACCGGCGCTGCCCGCGGGCTGGGGCTCGACTTCGTGAAGCAGTACGCAGCCAAGGGCTGGAAGGTGCATGCCTGTGCCCGCACGCCCGAGGCGTTGAAGCAGGTCGAGGGCGATATCCACGCCCACAAGCTCGAAGTGACCGACTACGACGCGGTCAAGGCGCTGGCCGCCAAGCTGAAGGGCGAGGCGATCGACGTGCTGATCTGCAATGCCGGCGTGGCGGGCCGTGAGGCCGGTGACCTCGGCCGCATCGATCCCAAGGTCTGGCGCGACACGTTCGAGGTGAATGCGCTGGCGCCGCTGATGATGGCCGAGGCCTTCGTCGATCATGTGGCGGCCTCGAAGGATCGCAAGCTGATCGCGATCTCCAGCCGGCTGGGCAGCATCACGCACAACGATGGTGCGCGGTACGCCTATCGCGCCAGCAAGACGGCGCTCAACATGGAATGGAAGAGCCTGTCGAAGGACACCGCCGCCAAGGGCCTGATCTGCGTCGTCCTGCATCCGGGCTGGGTGCAGACCGACATGGGCGGCGGCAGCGCGACCCTCACCATCGACCAGAGCGTGCCCGCCATGGTGAAGGTGATCGACGGCTTGAAGCCCGCCGACAACGGCCGGTTCTTCAACTACGACGGCGCCGAGCTGCCCTGGTAGCCATGCTGCTCAACGAAGAACAGACGCTCATCCGCGACACCGCCCGCGCCTTCGCGCAGGAGCAGGTGCTGCCGCATGTGCGGGCCTGGGAAGCAGCTGGTGAGATTCCGCGCTCGCTGCTGGCCGAAATGGGTCGCCTCGGCTTCATGGGCATGACGGTGCCGGCCGAATGGGGCGGCGCCGGCGCCGACATGGTGTCCTACGTGCTGGCGCTCGAGGAGATCGCGGCTGCCGACGGCGGGCTGTCGACCGTCATGAGCGTCAACAACTCCCCGGATTGCGCGGCGCTGCTGGCCTACGGCTCGCCGGAGCACAAGGAGAAGTGGCTGAAGCCGTTGGCCCGCGGCGAGATGCTGGGCGCCTTCTGCCTCACCGAGCCGCACACGGGCTCCGACGCGTCGAACCTGAAGACCCGGGCGGAGAAGCGCGGCAACGGTTGGGTGCTGAACGGGGTGAAGCAGTTCATCACCTCCGGCCGCACGGCCGATATGGCACTGGTCTTCGCGGTGACGGACCCGTCGTCGTCGAAGCGCGGCATCTCCTGCTTCATCGTGCCGACGAATACGCCGGGCTATCGCGTCGCTTCGGTCGAGAAGAAGCTCGGCCAGAAATCCTCCGATACCTGCCAGATCGCCTTCGAGGATTGCGCCGTCGGTGCGGACGCGATGCTGGGTGGGGAGGGCGAAGGTTATCGCGTGGCGCTGGCCAACCTGTCGGTAGGCCGCATCGGCATCGCGGCGCAGTCGGTCGGCATGGCGCGGGCTTCGTTCGAGGCCGCCCGCAGCTACGCGCAGGAACGCGAGGCCTTCGGTACGAAGATCGTGAATCACCAGGCCGTCCTGTTCCGGCTGGCCGACATGGCCACCAGGATCACCGTCGCCCGGCAGATGGTCCTGCATGCCGCCACCTTGCGCGATGCTGGTCGCCCATGCCTCACCGAGGCCGCAATGGCGAAGCTATATGCTTCGGAGATGGCCGAGGAAGTGTGCTCGGCCGCAATTCAGATCCACGGCGGCTACGGATACGTTTCCGACTACCTGGTGGAGAAGATCTGGCGCGACGTTCGCGTCTGCCAGATCTACGAGGGCACCAGCGACGTGCAACGCATCCTGATCGGCCGTGGTTTGGCAGCGTTATAGGGCCCGTCTTGCACTTGTCCCCCGGCACATCGCGTGCCAACATCACCCGGTGTGAAGGCCGCGGCAAGCGGTGTTGGGGGCTTGGGGGAGCCGGGCGACGGATGGTCGGTCGTGCGCCGTAACCTTTTGAAACTAGCGACGTTCGCCGCAGCCCTGCTTGCGGTGACGGGCGGCGCTTTCGCCCAGGACAGCAAGGCGATCGGCAAGCCTGTGTCCGCGCCGTCGACGGCGCGCATCATTCACATGCAGACCGCCTTCAATCCCGCTCTCCCGGGCTCGGGCGAGGGGGTGAGGCTGTTCACCCGGACCGTCAAGCACATGACGGCGGGGGCCTTCGCCATCAAGATCATCGAGCCGGGCCGGATCGCACCGACCGCCGACATGCTGGACGCCATCGTCGCCGGCGATCTCGAAGCCGCCTTTACGTGGTCGGGTTACGCAGCCAACAAGGCGCCTGTCTTCAACATTTTCGCGACCGTCCCGTTCGGCCTCGGTCCGGAGGAGATGACCTCCTGGATGCTGGAGGGCGACGGCGCGCGCATCCATCGGGAGGCCTACGACAAGCTGGGAGTCGCAGGCATTCCCTGCGGCATCCAGGGGCCCAAGGGCGGCGGATGGTTCCGGGGCGAGATCAACACCGTGGCCGACTTCAAGGGCCTGCGCCTGCGCTACGGCAAGCTGGCGGCCGACGTGATCGCCCGTCTGGGCGCTGTGCCCGTGCCGCTGCCGCCCGGAGAGTTCTTCTACAAGCTGCAGCAGGGCAACGTGGACGGCGGCGAGATGTCGACGCCCGCCATGGATGCCGCGCTGGGCTTCGACAAGCTCGGCCTGCCGTACTATCTGCCCGGCTGGCAGCAGCCCTCCGCCGTGCTCGATTTCCTGATGCGCAAGGACAAGTGGGCCGCCTTGCCCGCCTCGCTGCGCGCGCAGATCGAGACGGCCTGCCGGGCCAACATCGCCTGGATGCTCAGCCGGTCCCCCAACGTCCAGGGCCTCGCACTCGAGAAGCTGAAGGCATCGGGTGTCGTCGTTCGCGAATGGTCGCCCGACGTGATGGCCGCGTTCCGCAAGAACAGCGAAATCGTGGTCAAGGACCTCGCCGAGCGCGATGCCGATTTCGCCGCCGCTCTCGCCAACCAGCAGGCCTTCATGGCCCAGGGCGCGCACTGGCGG
>LSKJ01000739.1 GCA_001557035.1 Rhodospirillaceae bacterium CCH5-H10 | reverse complement strand
GATGACCGCCAGCGCCGAGCCGGCCGTCGCGCCGGTTCCGGTGAAGGCGTCCTTGCCGACGACCCGGTCGAAGCCCAAGAAATCCAGGACCGCCCAGCGTTCGTCTAAGAAGCCTTCACGAGGTCCGGCGGCGACTGCCCCCTGAGCAGGAAGGCCTCGAGATTGTCGAGCGCCTTGAAGCCCATCGCATTGCGCGTCTCGACCGTCGCCGAGCCCATGTGCGGCAGCAGGAACGCGTTTTCGAGGTCGTAGTAGCCCTGGTGGATGCGCGGCTCGCCGTCGAACACGTCGAGGCCGGCCGAGGCGAGGTGTCCGCTCTTCAGGGCGGCGATCAGCGCCTCGTCGTCGACCACGCCGCCGCGCGCGGTGTTCACCACGATCGCTCCCTTGGGCAGCTTGGCGATCCGCTCGGCATTCACCCACTTGGCGGTCGCGGGCGTCATCGGGGCATTGATCGACAGGAAGTCGCAATGGGGCAGCATGTCGTCGGGATTGGCATGGAAGACGGCGCCTTTCTCGAGGTCGGGCGCCAGCCGGCTGCGGTTCGAATAGTGAATCTGCATGCGGAAGGCGCGAGCCCGGTCGGCGGTCGCCTGGCCGATGCGCCCCATGCCCAGGATACCGAGTCGCTTGCCGGTAACGTGGGTGCCCATGAGTTGGGTCGGCGTCCAGCCCACCCAGCTATGGGTCCGGAGCATGCTCGCCCCCTCGTGCGCCCGGCGCGCGGCGCCCAGCAGGCAGAGAAGGGTGATGTCGGCGGTGGCATCGGTCAGGACGTCGGGCGTGTTGCTGACCACGATGTTCCGCTTGGCCGCGGCGGCGACGTCGACATGCTCGTAGCCCACCGAGAAGGTGGCGATCATGCGGACCGAGTCGGGCAGGGCCGCGATCGTCCCGGCGTTCAGCGCGTCGCCCGCGGCGCACATGATGGCGTCGAAGCCGGCGGCGGCCTTCGCCAGCGCGGGACCGTCGTAGAGCCTGTCTTCGGGGTTGAGTTGGGCATCGAAGTTTGCCGCCAGGCGTGCCTCGACGTCGGGCGGGAAGTGCCGGGTCGCCAGGACCCGGGGCTTGCCTCTGCTCATCGAAAAATTCCTCCCTGTGTGGCCCTGACGCAGGCGATCATTCTGGTATTCCGCGCGCATGGATATTACGCTTGGCAGCCCGGCTACAAGGCCTAGCCTCCCAAGCCATCGTCAGTTGACCACGCATAGTTTTCGCCGTCCTCGCGTCCAAACAGCGGTCGTTGTCGCCGCGGTCGGCGCTCTTGTGTTGCTGGGCCTGTGGATAAGAGGCGCCGACGCGCAGCAGCCGGACTATCCGCTCGTTCCGCACCGGGCGACCTACGACATGAAGCTGTCGGTGGCGCGCCCCAGCAGCGGGATCGTGGAAGTGACGGGCCGCATGGTGCTCGAGACCGTCGAGGCCTGCGAGGGCTGGGAGGTCAAGCAGCGGATCAAGCTCAAGTTCCTGCGGAATGACGGCGAGGAGTTCTCGACCGATTCGAGCTTTACGAGCTACGAGACCAAGGACGGCCTCGCCCTCAGGTTCAGCGTTCGCAACATCCAGGACGACGAAGTCGAAGAGGAACTGCGGGGCAATGCCGACCTCGACGCGCCGGGCGGCAAGGGCCGGGCGTCCTTTTCGTTGCCGGAGGCCCGAAGCTTCGAGTTGCCGGCCGGCACTCTCTTTCCGACCACTCATCTGGCGCTCGTTCTCCGCCATGCGCGCGACGGCGACAAGTCGGCGTCCTATCTGGTGTTCGACGGAGCCCGGCTCGACGGTGCCTTCCAGGTGAACGCGGTGATCGGCCGGCCGCCGCGGCAGACCGGAGCCCCGGTCGTGAGGGGCGACGTGGCCCTCCTGCGCAATCAACCCTCATGGGGCGTGCGCTTCGCCTTCTTCGCGACGGGTGACCAGGGCGCTCATCCCGAGTACGAATTGGCCCTCGACTTGCTGGGCAACGGTATCGCCCGCTCGATGTTGCTCGACTACGGTGAGTTCGCCGTGGATTCGCGTCTCGTTCAACTCCAAGCCCTGCCGAGGCCAAGATGCTGAATCGCCGCCTGCTTGCGCCCGCCGTCGTTCTTGCCGTCCTGGCCTCTCCGGCCATGGCGCAGGAGATGGCGCCGCATCGCGCTGCCTACGACGTCGGCTCGATCGAGAACGGAAAGCCGAGCAGCGGCACGCGAGGTACCTACGCCTACGAGCTGAAACAGACCTGCGACGGCTACGTCATCTACCAGCGGCTGCGCCTCGAAGCCTCCGGCCAGCGGTCGGCCGTGGTGAGCGAACAGCAGACCCAGATGACCGAAAGCAAGGACGGCCGGAAGCTGACCTTCGAGCATCGCGCGGTCGCGGGTGGCAAGCAGACGAGCCTGATCAAGGGCGAGGCGATCATGTCCGACGACGGCACCGGTCAGGCGCGCTTCACCGATCCCGAGGGTCAGACCGTGGCCTTGCCGAAGGGAACGCTCTTCCCGGTCGCCATTGCGCGCGCCACCATCCGCGCCGCCAAGGCCGGCGAAAACGGCCTCGACGCCCTGTTCTTCTTCGGCGACAAGGTGAAGCCGCCGCAGCAGGTCAATGCCGTCATCGGCAAGGTGCCGAGGCGACTGGCCAACGTGAAGATCCCCGAGGGCGCGGAAGAGCTGGTCGACGGTCGCACCCGCATCTACTACCGCGCCGGCTTCTTCGACGCCGAGTCGAAGGGCCAGGGCGAGCCGGCCTTCGAGATGAGCAGCGTCACTCTCGACAACGGCATCGAACTCTACGGCACCCACGAGCAGGGCGAGGGCGGCATCGAATACCGCATCACCCGCCTCGAGCCGATCCCCAAGCCCGAGTGCAAGTGAAGGATCCCTCGCTGCGCTCGGGATGACACGTAATGGCTAACAAAAAGTAGGTGTCATCCCGAGCGCAGCGAGGGATCCCTGCTCTTCAAATCGGCCAGAGCCAGGCGGCGCCGCGGACGCCGCTTGAATCGCCGTGCACGGGCGGACGCAGCCTGGTCGCGATCCTGTCGCGCTCGGAGAAGATGTAGTCTTTCCAGAGCTGGGGCACGCGCTCGTAGAGCTGCGGGATCTTCGACAGGCCACCGCCCAGCACGATGACGTGCGGGTCGAGCAGGTTCACCACGTTGGCGAGCGAGCGGGCGAGGCGGTCGCAATAGCGTTCGAGACACTCCGACGCGATTCTCTCGCCGGCGGCGGCGGCCTCGGCGATGTCGGTGGCCCGGAGCTCACTTCCCGAAGCCTTCAGATACTGGGCCTGGAAAGCCGGGCCGCTCAGCCAGGACTCCACGCAGCCTCTGCGGCCGCAATAGCATTGCGGTCCCGGGCGTTCGTCGTCGCGGGGCAGGGGCAGTGCGTTGTGCCCCCATTCGCCGCCGATCGCCTGGGCGCCGACCAGCGGCCTGCCGTCGATCACGACGCCGCCGCCGACGCCCGTCCCGAGGATGACGCCGAAAACGATCGGCGCGCCCGCGCCCGCGCCGTCGGAAGCCTCCGAGACGGCGAAGCAGTTGGCGTCGTTGGAAAGGCGGATGTCGGTGCGGTCGAGGACCCGCTTGAGGTCGACATCGAGCGGACGCCCGTTCAGCCGGGTCGAGTTGGCGTTCTTGACCAGACCCGTGGCGGGAGAGATCGCGCCCGGGTGTCCGAGACCGACGCGGCACGTCTCGCCGACCTGCGCTTCGAGTTCGCGAATCACGCCGGCGACGGCTTCGAGGGTTGCCTCGTAACTGTCGCGCGGCGTGGGAACGCGCAAGCGCGCGCATTCCCTTCCGTCGTCCGCGAGGACGATGCCTTCAATTTTGGTGCCGCCGAGATCGATACCGATGCGCATGGTCACTATGGATTTGCGGGGAGGAACTTGAAGATTTCGGCCGGCTTGAACTGGCCGGACGTTTCGCCGGAAAAGACCTCGCCGCCCTGAATGGTGAGCTTCTTAACGGGCGCACCGGGCTTCAGGTCGATCCTGTCGAACGACACCCAGAAGGTGTTGGGCCGGGTGGCGGAGTCGAAATAGTAGACGAGGTTCTTCTGATCCGAGACGGTCCGCCAGATCGTCGACGAGATGTTCGGCTGGTCGGGCGTGGTGATGCCGAGCGGCACGCTGACGGCGCGCATGACGCTCATGACGCTGGCGACCGCCTGGAAGGTGAAGGACTGCTCCGGTACGCCCTGGATGTAGTTCTTGTCCTTCTGACGCGGGATCGCGGACAGGAGGAACGACGCGCGGGCGAAGCGGTCGGCGGCGCGGTTTGTGCCGGGCAGGAAGGTGAGGCCGCCGATGCCCTGCCAGTAGGTGTTGAGCGCGAGCTGCTCGTCGTAGATCGGCGAGTTGGTCATGACGGTGTATTGCTTGCCGTGATGGATCACGAGCTTGCCGTTCACATACTCGAGGATCGCCGAATCGCCCGAAGCATCCGAAAGCGAGAGGTGCAGGGTCGACGGTGCGCCGTTGGGAAGTGCCGGCGCGTAGACGTTGAAGGGCTCGGCGCGCAGCGCTTCCACCGCCTCTGCCACAGTGGCGAAACTGTCGAGCGTGTATTGCAGCCAGGTCGACAGCGACATGTCGGGTTTGCCGGCGACCGGCTTGGGATACTGCGACTCGGCGAGGTAGAGCAGGTTGGCAACCAGCCCTTTCTCGTTCATGCCGTCGGTGCTGCCGGCCTCATAGCCCGAGACGATCACGCTGCCGTACTTCGAGGTCCATTCCGCGGATTTGGGACCGGCCGCTCCGTTGCGCTTCATGCCGGCCGGAAGGGCCCAGAGATTGGACGACATGTCCTCTTTCCAGTCCATGTTCCGCCCGGTGAGCACGAGGTTGCCGTCGCCGACATAGAGCGTTCGGGTGCAGGCCTGCGCGGGCGCGGAGATCGAGGCCGCGAGCACGGCCAGGGCGGAAATCCCGGAGAGAAGCCGCTTCATTCATGTTTTCCTTTTTTGTTCGGCCCCGATGTCACAGGAAGCGTGCCCGGATGTCGATGCTGTTCTCGACACCGACCTTATCGAACGTCGACGCCAGCCACGCGGTTGCGGCGGCGCGACCGGCCTGGAACAGATGGTCGAGGAATTCCGGCTCGATGTTGAATTTGCTGACGGCGCCGAGCGGACCCAGGGTCGCGGCGTCGGTGATCGAGTGGATCAGCAGCTTCCGGAGGCGCTCGCCGAATTCCCCGGTCACCGCGCCCTTGTCGATCAGCTCCTGCACGAAGGCGATGGCGCGCATCTCGGCCATGAGCGCCCCGCCGAAAGTGATCTCGTTCAGCCGGTCGGCGATCTCGGCATTGGAGCGCGGAATGCCTTCGCGGCCGGGCGGGTCAACCTCCACGATCACGACGTCGGCGCTCTCGCTGTTGTAGATGAACGGCCAGATCGGCGGATTGCCGCGGAAGCCGCCGTCCCAATAGGGCTCGCCGTCGATCACGACGGCTTCGTGGATGCTGGGAAGGCAGGCCGACGCCAGCAGCGCGTCAATCGACAACTCCTCGCGCGTGAAGATGCGCACCTTGCCGGTCGCCACGTTGGTCGCGGCGATGAAGGCCTTGATCTGGTGACAGGCGCGGACGGAGTCCTGGTCGAAGTGACGGGTCAGAAGATCGCGCAGCGGATCGAACTTCAGCGGATTGCGCTGCCAGGGCGTGAGGGTGCGCTGGATGAGGTCGGCCCACAGGGCGCCCGGTGAATCGTCGAGGTTCCAGTTGCCCTGCAGCCTGTCGAGCGGCGTTCGGCGGATCGGACTGGCGATCGCCATCCGGCCCAGTTCGCCCCAGAAGGCCGCCAGCGCGGAGCGGGCGCCGGCCGGACCGCCTTTGGCCCAGCCCTGCAGCAGGATGGCGGCGTTCATGGCGCCGGCGCTGGTGCCGCTGACGGCTTCGAACTCTAGCCGTCCATCCTCGATCAGCGCGTCGAGTACGCCCCAGGTGAAGGCACCGTGGCTGCCGCCGCCCTGCAGGGCGAGGTTGATGCGCTTGGTCTCTGTCATGCGTCTATCCTCGCGGGCGACGGGGCGTTAGGGTCGTCATTCTGTAAAGAAGCGGGTGGAACGGGCGGTATTATGGCGGAGTCGAAGGCAGCGGGACCGTGGCGGAAGCGGCCCTCGACCATCCTGTGGATGCTCTCGCTCGGACAGCTCATTTCCTGGGGCCTCGTCTACTACACGTTCCCGCTTTTCGTGGTGCCGATGACGCAGGAGTTGGGCTGGTCGCGCAGCGCCATGTTCGGCGCCCTTTCCGCGGGCCTCCTCACGGCGGGCCTTTGCTCCATCACGGTCGGTGCCTGGATCGATCGCGGACACGGCCGCCTCCTGATGACCGGTGGCTCCGTGCTGGCGGCCCTGCTGTTCTTCCTGTGGTCCCGGATCGATTCGCTGCCGATGTTCTACGTGCTGTGGGTGGGGCTGGGCGCCTGCCAGGCCGTCACCCTGTACGAACCCGCCTTTGCGGTGATCACGCGCGTGTACGGGCCTCGCTACAAGCAGGCGATCCTGCTGATGACGTTCCTCGGCGGGTTGGCCAGCACGTTCGGCATCCCCTTCGCGCAGTTCCTGATCGAATGGATCGGATGGCGGCCGTCTCTCGACGTGATGGGGATCATCGTCCTCGGCGTGGCGCTGATGCACTGGCTGATCGTGCCGGGACCCCAGGAAGAGGCCGTCCCGATCGCCGCGCCCAAGCCGGTGGAGGAGGGTGCCGCCAAGAGAAGCCCCCTGAGCACCGCGATCCGCGTGCCGGCCTTCTGGGGACTGGTGGTCGCCTTCGCGGGCTATGGGCTCGCCTTCTCGGCGATGAGTTTCCATCTCATTCCCCTGCTCGACGATCGTGGCGTGCCGATCGGCGTCGTGATGGCGATCATCGCCCTGATCGGTCCCATGCAGGTCGTGGGCCGGGTGCTGCTGATGGTGGGGCAGCGGCACATCACCACCATCCAGCTGGGCGCGCTGATCTACTTCGCCTTCCCGATCTCGATGGGTTTCCTCGCGACAGGGATCACCGACGTCTATCCGCTCATCCTGTTCGCCGTGGTCTACGGCGTCGCCAACGGCCTGGTGACGATCCTGCGCGGGATGGCGGTGCCGGAGTTCATCGGCCCGGAAGGCTACGGCGTCGTTTCCGGCGCCCTCACCATGCCCACGAACGTCATGCGCGCCGCGGGTCCGTTGCTGGCATCGCTCGCCTGGGGCGCCTTCGGTGGTTACACGCCCGTGCTGTGGGGGCTGGCCGTCATCATGCTGGTGGCTGCCGCCGGGTTCGCGGCCGCCGCTTTTCTCTCGAAGCGGGCATGAAACGCCAGCTTTTGCCACAATTGCACATCAACTGAGCGTCGTCTTTACGATCAAGCGAGGCGACATGTTGGATGCGAAGCGTTTGCTGGAACAGTTCATGGGCGGCCAGGGGGGCGGCCAGGGGG
>LSKJ01000738.1 GCA_001557035.1 Rhodospirillaceae bacterium CCH5-H10 | reverse complement strand
GCGGGCCTGCGGCTCGGTCCGACTGCGACGGGATGGATGAGTGCCGGAAGCGCGACGGCGCCGTCGACAGGCAAGCGCGACGGAACATTCGACATCACCCACTGGAGCAGCGTGGCAGCGTCGGGCGCCATGCCTGGTGATGCCGGAAACGATCTCGGATTGTCGGCGGGTACACGATCGATGACCGTCAACCGAGTCTCGACCGTGGTGCCGTGGCGGGCATAGACATGCCCATCGACAGCAGCGCTAAACACGACGCGGCCGCGCTCTTGCAGGCGG
>LSKJ01000074.1 GCA_001557035.1 Rhodospirillaceae bacterium CCH5-H10 | reverse complement strand
GCCGTAGTCGTCGTCCATGCCGCCACCGCCGCCGCCGCCCTCACCGCCGCCACTGCGGCCGTCGAGCATGGTGAGCGATCCGCCGAAGCGCGGGATGACGACCTCGGTCGTATAACGTTCCTGGCCGCTCTGGTCGGTCCACTTGCGGGTGGTGAGCTGGCCTTCGAGATAGACCTTGGCGCCCTTCTTCAGGAACTTCTGTGCGACCTCGGCCAGCTTGTCGTTGAAGATCACGACGCGATGCCACTCGGTGCGCTCCTTGCGCTCGCCGCTGTTGCGGTCGCGCCAGGTCTCGGAGGTTGCCACCGACATATTCACCAGCGAACGTCCGTCCTGCATGGACTTCACTTCGGGGTCGCGGCCGAGATTTCCGACGAGAATGACTTTGTTGACGCTGCCCGCCATGGGGGCCTCCTTGGCTTTCCCGGCGCCGCGGGACGCGGCACCTACCTCACGGCGGGCAACCTAGCGC
>LSKJ01000737.1 GCA_001557035.1 Rhodospirillaceae bacterium CCH5-H10 | reverse complement strand
GGTCGTGCTGAAGCTGATCGAGCCGACCGCCGGCAAGATCGTGCTGGCGGGCGAGGATGTCACCGCACTCAAGCCCGGCGCGATGTGGCCGCATCGCCGGCGCATCCAGACGATCTTCCAGGATCCGTACTCCTCGATGAACCCGCGCCTGTCTTCGGGAACCATCGTCGGCGAGCCGCTGGAGAATTTCGGCATCGCCAACGGTTTGGAGCGCGACGAGCGGGTGGCGCAGCTCTTCCGGCGCGTCGGCCTGCGGCCCGAGGCGATGCGCAAGTTCGCGCATGAATTCTCCGGCGGACAGCGCCAGCGGCTCGGCATCGCCAAGGCCCTGTCGGTGAATCCCGACGTAATCGTGGCCGACGAGCCGGTCTCGGCGCTCGACGTCTCGGTGCAGGCGCAGGTGCTGAACCTGCTGATCGACCTGCAGGAAGAATATGGCCTCGCCTACCTGTTCATCAGCCACGACCTCGCGGTCATGCGGCACATCAGCCATCGAATCGCGGTGATGTATCTCGGCCGCATCGTCGAGCTCACGGACAAGCGCACGCTCTTCACCCAGCCGCTGCATCCCTATACCGAGGCGCTGCTGTCGGCCGCGACCGCGCCCGACCCGAAGCGGCGCCGCAAGCGCAAGCGCATCGTTCAGGGCGACGTGCCCAGCCCGGCCAAACCGCCGCCCGGCTGCCATTTCCATACGCGTTGTCTGTACGCGACGGCTGAATGTCGCGTGACGGCGCCGCCGCTCATCGAGGTCGCGCCCGGCCATCATGTCGCCTGCCTGCGCAGGCCCGTCGGCGGCGACCCGGGTCCGCTGTCGATCCCGGGCTAGCGCCGCGGCGTCACACGGCCGGACCCGCCCCGGATCAGCCCTTCCGGGCGCCGGGGGCCGTGTCGCGCAGATAGGTGAGGGCGGCCTGCGCGCCGCCGGCCGTGTGCGGCACCTTGGCGAGGCCGAGCGCCATCTCGACCCCGGAGAGGGTGCCCATCAGCATCAGGTCGTTGAAGTCGCCGAGATGGCCGATGCGGAACACCTTGCCCGCGACCTTGGTGAGGCCCTGGCCGAGCGACATGTTGAAGTTCTCGAGCGCCACCTTGCGGAAAGCATCGGCGTCGTGGCCTTCGGGCATGACGATCGCCGTCAGCGAGCCCGAATAGGCCGTGGGATCGCTGCACAGGATTTCCAGGCCCCAGGCGTTCACGGCGGTACGGGTCGCCTCGGCATGGCGCGCATGGCGGGCAAACACCGCGTCCAGCCCTTCCTCCAGCAGCATGTCGCAGGCCTCGCTGAGGCCGTAGAGCAGGTTGGTGGCGGGCGTATAGGGGAACCAGCCGTTGGCATTGGCCGTCAGCATCTCGTCCCAGTTCCAGAACGCCTTCACCATCTTCGATGACTTGGAGGCTTCGATCGCCTTCTCGCTCAGCGCGTTGAAGGAGAGGCCGGGCGGCAGCATGAGGCCCTTCTGCGAGCCGGCCACGGTCACGTCGACGCCCCAGGCGTCGTGGCGATAGTCGACCGAACCCAGCGACGAGATCGTGTCGACCAGGAGGAGGGCGGGGTGCCTGACGGCATCGATGGCGCGCCGCACCGCCGAGATGTCGCTCACGACGCCCGTGGAGGTCTCGTTGTGGACGATGCAGACCGCCTTGATGGCGTGCCCGGTATCTTCCTTCAGGCGCTTCTCGATGGCTGCCGGATCGGCCGGCTTGCGCCAGTCGCCACCCATGAATTCTGATTTGATTCCAAGCTTGTCGGCCATCTTCTTCCAGAGCGAGGCGAAGTGGCCGGTTTCCCACATCAGCACCAGGTCGCCGGGCGACAGGGTGTTCACGAGGGCCGCTTCCCAAGCTCCGGTCCCGGATGCGGGATAGACGATAACCGGTTGTTTTGTCTGGAAAATCTGGCGGACGGAACGAAGGACCTTTTTGGCCAGCGCGTTGAACTCGGGGCCGCGGTGATCGATCGTCGGATAATCCATCGCGCGAAGAACGCGGTCCGG
>LSKJ01000736.1 GCA_001557035.1 Rhodospirillaceae bacterium CCH5-H10 | reverse complement strand
CGCCCGCCGCAAGCGAGGCGGCAAGCGTCGCGGAGAGCCCGTGATGGGCGACCTCGACACCCCCGCGGAAGCCGATCGACATCATCAGATAAAGCGACAACAGCTTCGCCACCGAACCCGGAATGGAGAGGTCCGAGCGGGCGAGGCTGAGGGCCGTACCGAGGACGAAGAACAGCACCATCGGCGAGAGGATGTTCTGGCCGGCGAGATCGAAGAAGGACATGGGGGCCTCGGTGTTTTCGGTGCCCTCCATTAGGCGGTGGCGCCTTTTCCGGGAAATTGATAGTTGGCGACAGATTATTCAGGGAAATTGATAAATCATGGCTCGGCTGCACAACCTCGACGTCGATCTGCTGCGCGCCTTCGTGACGGTGGCCGATCTCGGCAGCTTCACCCGCGCGGCCGGGACGCTGTTGCGCCGCCAGTCGACCCTCAGCCTTCAGGTCAAGCGACTGGAGGAAGGGCTGGGCAAGCGCCTGCTGGATCGCGCGACCCGGCACGTCCGTCTGACGGCCGAAGGCGACGCCCTGCTGCCGCATGCCCGCCAGATGCTCGAGCTCAACGACCGGCTGGTCGCCAGCCTGTCACAGCCCGCGCTGGCCGGGACCGTGCGCCTGGGAACGCCGGAGGATTTTGCGACCAGTTACCTGCCGCAGGTCCTGGCGCGTTTCGCCCAGGCCTATCCCGCCGTGCAACTCGAGGTGACGTGCGACCTCACGCTCACTCTCGTCGAGCGTTTCCGGGAAGGCGCATTCGACCTCGTACTGGTCAAGCGCGAGCCCGAACGCTCCAACCGGGGCGTCCGCGTCTGGCGCGAGCCGCTGGTGTGGGTCGCCGCGGGCCAGCTTGCCCTGCCCGAGGAAGGCCCCCTGCCCCTCGTCGTTTCGCCGCCGCCCTGCGTCTACCGCAAGCGCGCCACCGACAGCCTGAACCGCGCGCGGCGCCGCTGGCGGGTTGCGTATAGCTGCGCCTCGCTGGCCGGCCAGCACGCGGCCGTGAAGGCTGGTCTCGGCGTCACGGTGCTGCCGAAGGACATGGTGCCCTCCGGGCTCACCGTGGTGGAACGGCGCTCGATGCTGCCCGACCTGCACGATACCGAGATCGCCCTGCTCGCCGCGCGCGGCCTGGGCGCCCCGGCCCGCCGGCTGCACGACCACATCGTGCGCTCGCTGGAAGACGTCGGACGGATCTGACGGAGTCTCAGCCGGCACGCGCCTCGTCGCAATCGGCGCAGCCTTCCCCGGGCTCGTGCAGGAAGATCGTGGGCTGCTGCCGAATCGCATCGACCGCGAGACCGACGATGTCCCGGGCCCGAGCCAGCCGCGCCGTGCCATGACCGACCGGCCCCTCCGCCTGCAGTCCCCTCGCCCGGAGCCAATCGTCGGCCAAGGCGAAACGCCGGCAGCAATGATCGTTCTCCCGATAGTCGATCCGCACGCGCTTGCCGTCCTGCCTCACCATGCAGTGCCGCGGGATGCCGTAGGGCACCTTCGCGATGAGTTCGGCGAGATGCAGCGACGTGTCGGCGTCGTGGCCGACGCCCAGCAACAGCACCTGGCCATCGAAATCATGCACCCTGCCCACCGGACTATCCGGAACGTGGGGCGGCAGGGGCAACGGCGTCTTCACGATCGCCTCCGCGCGCGGACCGATCGCGGCGAAAGCCTGCGAATGATCGGAGCGCACGACGCCAGGCTGGCGCCAGAACAGATCGGCCGTCGTGCCGAGATCTTCGGCGGCGGGCGTCGATGCAGGATCGAATGGCACCTCGTCGTCACCGGTCCAGGAGGGCATGACCAAGGTGCCCTCGGAGCCGAGCGCCGAGCGCAGCGCATCGATCAGGCCGAGGGGCCCTCCCTCGATCGGCCGCACGGCTCGAAAGGAGGTATGCACCAGCAAAACGCCGCCGGACCGGACGCCCAGCGCGCGCAACTGATCGACGACTTCGCCCCGGCTGAAAGGCCGTGCGGTCATGGGCTATTTCGGTCCGAGCAGCCCGGCCGTCTTCAGGCCCGCGATGCCCGCCGCGTCGTAGCCGATCTCCACCAGCACCTCGTCATTGTGCTGACCGATCTCCGGTGGGTTCGACGTCAGCGGCGGCCGCCAGCCCATCATCTGGAAGGGCAGCAGCGGCAGGCGGGTCTGAACGCCGCCCGGCAGGGTGGTCGGCGCCAGGGAGCCGTTGGCCAGCAGATGCGGATGCTCGAACAGGTCCTGCGGCCGCGCGACCGGTGCGAAGGAGATGTCGGCCTCCAGGCACATGCTCTCGAGCGCCTCCTTGGTGTAGGCCTTGAACACGCTGGCGACCTTCGGCACCAGCCACGGGCGCGCCTCGATGCGCAGGTTGTTGGTCGCGAGCTTCGGGTCGGCCGCCAGCTCCGGCTGCTTGAAGAACTCGCAGAAGCGCTTCCACTGGCCGTCGCTGGTGATGCCGACGAAAACCTGCAGGTCATCGGCGGTGTTGAAGATCTCGTAGAT
>LSKJ01000735.1 GCA_001557035.1 Rhodospirillaceae bacterium CCH5-H10 | reverse complement strand
CATGCGACCAACGGTTGTTGAAGAGCCCGAACGCCGAACGCGCGATGTCATGCGAAGACGCCCCCGAGGGGCTATCTAAAAGTCTCTTCTTGGGGTCTTGCCCGTCAGTTGCGCGATGCGCGCAAGAGATCACGGAAGCCCTTCTCGGTCATCCACCGAGCCCGGGACAAATGGGTGTCGTAGACCACGCGTGCGCGGTGGGGTTCCAGCTCCGGATCTAGCCCGAAGACAATACGCACGACTTCTCGCCAGTCTGCGGCCTCGGCCGCCGCGTCCAGCAACCGTAGATACGTCGCGAAGTGCCGCTCGTCGTACGACGTCACAACGTCGCTTTCAGGAGGGCAGTCGTCAAAAGGAGGCGTCGTCATCTCAGGAACCGCAGCGAAGGAAGAACATCCATCGGAACTCCAACCACCGCATAGTCACAGTCGCTCGGCCAGTGGCGATGCACGGCACGCATCACATCCACCAGCTTTTTTGCTCACCAAGCGCATCGTGAAGACCATTGCAGCCTGATCTGCATAAAAGCATAGAGACGTTGTCGCGCCAGCAATTTTGGCCGCGTATTATAGTACGTAGCGCCAGAATACGCGATTGCCTCCTATCCTGCGGATGGACATTCGCAAGGTGTTCGGCGCCA
>LSKJ01000734.1 GCA_001557035.1 Rhodospirillaceae bacterium CCH5-H10 | reverse complement strand
GTGCTGGTCCGCTGCCGCTTCAACTGCTGGGGTCCCAGCAGTTGAAGCGGCAGCGGACCAGCACGCTGCTGTCCCTGGCGGGCGTGACGGCAAGTCTCCTCGTCATCTTCGCGCAGCTCGGCATCGAGCGCGCCGTCTACGATTCGGCGATCCGCCTTCACCGGTCCGTCGTGGGGGACCTCGTCCTGGTGCCCTACGGCTTCAAGTCCTTGCAGCTGCATGCCGAGGTACCGGCGTCGATGACCGACGTCGTGTCGGCCAACCCCGCCGTCACCAATACGCTGCCGTTCTGGTTCGGCGTCATGTCGATCAAGCATGCCGGGATGGATTCCGGCCGCCGCATCGCCTGGTATGCCGTCGATGTCGAGCGCCCGGCGATCGACGTGCCCGGGCTGCGGGACAACCTCTACCGGCTGCGCGAGGCGCGCCGGCTGCTCTACGATCGCGAATCGCGCCCCTATTTCGGCGACCTCGCCGAGCAGGTCGGTCCCGGCAAGCCGGAGTTCCAGGTGCTGGGGCCCCCCGACAATCGCGGCCTTCTCCGCCAGCTTTTCGTCGTCGGCACGTTCGCGCTCGGCCCCAACGTGCTTAACGACGGCTCGATCATCATGTCGGAGGACACGATGGCGGAGGTGTTCGGCTCATGGTGGTCGGACCGGCCGGCCTTCATCGCCGTCCAGCTCGCCAAGGGCTCCGACGTCGACGCGGTCCGCAAGGAACTGAACACCGCCCTCGCGGGACGCGGCGAGGTGCTGACCCTCCGCGACTTCGAGAAGCGGGAGCGCACCTATTGGTCGCGCGAAACGCCGGTCGGCTACATCACGGATCTGGGTTTCGTGATGGGCGTCATGATCGGCATGGTCTTCATCTACTACGCCCAGTACCAGATCATCCGCTTCTACCTGCCGGAATACGCCATCCTGAAGAGCCTGGGTTACGACTGGTGGTTCTTCCTGTTCATGATCGGCCAGATCGGCGCGGCGATCATCACGCCGGCCTTCCTTGTCGCTTTCACGCTGGGTCGATTCGTCTACGGCGCGACCGAGGCCGCCATGCATCTCGGCATGACGATGGGCCTCCGGGAAATGGTCGTCGCCCTGGTCGCCTGCATGATCATGACCGTCGTTTCCAGCCTGTTCGCCATCCGCCGCCTGTGGCGGGTCGATCCCATCATGCTGTTCGAGTGACCATGACGACCGACACACATGGCTTCGGACCGGCCGTCGTCGAGGCGGTCGACGTCCATCACCATTATGGCGAGGGCCCACAGCGGGTCGACGTGCTGTTCGACATCAACATGCAGGTCCGGGAGGGCGAGCTGGTGATCGTCACCGGCCCGTCGGGATCGGGCAAGACGACGCTGCTCACCATTCTCGGGACCATGCGCAAGCCCTCGGAGGGCAAGCTGCGCCTGCTCGGCACCGACATCGTCGGCCTGAACGGCGCCAGCCTCGACGAACTACGCAATCGCATCCGCTTCCTGTTCCAGAAGCGTAATCTGCTTTCGTCGCTGACGGCGCTGCAGAACGTGATCGCCGGCGTCTCGACGACGCCGCTGGCCGATCCCGCCTGGGACGAGCCGCGCGCCCGTCATCTGCTCACCATGCTGGGGCTGGGCGACAAGGCGGCGTCCTGGCCCGACGAACTGTCGGGCGGCCAGCAGCAGCGCGTGGCCATCGCCCGCACCATGATCGGGTTGCCCGACCTCATCATCGCCGACGAGCCCACCTCGGCGCTCGACCGCGTGTCGGGCCGGCTGGTCGTCGACCAGCTCAAGGACCTCGCGATGCGCGCCAAGTGCGCCGTGGTCCTGTCGACCCATGACGAGCGCATCTTCGACGTCGCCTCGCGCCGCCTCCACATCGAGGACGGCCGCTGCTTCGAAGTTCCCATTCACTATCACTGAGAGCGGCGGCCCATGCTGCTCTTCCTGGTCGACCTGCTCGTCCTCCTGTGCCTCGCCGCCCAGGTCGCGATCGCGGCCTATTTCCTCTACCTGGTCTACTGGCTGTTCGAGCTGCCGCGCGATGAGAGGCCGGCGCCGGACCTGCCCGAGGAGCTGCCGCGCGTACTGGTCCAGGTCCCCGTCTACAACGAGCCGCTGGTGGTCGAGCGCTCGATGGCGGCGATGGGCGCGCTCGACTGGCCGCGCGACCGACTGACCATCCAGCTTCTCGACGACAGCAACGACATCACGACGGACATCGCCTCGCATGCCATCGAGCGCCTGCGCAAGGCCGGCATCGACGCGCATCATGTGCGTCGCAGCGACCGCGGCGGCTTCAAGGCGGGCGCCCTCGCAGCCGGTCTCGCGCTCGACGACGCTCCCTATGTGGCAGTGTTCGATGCCGATTTCGTGCCGCCGCCGAACTGGCTCAGGCAAGCCATGGCCGCAATGCTGGCCAATCCGCGCGCCGCCTTCGTGCAGACCCGAATCGAATGGGGCAACGGCGAGCGCAACTGGCTGACGCGCGCCCAGCGCCTGATGCAGGACGCGCATTTTGCCGTGGAGCAGGATGTCCGTGCCCGCCGCAACGTGCCGTTCCAGTTCAACGGCACCGGCGGCATCTGGCGCCGCGCCGCGGTCGAGGAGGCGGGCGGCTGGTCCCACGACACGTTGTCGGAGGATCTCGATCTCGTCCTGCGCACCTATCTCAAGGGCTGGACCGGCGTGTTCCTGGTCGACACGCACGTGGTCGGCGAGCTGCCGCAGAAGGTCGAGGATTTCGGCGCCCAGCAGAGTCGCTGGTCGAAGGGCTTCGTGCAGGTCGCCCGCAAGCTGCTGGGGCCGATCTGGAAATCCGCCTGGCCGACCGAGGCCAAGCTCACGACGACCGTGGCGCTGGGCCAGCAGCTCATCTTTCCGCTGCTCGTCGTGGGCGTGGTGGCGCTGGTCGTCTCGATCGTCGGCCACGGCCGTTTGCTCGGCATCTTCCGGTTCGGCCTGTGGCTTTGGCTGCTCGGCATGCTGGCTGTACTGTTCGGCATGACCTGGGGGGCCTACCGCAAACTGAAGCGCGGCGGCACAGCGCGCTACCTGGTCACGGCTGCCAGCGTGCCGGCGCTGATTATTTATCTGGCCGTCGCCAACGCCGCCGCAATCGTCGGCGCGGGCTTCGGCAAGAAGACCGAATTCAATCGCACGCCCAAGACCGGCACCTGAAGACAACGATGGCAATTCTCGCGACCCTCGCTCTCCTCTTCGCTGCGCTGTTCGCGGTGTGCTGCCTGCTGCTGGCCGCCTTCATCGGCAGCCTTCTCTACATGGTGCTGCTGCATCATCGGCTGAAGGATGCGGGGCTGCGGCGCGAGGAGAGGCTGTTGTCGACGCCGCTGCCGGCCGATGCCGACCTGCCGCACGTGGTGGTGCAGATCCCGTCCTTCAACGAGGGGCCCGTGGTCCGGCGTGGCGCCGAATCGGCGGCCGCACTCGACTGGCCGCGCGACAAGCTGCACATCCAGCTCCTCGACGACAGCACCGACGAGACCGCGGAGATGGTCCGCCAGGTCGCGGCCGACCTGCGTGCCAAGGGCTTCGACGTGGTCGCGCTGCAGCGCACCGACCGCAGCGGCTACAAGGGCGGTGCCCTGCACGAGGCGATGCAGAAGACGCCGCACGATTTCTTCGCCATCTTCGACGTCGACTACATTCCGCCGACGGATTTCCTGCGCGTCTGCATGCGGCCGTTCTTCGCCGAGCCCAGGACCGCCTTCGTCCAGGCGCGGTTCGACTTCCTCAATCCGCACGAGAACGCGCTCACCGAGATGCAGATGGTGACGCTCGACGCCCATCTCGGCATCGAGCAGGCGACGCGCTGCTGGGCCGGCCATCCGTTGCCGTTCAACGGTACCTGCGGGATTTGGCAGCGCGCGGCCATCGATGCCGGCGGCGGCTGGAAGGGCGACACCGTCACCGAGGATCTCGACCTCACCTATCGCGGCTGGGTGAAGGGCTGGCGTGCCCTGTTCCTGACCAGCGTCGGGGTGCCGGGCGAACTGCCGGCCGACACCAAGACGTGGTTGCGCCAGCAGCAGCGCTGGCAGGACGGGTTTCGTCACGTCTCGATGCGCATGTTCCCGGAGATCCTGAAGAGCCGCGACATCACCCCCTCGGCCAAGCTGGCGGCGCTGCTGCATCTGTGCATGGCGCTGAACCAGCCGGTGCTGCTGGTCGGCGTCGTGTCAGGCATCCTCGCGGGACTGCTGGCGCCGGCGCTGGTGCCGCTGCTGCTGACGCTGTTGGTGATCACCGTGGCCTGGGTGCTGGTCTGCGCGACCACCTTCCTGCGGGCCGGCCACAATTTCATTCGCGGCGGCGAGATCCCGCCGCTCGAATTCGGCGTGGTGCTGGTGCGCTTCGTCGGCGGCCAGATCGCCACCGTCGTCCGCTCGTTCGGCGTCCATTTCAGGAAGATGTTCAGCAAGCCAAAGCCGGTCGTCTTCGACCGCACGCCCAAACGCGGCAACTGAGGCACAGCATCTCGATGGAGCGCGCCACTCCAGTGGCGCTCATGATCATGATTGCGCCACTGGAGTGGC
>LSKJ01000733.1 GCA_001557035.1 Rhodospirillaceae bacterium CCH5-H10 | reverse complement strand
GGTCTGGAGGGGCGACCGGCGGATGTACCCGGAGCCCATAGCGAGCGGCCGCAGGGCCGCTCGCCTCTAGGCCAATGGAGGGGCTGATGGCCACGGAAGAAGTCGGCGTCAAGATCGTCCGCATCGTCTACGACGCCAGCAAGGCGCGTGAGGGCGCGGCCCAGGCGAAGCGCTCGCTCGAGGAGATCGAGAAGCAGGCGATCCAGACCGGCAGCGTCATCAGCCGCATGGAAGGCACGTTCAACGTGCTGGGTGCCGGCTTCTCCCGCATTGCCCGTCTCGCGGGCGTGTTCGGTGTCGCCCTGTCGCTGGCCGGCGCCGTCGGCTTCGCCAAGGACATCACCAATGCGGTGGGCGGGCTCGGCAGCATGGCCGAGCAGCTCACGACCAACACGCGCTACCTGCAGGCGATGCAGTATGCCGCGACCGGCGCCAGCGTGAAGCTGGAGGATCTGGAGAAGGGTGCCGGTTCGTTCGCGCTGAAGATCGGCCAGGCCGCGCAGGGCAACAAGGATGCGATCGACAGCTTCAAGCGTATCGGCGTAATGATCCTCGACGCCCAGGGCAATGTCCGGCCGTTCAACGACCTGCTGACCGAGGCCGCGCGCAAGCTCGACGCGGTCGACAACGCCAACGTCAAGGCGGCGCTGTCGAC
Source organism: Rhodospirillaceae bacterium CCH5-H10 (assembly GCA_001557035.1). Taxonomy (GTDB): domain Bacteria; phylum Pseudomonadota; class Alphaproteobacteria; order Reyranellales; family Reyranellaceae; genus Reyranella. The sequence continues at coordinate 1,252 of LSKJ01000733.1, read as the reverse complement.
CGAGCTGTTCGACAAGGCGGGCCGCAAGATGCTGACCCTGGTGCCGGCCCTCGCTAAGGGACAAGGGGAGCTGGCGACCGCCACGCAGAAGGCGGGGGCAATGATCTCGCCGGAGAAAATCAAACAGTGGGACGATCTTGGCTCCTCGGCCGAGCAGTCGTTCCTGAAGTGGCGCGCCTTCGCGGGCGAGAACCTGTTCGAGCCTGTGGCGCTGGGCTTCAAAGTGATCGGTGGTGCGATTGCGCTGACCCTTGCACCTCTGAAGGCACTCATCCTCGGAATCGACTGGATCAAGGGCGCCGGCGACTGGCTGGGCAAGACCTTCACGACCGGCCCGAACACCGGCACCGGCGCCGTGGAGACGCTTGAGCGCATAGAGTTCGAGCAGAACAACATCAAGGGTCAGCCGGGGGCCGCGCCTCTCCTGAAGAAACTCGACGGGGATGCGACGCGGGTCAAGGGTACAGGTGGGCAGGGGTGGCATGGGGCGGACCCCTTCTGGTTGATTCCAGATTCGCCACCCACGACGGGTGCCAGCCACCCCGTCGAAAGGGGCGCGGGTGCGGGCGATGCCGACCGCATCGAGAAGCTGCGCAACACGCTGCGTCATGCTGCCGAGGCGCAGGACGTCATGACGGCCGCCGCGCTGCGCGGGTCGGTGGCGTTTCAGGAGCAGGACATCAAGGCCAAGTCGCTCGAAATGGCGATGCAGGCCTATGGCGACAAGCTCGACCGCAACAACCCGAAGGTCCGCGCGCTGGCCGGCGAGATCGAGGGCTTCAACCGGCGCGTGATCGAGGGCAAGGCGGCCGAATCCTTCGCCGTCGCCACGACCGAGCTGGAAAAGCAGAACGTCCTGCTGGCCGCCGAGCTGCAGCTGGTGAACGAGCTGCCGGAGATACGCGCCCGGGAGCTGGCGATCATCCGCGCGAAGCAGGAGGCCGAGAAGGGCGGCCAAGCCATCACCGTCGAGGCGATCGAGGCGCGCCAGACGGCGATCGAGCAGAACGAGCGGCTGAAGATCCAGCAGGAGGATCTGAAGAAGGCCCAGGAACTGTGGACCGAGCCCCTGAAGCGGGCGCTGGGCGACATCCAGTCGCGGGCCGCCGACATGTGGGAGGGCATCCTCACCAACGGCAAGTTCTCGATGCAGGAGTTCGGCCAGCTCTTCATGCAGACCGCGCGGCGCGCCGCTGCCGAGCTGCTGGCGCTGGGCACGATCCGTCCGGTGATCGGCATGGCGGTCGAGGGC
>LSKJ01000732.1 GCA_001557035.1 Rhodospirillaceae bacterium CCH5-H10 | reverse complement strand
CCCCGCCGCGAAATTCCTCGATGTCCGTTACGGTGGAGCGGGAGAAGTCAACCGTGGCGGTTCCGAAGAGGCCGAGCGTGTCGGTCCCCGAGCCGCCGTCGATGACGTAATTCACCGCCGTGCCGCCGATATTGATGCGGTCGTCGTCGGCGCCGCCGAGCAGCGTCTTCACCCCTGTGCCAGCGACCTCGACGTTCAGCGTGTCGTTGCCCGCCCCGCCGGAAGCGGTGCTGGTGCCGTTGGCGCCAAGCTGCAGCGTGTCGTCGCCGCCATTGCCGTTCAGCGTATCGTTTCCGCCGTTACCGACGGCGGTATCGTTGAACTCGGTTCCGTCGAACGTCTCGCTCGCAGAGGTGCCGGTGAAGTTTGCCATTTCCCGCATGCTCCCGAATTGAATCGCCACGCCAAAGCAGGCCGTGTCAGACGGCCGAACGGCTTGTATGGCTGGGATTCACGGTAGCGCTACGCGGCCCACGGTTTCGGCCGCGGATGGATGGGACGCCACTTCGGCGCCCATCAACTTCCCCAAGTTCGCAACGCCGGAGCCAAGCCTCCCACTCATCGTCCCACCGAAGAGTAAAGAGATAATCCGGGAGCTTGTAAATCACCAACCGCCCTCAACTCACGACAAGTTGTGCGTCGTTCGTGCCATTCTTTACCCAACAGACGCTCAGGTAGCGCGAGGACGCTGCGCCGCCACCTAAACCGGATATCCAGAAATGGAATGGGAACGTCATTTTTCGACCATAGGTACAATCTCACAACGACTGCATTTCCGTAGAACTTCTCTGAGGCCGCTACGTCGCCCCGTCGAAACCTCAGCTTTAGAAGCCCAGCGCCTTGGCCTGCATCACGCCCTCGATACCGCTGATCTTGCCCATCAGCTCAGCCGAGATCGGCTGGTCGACCTGGACCAGGGCAATGGCCGATCCGCCCGGCTTGTCGCGGCCCAGATGGAAGGTCGCGATGTTGACTTTGCCCTCGCCCAGCAGCGTGCCAAGACGGCCGATGAAGCCCGGCTTGTCGTCGTTGGTGATGTAGAGCATGTGCGGCGCGAACTCGGCGTCGATCTCGATACCCTTGATCTCGACGATGCGCGGATGCTTGCCGCCGAACAGCGTGCCCGTCACCGAGCGCGTGTACTTCTCGGTCGTGACCGAAAGGCGGATCATCGAGTTGTAGTCGGTCTCGCGCTCGTGCTTGACCTCCGCCACCTCGATTCCGCGCTCGCGGGCGATCACCGGCGCGTTGACCATGTTCACCGACGTGAGCTGCGGCCGCAGCACGCCCATCAGCGCCACCTGGGTCAGCGGCTTGACGTTGAGCTTCGCCACTTGGCCTTCGTACTCGATCGAGACGGCCTTGATGTCGGTGTCGGTGAGCTGTCCCGCGAAGGAGCCCAGCTTCTCGGCGAGGTCGAGGAACGGCGCCAGCTTCGGCGCGTCCTCGGCCGAGACGTTCGGCATGTTGAGGGAGTTGGTGACGGCGCCGGTCAGCAGGTAGTCGGCCATCTGCTCGGCGACCTGCAGCGCCACGTTCTCCTGCGCTTCCACCGTCGAGGCGCCGAGATGCGGCGTGCAGACGAGGTTCGGTGCGCCGAACAGAACGTTCTGCTTGGCCGGCTCCTCGACGAACACGTCGAAGCCCGCGCCCGCGATGTGGCCCGAAACCAGCAGGTCGCGCACCGCCAGCTCGTCGACCAGACCGCCGCGCGCGCAGTTGACGATGCGCACGCCCTTCTTGGTCTTCATCAGATTGGCCCGCGACAGGATGTTCTTGGTCTGCTCGGTGAGCGGCGTGTGGACGGTGATGAAGTCGGCGCGCGCCAGCACCTGCTCCAGGGTCGCCTTCTCGACGCCAAGCTCGGTGGCGCGCTGGTCGCTCAGGAAGGGGTCATAGGCCACGACGCGCATCTTGAGGCCGATGGCGCGCTCCGCGACGATCGAGCCGATGTTGCCGCATCCGATCAGGCCCAGCGTCTTGAAGCTGAGCTCGGTGCCCATGAACTTGTTCTTCTCCCACTTGCCGGCCTGCGTGCTGGCATTGGCCTCCGGCACCTGGCGGGCGACGGCGAACATCAGCGCGATCGCATGCTCGGCGGTGGTGATGGCATTGCCGAACGGCGTGTTCATCACGACGACGCCGTGCGAGGTGGCGGCCTTGATGTCGACATTGTCGACGCCGATGCCGGCGCGACCCACGACCTTCAGCTTCTTGGCTTCGGCCAGTACCTCGGCCGTGACCTTGGTCGCCGAGCGGATCGCCAGGCCTTCATAGTTGCCGATGATGGCGCGCAGTTCGGCGGGCTTCAGGCCCGGCCTAAAGTCGACGTCGCAGCCGCGTTCGGAAAAGATCTCGACGGCGCGCGGGGACAATTCGTCGGAAATGAGAACCTTGGGCTTGGCCATTACTAGAGACTCCTCAAGTCGGGGGAGCGCGCCACTCCAGTGGCGCAATCATGATTCTTGAGCGCCACTGGAGTGGCGCGCTCCAATGAAAGCTCAGGCAGCCTTGGCGCCGAACTCGCGCTCGATCTCTGCGTAGGCCCAGTCGAGCCAGGGCAGTAGCGCTTCGAGATCGGCCTTCTCGACCGTCGCGCCGCACCAGATGCGCAGGCCCGGCGGGGCGTCGCGGTAGGAGCCGAGGTCATAGCCTGCCTTCTCCGTCTCGAGCAGGTCGCCCATCTTCTTCGCCGCCGCGGCCTGCTTGTCGGCCGGCAGCGCGGTGAACCACGGCGCCTTGATCACGAGGCACACCGAGGTATTCGAGCGGATCGTCTTGTCGGCCGCCAGGAAGGCTGCCCATGGACGCTCGGCGACGAACTTCTCGAGCACACCGAGATTGCTCTCGGAGCGGGCCATCAGGCCCTTCAGCCCGCCGACGCCCTCGCCCCACTTCAGGCCATCGATCGCGTCCTCGATGCAGAGCAGCGAGGGCGTGTTGATCGTGTCGCCCTTGAAGATGGCCTCGGAGAACTTGCCGCCCGAGGTCAGGCGGAAAATCTTCGGCATCGGCCAGGCCGGCGTGTAGCTCTCGAGGCGCTGGATGGCGCGCGGCGACAGGACGAGCATGCCGTGCGCACCCTCACCGCCCATGACCTTCTGCCAGGACCAGGTGACGACATCGAGCTTGGCCCACGGCAGGTCCATCGCGAACACGGCCGAGGTCGCGTCACAGATTGCGAGGCCCTGACGATTGTCGGCGATCCAGTCGCCGTTCGGGACCTTCACGCCGGAGGTCGTTCCGTTCCAGGTGAAGACGACGTCGTGGGTCCAGTCGACCGCCTTCAGGTCGGCGATCTGGCCGTAGGGCGCCTTGAGCGTGCGGGTATCCTTTAGCTTGAGCTGCTTCACCACGTCGGTGACCCAGCCTTCGCCGAAGCTTTCCCAGGTCAGCATGTCGACCGGGCGAGCGCCGAGCAGCGACCACAGCGCCATCTCGACGGCACCGGTGTCGGACGCGGGAACGATGGCGATGCGATGGTCGGCGGGAATGCCGAGGATCGCGCGCGTGCGATCGACCGCTTCGACGATCTTCTTCTTGCCGATCTTGGATCGATGGGACCGCCCGACGGCGGCATCTTTGAGAACTTCCGGTGTCCAACCCGGACGCTTGGCGCAGGGGCCCGAGGAAAAATCGGGACGCGCAGGACGCATTGACGGCTTAGTCATCTGTCATTCTCCCTTACAGAAGAAATGCACTCCGGTGGGGGAGCGTGGCCCGCGGCCGATATACGGGCCGACAGATGCGGCGTCAATGTGGAGAGATTGTCGCGCTTCGGTTCAGCGACGCTGCAACTCGTAATAGGTCCCGGCGACCGGATCTCTGAACGCCTCGGTCGCGCGGAAGTCGTCATGCAGCATCCGGTAGATCGCATCGGTGCGCCCCGATGCAGCGACCGTTCCAAGGTAGGCCGCCAGCACCTCAGGCGGCCACGACCACATGTCGGAGACGACCACGCGATAGCCGCGATCGAGCGCCAGATCGATGTCGCGCTTGATCGCCGCGGCGTGCTCGGCCGCCGTCCAGCCGGGATGACGAATGGCGCCGGCATTCACCGCGATCCACTTGAATTTCGGATCGGCGGAGGGCGCCGGCGGAATCGCGACGCGATTGTCCCAATCCCAGGTCCGGCTCCACAGCGCGTACTTCCAGGTCGTGATCGGCTCGTAGCCGAAATAGAGAAAGACGCTCGAGTCCGGCGGAAAGCGCTTCTCCAGCGCCGCCGTCGCTGCGAGCCAGCGCGTGTCGTCGCCGCGCCATTTGGCCAGCGCCGCAACATTCCAGGCGAGCGGCGCGAAAGACAGAACCGCCAATCCGATCGCCAGGCCGCGTCGTGTCGGCAGCAGACCCGCGAGCAGCAACGCCCAGGCCACGGCGAGCCACGGCATGACGTTGATCTGCATCTGCGGGTCCTGCGGCTGCGAGTAGAAGTTCAGGACCTGCCCGGCTCCCAGCGTGCCAAGGAAAACGACGGCGACCGCCCGCAACCGCGGCTCGTCACGGCGCGGCCAGAGCAGCACGACGCTCGCGACGAAGATCGCGGCCTGGAGAAGCACGGAGATCGCCAGCGGCCCCGCCGCCTCCTTCGCCGACTTCGGATCGACGAAGCCGCCGAGGAGCAGCAGGTAGTTGCCGACGCCCGACAGCATCATCCACGCCTTGTCCCAGGTGATGCCGGCCCAGCCGGTGGCCACCCCCTTCCCGGTCCACAGGATGTCGTGCAGGCCGATCGCGCCGTTATGGCCTTCCCAGAGAAGCTGGACGATGCCCGACACGGCCAGGATCGAAACCAGCAGGACGAGCACGTGGCCGACGCGGTTCTTCAGCGGCTGCGGCGCGATCAGGAGGGCCAGCACGAAGGCCGGCAAAGTCGGAAACAGCAGGCGCCATTCGATCAGCCAGCCCAGGGTGAAGATCGCGCCGACGATCGCGATGCGCCGCCATGTCGGCCGGTCGAACCAAAGTCCGGCCAGCGCCATCGAGCCCAGGACGAACACGTAGCCCGGCATGATGTCCTCGCTGATCACCGACAGCAGCAGGACGAAGCCGCATCCGAGATGGAACACCGAGGTGAGCGCGGCGACGCGCACGCTGCCGGTCAGGCGATGGACGAAGGCATAGACGATGACCGTGCCGATGCTCGCCCAGAAGGCATTGAGATAGGCGAACTGCTTCCACGCCACGCCGCGCAGGATGCCGAGCGCATCGAGCAGGCGGGCACTCACCCCGTAGAGCGGGAAGAAGAGATAGTTCGACTGATCGAGGCGCGCGGTCGACGGCGAGGCGATCCAGGGCTCGGCCTGGATGCTCTTGTACATGCCGTTGGCGCTGATGATGTGGACGTTCTGCAGCCACCCGATCAGGCCGCACAGCACCAGCAGGGACAGCGCGAAGGCGAGCAGGAGTTGCCAGGCAGGCGCCGCCTTCGTCACTAGAAGTTTCCCGGTCGAGAAGGAATCACACCGCTTTCAAACGATGGCCTCATCCTGAGGAGCGGTCCGCAGGACCGCGTCTCGAAGGATGGGAACGCGCACCGTGTCCGTGGCCCATCCTTCGAGACGCCGCGCGAAGCGCGGCTCCTCAGGATGAGGATGTGCGGATGAACTTGAATCGGAAAGACCCTAGTGCTTGCGGCCGACCAACGTCACGACGCCTTCGGGGCCGAACGTCTCGGTATGCGGACAGCCGCGCGCCATGGTGAAAATCTCGCCGGGACGGAAGGTCTGGGTCCTGCCTTCCCATACCAGCGTGATCGCGCCTTCGATCACCATCGCCCGCACGTCGTAGGGATGACTGTGCTCGGCATTGTGCTTGGGACCCTGGGTGGTGCCGGTGACGACTTCGTCGTAGCCGTCACGCTTCAATTCGGCCTCGAAAACCTGACGATCCATCCATCCCTCCTCAGGCCGCTTTGCGGGCCGCAACGGCATATTGCGCGCCCATCGGCAGCCATGTCAGCAGGCGATCGACGCCCCGGAGGAAGGCGATGCCCGGCGGCATGAACATGAGGTAGTCGGTGTCGAGTTCGTAGCGCGCCGCGTCCAGCAGTCCATGCCGGACCTCGTTTGCATCGAGCAGGATGGCGTTGCGGTCGATCGGCGTGCGGGCGATCACGTGCCGTACCAGCGGATTCCGTGGATTGTGCTCGAAGACGTAGAGCCGCCCGCCGGGCTTCAGGACGCGGCCCAGTTCGGTATAGACAGCCGGCCGGTCCTCGATCGGCACGTGGTGCAGCACGGCGCTGATCATGGCGATATCGAACTGCCCGTCGGCGAAGGGTGTGCTGGCGCCCTGCTGCGGCGCCAGCGCCGGCGGCGCGCCAAGCTCGCGCGGCCAGCGCTTCTCGACCTGGCGCAGCATGCCCGTCGAGATGTCGCAGCCTGTGAAGGAGCCCTTCGCGCCGTGCCCGATCAGCACGCGCATCAGGCTGCCGACTCCGCAGCCATAGTCGAGGATGGACAATCCGCCGGCCCGCAGGCCGGGCTCGCGGCGCAGCAGCCAGCGCGCCTTCACCGCGATGAACTGGTCGGGCGAGCTGCCCAGCATCCGCTTGATCGGATTGTCGAGGCCGCCCTGGTATTCGGCGGCGTAGTCGTCGAACTCCGCCGGCTCGCCCGACCAGGATTGCGGTTCGGGCGTGCTCACTTCTGGCCGCCGACGATGTCGCGAATCATGAACAGCGGCCGTCCCTTGCTCTGGTCGTAGAGCCGGCCGAGATAGGCGCCGATAACGCCCAGCATCAGGAACTGCATCCCGCCCAGCAGGCCGACGGCGGCCATCAGCGAGGTCCAGCCCGGCATCGTGTGCCCGTTCACCCAGCCGACGATCGAGTAGAGGAAGAAGGCAAAGCCCAGCCCCGCCATGACCCAGCCGATGGTCATCGAGGCCATCAGCGGCACCACCGAGAAGGAGGTAATGGCGTCGGCGGCGAAACGGATCATCTTGGAGAGCGGATACTTGCTCTCGCCGGCCACACGCGCATGCCGATCATAGACCAGTGGCACCTGCCGGCCTCCGATCCAGGCCACCATGCCGCGGATGAAGCGGTGGCGCTCGGGCATCGCCAGCAGAAGGTCGAGGACGCGTCGCGTGATCAGCCGGAAGTCGCCGGCGTCGGGCGGGATCTGCACGTCGGTCAGGCGGCCGATCAGGCGATAGAAGCCTGCCGCCGTGGCGCGCTTGAACAGGCTCTCGCCGTCGCGCTGGCGACGCTGGCCGTAGACGACGTCCGCGCCTTCGTCGATCAGCTTCATCATGTCGACCAGCAGCTCGGGTGGATCCTGCAGGTCGGCGTCGATGATGAGGATGCGCTCCCCACGGCAGACCGACAGCCCGGCCGTCAGTGCGAGCTGGTGCCCATGGTTGCGCATCAGGCGGACGGCCACGAGGCGCGGGTCGCGGGCAGCCGCTTCGACCAGGACATCCCATGTCCGGTCGCGCGAGCCGTCGTCGACCAGCACCACCTCGCTCGTCCCGCCGATCCCGTCCAGGACGGCGCAGACCCGGCGCAAAAACTCGGGCAAGGCGTCCTGCTCGTTGTAGCAGGGCGCCACGACGGAAACGGCCGGGCGTGGAGCGGAATTCATGCCGGGGAGCAATAACCCATGCGGACCGGGAAAACGAGCCACCCGGCGACGGTCGCGTCCCGCCTCCCCATCCGGGGCGCAATGGGCTATCAAGCGCCACCATGAGCTCAAACGACAACGACCACCGCGGCCTCCTGCCTGCAGGCCTCGCCGATCTGCTGCCCCCCGACGCTGCCCGGGAGGCGCGCGCCATCGATGTAGCCATCGAGCGCTTTGCCGCGTTCGGCTACGAGCGGGTGAAGCCGCCGCTGGTCGAATTCGAGGAGTCGCTGCTGGGCGGGCCCGGAGCGGCACTATCCCAGCAAACCTTCCGCCTCATGGATCCGGTTTCCCAGCGCATGATGGGCGTGCGGCCAGACATGACGGTCCAGGTGGCCCGCATCGCCGTGACCCGACTGAAGCACGAACCCCGGCCGCTGCGCCTTTCCTATGGCGGCAACGTGATCCGCGTCCGCGGCAGCGCGCTCAAGCCCGAGCGCCAGTTCGCCCAGGTCGGCACCGAGCTGATCGGGGTCGACAGCGCCGAAGCCGATGCCGAGGCTGTCCTTCTGGCGGTGGAAACGCTGCGCGCCATCGGCGTGTCGGACCTGTCGGTGGACCTCAACCTGCCCACGCTGGTCGCAGCCGTCGCGAGCGGCGTGAACCAGCCCGAGGAGGCCATGAGCCGCCTGCGCCGGGCGCTCGACCGCAAGGACGAAGGCGGCATCGCCAAGGCCGGCGTCGGCAAGAAGGCGGCCGATCTCTTCGCCGGGCTCCTCCGTGCTGCCGGTCCCGCCGACAAGGGCCTCGCCCAGCTCGCCCGGCTCGAGCTGCCGGAGGCGGCGGCAGCCGAAGCGGCCCGTCTCGCCGAAGTCGTGAAGCTCGTCTCGGCGGCAGAGGACGGCCTGCCGCTTACCATCGATCCCGTCGAGTATCGCGGTCTCGAATACCAGACCGGCGTCTCCTTCTCCGTCTTCGCGCTCAAGGGCCGCGAGGAACTCGCCCGCGGCGGCCGTTATTCGGCGGGCTATCCGGAGGACGGCGTCAGCGAATCGGCTACCGGTTTCACGGTCTACATGGACGCCGTGCTGGCGGCCTCCGAAGCGCCGCCCGAGCGGCCGCGCCTCTATGTCGGCCTCGGAACGCCGTGGGCCGATTGCGCGTCGTGGCAGACGAAAGGCTATGCCGTCGTGCGCGCTGTCGTCGCAGCCCCGGAGCCGCGCGCCGAAGCAAAGCGCCTGCGCTGCAGCCACGCGCTGGTCGACGGCGAGGCCGTTCCTCTCTGAGGATGCATTTCGCCTCGCTCGCGGCGAGGGGAAGTGCTATCCGACATCACGCCTCTCCGGAACCGGCCCCGGGGAGGCGTTTTCGTGTGTGAAGGGAACCGGCCGAAGGAAACAGGCAATGGCCAATGTGGCAGTGATCGGCGCCCAGTGGGGCGACGAAGGCAAAGGCAAGATCGTCGATTGGTTGAGCGAACGCGCCGAGGTCGTGGTGCGCTTCCAGGGCGGTCACAATGCCGGCCATACGCTGGTCATCGGCAACCAGACCTACAAGCTGGCGCTTCTGCCCTCGGGCGTGGTGCGCGAGGGCAAGCTCTCGATCATCGGCAACGGCGTCGTGATCGACCCCTGGCACTTCCTCGAGGAGGTGAAGAAAGTTACCGCGCAGGGCCTGTCGGTCACGCCGGCCAGTCTGAAGATCGCCAATCACGCCGTCCTCATCCTGCCGCTGCACCGCGACCTCGACGGCTGGCGCGAGGATGCGCCGGGCGTCATCCGTGTCGGCACGACGCGCCGCGGCATCGGCCCTGCCTATGAGGACAAGGTCGGCCGCCGCGCCATCCGCGTCGGCGATCTCGCCGAGCCGGACATGCTGCCGCTCAAGGTCAACACGCTGCTGGCGCATCACAATGCGCTGCGCCAGGGCCTCGGCCAGCCGCAGATCGATCCGGCCAAACTGACGGCCGAGCTACTCGAGCTGGCGCCGAAGATCCTGCCCTTCGCGGAAGATGTATGGGAGCGGCTCGACGGGCTGCGCGCCGCGGGCAAGCGCATCCTGTTCGAGGGCGCGCAGGCCACCATGCTCGACATCGACCACGGCACCTATCCCTACGTCACTTCGTCGAACACCGTGGCGGCGCAGGCGATGATCGGCAGCGGCATGGGCAACGGCTCGGTCGGCTATGTCCTGGGCATCGCCAAGGCCTACACCACCCGCGTCGGCGACGGCCCCTTCCCCACCGAACTGACCGACGAGATCGGCCAGGGCCTGGGCGACCGCGGCAAGGAGTTCGGCACCAACACCGGCCGCCGCCGCCGCTGCGGCTGGTTCGACGCCGTGATGGTGCGCCAGGCGGTCAAGCTGAACGGCATCGACGGCATCGCGCTCACCAAACTCGACGTGCTCGATGGTGAGAAGGTCATCAAGGTCTGCGTCGGCTACGAGCTGGACGGCAAGCGCATCGAGCGCTTCCCCTTCACCATGGGCGCGCAGGCCAAGCTGAAGCCGATCTGGGAAGAGTTCGAGGGCTGGAGCGAAAGCACCCAGGGTGCCCGTTCCTTCGGCGAACTGCCGGCGACCTGTATCAAGTATGTGCGGCGCGTCGAGGAACTGGTCGGTTGCCCGGTGGCGCTGCTCAGCACCAGCCCGCAGCGCGAGGACACGATCCTCATGACCGATCCGTTCCGCGACTGATCGTGGAACAGATCAACGAACTCCTGACGCGGGCCAATCTCGGCACCTGGGACACTTGGAGCATGCAGTATCGCGTGCTCGCCGTGGTCATCGGCCTGCTCCTGGCCTACTGGGCGCTGCAGGTTCTTCTGCCGGTCGTGCTGCGCGTGCTGCGCCCGTTCATCTTCCTGGCGATCATCCTCGCCGCGGTCTGGGCCCTCTTCCCGAACGAGGTCTGCTCGCTCGAGATGTTGTCGAAGATTCCGAAGATCTGCGCTCGCTGAGGCGAGAAGGATCCTTCGCTCCGCTCAGGATGAAAGACCGTGTCATCCTGAGCGAAGCGAAGGATCTTTCTCTTTCTCCGACGCCTACTTCAAGCTCACGTTCGTCAGGTCGACGAACCAGGACTGGGCCGGCACGAATCCCTGTACGTTCTTGCTGAACGCACGGGGATTGAGGTCGTGGACGATGAAGAGCCACGGCGGGTTGTCGACCAGCCGCTCGTGGGCCTTCTTGAAGTTCTCCAGGATGACCGCGTCGTCCGTGGCTTCCGCCAACGTGGCGAGCGCCGTCTCGAACTTGTCGTCCTTCCACTGCTCGAAGTTCGAGCCGTTGGGCGAGAAGTTGGCCGCGGCGAAGTAGCGATACATCATGCCGACGTCGCTCGACGGCGAGCTGACATTCAAGGCCATAGCACCATTCAGCGACGGCGCGTCGGGCGTGGCCCGGCTGGCGTTCAGCAGCACCTGCCACTCGACGGCATCGACCTGGACGTCGACGCCGCAGGCCTGCTTCAGGTTCTCCTGCAGCGCTTCGTTCATCGGCAGCGGCAGCATCTGGCCCGAACCCGAGGTCGAGATCATGACCTTGAAGGAGAGCGGCTTCTGCGGCGTGAAGCCGGCCTCGGCCAGCAGCTTCTTGCCCTTCGCCGGATCGAACGTGTAGCGGTGCTCGGGATTGCCGAACGCGGCGTCGGTGGGCTTCAGCCAGCCGACCGACGGCTCGGCCGTGCCGTTGAGCATCGAGACGATGGCGCCGCGATCGATGCAGTAGTTGAGCCCCTGGCGCACGCGGACGTCGGCCAGCGGGCTGTTCTTGGCGGCCATATTGTAGAACCACGGCCAGACGTGCGGGTAGGAATTGGTGGAGATCACATAGCCCGCCTGCTTCAGAGACGGGATGCCGTCCGGCGGCGGCACCTCGATCCAGTCGACACGGCCCGAGCGCAGCGCGGCGAGACGCGTGTTGGCCTCGGGGATCGGCAAGAGAAGAACCGCGTCGACCTTGGCCTTCTTCGCCGGGTCCCAATACCCGTCATTGCGGCCAAGCGACACCGACTGGCGCGGAACGACCTTGGTGATCTTGAAGGGCCCGGTGCCCGCGCCGCCGGCGGCAGCCACCTTGTTCCAGTCCTTGCCGGCCTTGTCCCATTGTGTGGGCGAAGCGGTCAGGATGTAGGGCACCATCCACGGGAAATACGAAGCGACGACCGTGGTGGTGAGCGCCACGGTATTGTCGTCGATCTTCTTGTAGCCGGCGAGGATCGGCACGCGCGAACGCATGATCCCCGCGGAATTCGCCTCGAACTGGGCACTGTCCTTGTTGAAGATGCGCTCGAGGTTCCAGATCACCGCATCGGCGTTGAAGTCCGTGCCGTCATGGAATTTCACGCCTTTCCGAAGGTTGAATATCCAGGTCTTCTTGTCGTCCGGCGCCTGCTTCCAGCTCTCGGCGAGGCCGGGCCGCAGCGTGGCGAGTTGGTCCGACTTGGACAGGTCGAACAGGATCAAACCCTCGAAGATCGGGAAGCCGAGGAAGCGCATGCCCTCGAAGCCGTTGTTCGGCATGCCCGTGGTGGTGGGAATGTCCGACGCCGTCATGGCGATGCGGAGCGTCTTTTCCTGGGCCTGTACGGCCGAAAGCGGGACGATTGACGCTGCTGCGATCGCAACGGCAAGGCTGAATCGGCGAAGGCTCATGCATGTGCTCCTGAAGTCTGGTCCCCAGACGCGACATGCAATCAATGGGCCATCAGTTCCTCGAAGCGGCCGAGATAATCCTTTGCATGCGCCTTGTAGTCGGCGCCGGGGATTTTCAGGTGAGCATCGGAGACCATGGCCCACATGGCCTCGCGCAAGGCGCTTGCGGCCTTCATCGCCTGGAAGGACCGCCGCAGATCGGCCGATACATTGCCCTCGAAATAGGCATCCAGAAGCGCCGTATCCTCGGCCTCGCCGAAGGCGCCGTTCGCCGAAAGATTGGCCAGGTCGAACATGGCCGTGCCGAAGCCGCCATACTCCCAGTCGATCAGCCACAGGCGCTTTCCGTCGTCCATGACGTTGCCCGGCAGCAGATCGTGATGGCCGAAGATGATGGGCAGCGGCATCTGCGCCGCTTCCAGCGCCCGGTTCGCCTCCAAATAGCGCGGCACGCCGGCCGCGAACGGGCTGCCCGCCGCCACGATCGTGCGGCCGTAGTCGCGGATCACATGGAATACCGAGAAGAAGCTGGGCGGCCCCGCGAGATGCTGGCCAACTTCGCGATGACATTTACGCAGCAGCGGCGCGAGCCGGTGAATGTTCGCGCGCAGATCCGGTTCCGTGAAGGTCCGGCCTTCGACGAAGCGCATCACGAGGAGGCCGGGCTCGGTGTGGACGACTTCCGGCGAGAGACCCGCGGCATGCGCGGCCACGGAGGCTGCCCGCTCGCGATCGCGGAAGACGTGATGGACGGGAATGTCGTCGCCGCAGCGCACGACGAATTTCTCGCCGGCATCCTCGACCATGTACGACAGATTGGTGAGCCCGCCCGTCAGCGGCGCCATGGTCACCGGGCCGCGCCAGCACGCCAGCGCCGCGATCCTCCGTTCGAGATCAGTCACCGGCTTTCCGCATCGCGCGTGGTCTTCCAACCGTCATGCACTCGATCATTTCACGGGGCACGACGGCGCGCTACCCTCGCCCGCCCAACGGAGGAAATGAAATGCCCGACGCACACGTCCCCAACACCATCACCGGCCGCGATGCCTTCCTGCGCGTGCTGAAGGATGAGGGCGTCACCAAGATGTTCGGCAATCCCGGCACGACCGAACTGCCGATCATGCATGCGCTCTCCTCGGCGCCGGAAATGGGCTACGTGCTCGCCCTCCAGGAGGCCGTGGTGATCGCCATGGCCGACGGCTATGCCCGCGCCTCGGGCAAGCTGGTGTCCTGCAACGTCCATGTGGCGCCCGGTCTCGGCAATGCCATCGGCTCGATCTACACCTCGATGATGTCGGGCACGCCGATGATCGTGACCGCCGGCCAGCAGGAGCAGGGCCACGGCCTGACCGAGCCCCTCCTCTATGCGCCGCTGGTGCCGATCGCCCAGCCGGTCGTGAAATGGGCCACCGAGGTCAGCCGCATCGAGGACCTGCCGCGCATCCTGCGCCGCGCCGCCAAGGTCGCGCTGACTGCTCCGACCGGCCCGGTCTTCATCTCGCTGCCGGGCGACATCCTGAACAACGAAGCCGCCATCGACATGGGCGACGTGACCCGCGTCGACACGGCGGTGCGCCCGAGCGATGCCGCGCTGGAGCAGCTCGCCAGGCGCCTGCTGTCCGCGAAGAAGCCGGTGATCCTGGCCGGCCACGAGATCGCGACGTCCGACGCCTTTGCCGAGGCCACCGAACTGGCCGAGACGCTGGGCGCGCCGGTGCTGCAGCAGACCGTGGCCTGGGGTGCGCATTTCCCGTCGGAACATCCCGCCTATCTCGGCGCGCTGAACCGCGACCAGAAGTACGTGCGCCGCGTGCTGTCCGACTACGACCTGATGCTCTGCGTCGGCGCCGACGTACTCAAGATGTCGGTGTGGAGCGAGACCGAGCCGCTGCCCGAGACGACGAAGGTTGCGATGATCGGCCTGCGCGACTGGGAGATGGGCAAGAACTTCCCGGCCGAGATCGCGTTGCGCGCCGACGTGAAGGAGACGCTGAAGGCGCTGATCCCATTGCTGAAGAAGCTGGGCGGCAAGTCGCTCGCCGACCAGGCCAAGGCGTCGCTGACGGAAATCTCGAAGCGCAACTGGAGCGCCCAGCGCGCCCAGAAGGCGGCCAAGGTCGAGACGCCCACGACGAAGCCGCTGCCGGCCGAATGGGTGATGATGCGCCTCAGCGACAAGCTGCCCAAGGACGCCATCGTCGTCGAGGAAGGCCTCACCAGCACCATGACGCTGCCGAGCTACTTCGCCTTCCGAGACAGGAACAGCTTCTTCGGCAATGTCAGCGGTGGCATCGGCTGGGGCATTGCCGCGGCCGTGGGCGTGCAGATTGCCGAGCCCAAGCGCCGCGTCGTGGCCGTGATCGGCGATGGCAGCGCCATGTACTCGATCTCGGCGCTGTGGAGCGCGGCCAACCAGAAGCTGCCGGTGATCTTCCTGATCACCAACAACGAGGGCTACCAGATCCTCAAGAACCGCCTGAAGCTGTTCCACGGCAACGACACGCCGATCGGCATGGACTTCAACGACCCGCCGATGAACATCGCCAAGATCGCCGAGGGCTTCGGCCTGCCGTCCGAGCGGGTCGACACGGCGGAAGGCTTCGACGCCGCCCTCGACCGGGCGCTGGCCCGGACCGATGGGCCGACGCTGATCGAAGCGATGGTGAAGAAGGCTTAGCCAGGAGGTGCCGATGTCGGCCGTCAGGCACTCGTTCGTCGAGACGCGCGGCTTCCCGACCCACGTGGCCGAAGCCGGCAGCGGCGCGCCGCTGCTCCTGCTGCACGGCTGGCCGGAATTCTGGGCGACCTGGGAGCCGATGTTCGAGCGGCTGGGTGATCGCTTCCGCCTGATCGCGCCCGACTTCCGCGGCTTCGGCGAAAGCGGCAACCCGACGTCCGGTCCTTCCGACCAGGCCGGGCCCGACGTGCTGGCCGACGACATCGTCGCGCTGCTCGATCGTCTGGGCATCGCCAAGGCGGGCTTCGTCGGCCACGACGTTGGCGCCTACGTGATGCAGCGGCTGGCGATCCGCCATCCCGACCGGGTGGCGGGTCTGTTCTTCTTCAACTGCGGCACCCACGGCGTCGGCGCGCGCTGGCGGGCGCCCGAGCAGATCAACGAGATCTGGTACCAGACCTTCCACCAGATGCCGTTCGCCCCCGGCATCGTCGGCGCCTCACGCGACTCCTGCCGGGCCTATTTCCGGCATTTCCTGACGCACTGGTGCCATCGCAAGGACGCGTTCGACGGCGTGCTGGAACGCTGGGTCGACAACTTCATGCGGCCCGGCAACCTCCAGGGCGGCTTCAACTGGTACATCTCGCAGAATGCCGGCCGGCTTGCGGTCATGGCCGGCACCGCGCCGAAGCCGCCGATGATCACCCAGCCGACGCGCGTCCTGTGGGGCCGTCACGATCCCGTGCTGAAGTCCTCGTGGATCGACGTCGTCGGGGAGTACTTCAAGGACGTGGAGGCCGGCATCGCGGAGGATGCCGGCCACTTCGTTCACTATGAGCAGCCCGATCTCGCCGCACGAGAGATCGCGCAGTTCTTCGAGCGAACCGGCTACCGCGCGTAGAGAACGAAGGTTCGTCTCAATGAAAGCCATCCAGACCGCCGATCTCAGCTCCATCGACAACTATGTCCCGGTGGACCTGCCGGTACCGCAGCCTGGCGAGGGCGAGGTTCGCATCAAGGTCGCGGCCTGCGGGGTCGGGTTCGTCGATGCTCTGGTTGCGCTCGGCCGCTATCAGGTCAAGCCGCCCTTGCCTCACGTGCCCGGTTCCGAGATCGGGGGCGTGGTCGATGAGCTGGGGCCAGGGGTCACGGGATACGCGATCGGAGAGCGTGTGCTGGCGCAGGTGCGCGGCGGCTTTGCGGAGTACGCGATCGCTTCCGCACGCGCCATCAGCCGCGTACCCGACCGGATGAGCCTGAACCAGGCCGCCGGCTTTCGCGTCAACTACGGCACGGCCCTGCATGGCCTTCGCGATCGCGCCGCACTCAAGGCCGGCGAGACCCTCGTGGTGATCGGTGCCGCCGGTGGAGTCGGTTTGGCCGCGGTGCAGGTCGGTCGGTTACTCGGCGCGAACGTCATCGGTGTCGCCTCGACCGAGCAGAAGCGCGCCGTCGTCGCGGAGGCAGGTGCACAAGTCACCCTCGACCGGGACGTCGACGGATGGCGGGACCGGCTAAAGGCGGCAGCCCCCAACGGCATCGACGTCGTCTTCGATCCGGTCAGCGGACCCTTGCTGCAGCCTGCGTTCCGGTCGCTTGGATGGGGTGGACGCTACCTCGTCATAGGCTTTGCCGGCGGCGACATACCGGCCTTGCCGGTGAATTTGCCCCTCCTCAAGGGAGCAGCCCTGGTCGGCGTGGACTATCGCCAGTTCGGCGCGGTGTTCGAGGCCGGTGCCGCCGCCCGCGCACTCGACGAACTGCTCGGCTGGGTCGCGAAGGGCGACCTCGACGTACCGGTCGGAAGGACCTTTGCCTTCGACAAGGCCCGCGAAGCACTCGAGTACGCACTGTCCGGTGACGGAGCGGCCAAGACCATTCTGGTGGTCGATCCGAGCCTCGCCTGAATCGGACCTGAGGGCACCGGAGTTCCGCGGAAGGCTCGCCGGGCGGCGACATGCGGGCAAGTGCTAGTTTCTGGACTAGATTGAATCGAGCCGAGCATTGCAACGCCGACCTCACCCTGAGGAGCGCTTCGCAGAAGCGCGTCTCGAAGGGTGGGCACGCGCACCTTGTCCGTTGCCCATCCTTCGAGACGCGCCGCTTCGCGGCGCTCCTCAGAGTTTGTGAATGTATTCGACTGCGAGACATGCGCCCGACAACCGCGCAATTTTGATTCTCGCGCCCCACTGGGGACGAACGAAATCGAATCTCGAGAAGGCGGCCAGGATTCGGAAACTTCTCAAAAGTGACGTCTCTCCATGCCTTGCTCAAAGATTCACAAGCTCTCAGGATGAGGTGAGTGGGTCAATGTGAGATGGAAAGACTTTAGGTCGGCTTCTCGTGCTTCTTGATCGCCGGCATCACGCCGGTCGGGTCGACGAGCTTGCCGTGCGCCAGCATGTTGTGGGCGTGAGCGAGGTGATGAAGCGCGAACGAGGTCTGCATGGCGCCGACCCGGCCCTGTGCGTCCTGGGCGGCGTTGATGGCCTGCTTCACGAGCTTCAGCGCGAACAGCGGCTTGCGGGCGATGCGCTCGGCCATGGCGAGGCCGAAGGTCTCGAGTTCGGGACGCGGCACGACGTGGTTCACCATGCCCAGGCGATGCGCCTCGGCGGCATTGATCCAGTCGGCGGTGAACAGGAACTCCTTGGCCTTGCGGATGCCCATCTCCCAGGGATGGGCGAAGAACTCCGCGCCGCCCACTCCCATGGCCACCGAATGGTCGAGGAACTCGGCGTCCTCCGAACAGACGATGAGGTCGCAGGGCCACATGAGCATCAGGCCGCCGATCATCACCTTGCCGTGGACCAGCGCCAGCGTCGGCTTGGGGATGTTGCGCCAGCGCTCGCAGAATCCGAGGTAGATCTCCTGCTCGCGCGCGTACTGGGCCTCCGCACCAGGCTTGCCGAAGCCTCCCCAGGTGCCGACCGTCTCGTGCCTGGCCATGTTGCCATGGCCGTCAACCTCGCGCAGGTCGTGGCCCGAGGAAAAGTGCGGCCCGTTGGCCGACAGCACGATCACCTTCACCGTGTCGTCGTGCGCGGCCCGGTCGAAGGCCTCGTTCAGCGCATAGAGGAACGCCGTGTCCTGCGCGTTGCGCGCCTCGGGACGATTGAGAACGATCCGGGCGATGCCGTCCGGTCGCGTCTCGTAGAGAATCGGTGAAGTCGTCATGGCAGGCTCCCGGAGCGTTTCCGGGAGCCTACCCAATCGATCGCGTCCCGTCCCTCAGGCGCGGGACGGCTGGGTCGTGGGCCGGCCGGCGGCTTCCACCACCATGTTCTTCATGGCCTTCTGCAGCTTGTCGAAGGCGCGAACCTCGATCTGACGCACGCGCTCCCGGCTGATGCCGTACTTGGCCGACAGGTCCTCGAGCGTCTTGGGCTCGTCGACCAGGCGACGCTCCACGATGATGTGGCGCTCGCGGTCGGTGAGCTGCTTCAGCGCGGCGGCCAGCATGCCCTTGCGCTGGCCCAGTTCCTGGCTCTCGCCGAGGCGGGCTTCCTGGTTGGGCGCATCGTCGACCAGCCAGTCCTGCCACTCCATGTCGCCCTCGGCCTTCACCGGGGCGTTGAGCGACGAGTCCGGCGCGGCGAGGCGGCGGTTCATGTTCACCACCTCCTCTTCCGGAACGCCGAGGCGGGTGGCGATCTTGCTCACCTGCTCGGGCGTCAGGTCGCCTTCCTCGATGGCCTGCATCTGGCCCTTGAGCTTACGCAGGTTGAAGAACAGCTTCTTCTGCGCCGCCGTGGTGCCCATCTTCACGAGCGACCAGCTGTGCAGGATGTATTCCTGGATCGAGGCGCGGATCCACCACATGGCGTAAGTCGCCAAGCGGAATCCACGGTCCGGATCGAACCGCTTCACGGCCTGCATCATGCCGACATTGCCCTCGGAAATGAGCTCGGCGACGGGCAGGCCGTAGCCGCGATAGCCCATGGCGATCTTGGCAACGAGGCGCAGATGGCTGGTGACGAGCCGGTGGGCGGCTTTCGAGTCACCATGTTCCCGCCAGCGCTTGGCCAGCATGAATTCTTCCTGGGGCTCCAGCAGGGGAAACTTCCGGATGTCCGACAGGTAGCGGCTGAGATTGCCCTCGGGCGTCAGTGACGACGGCAGGGCGGGAAGGTTTGCGGTGGCTGTACTCATGGCTTCTCCCCCTTTCTACGCGGGAAAGCCGGTGAACGATCATTTAGCACTCTCGTCCCCCGACTGCTAAATCCGACTCTAGAAGTCGGAAAGCCCCTCGGTCAATATAAATCCGAGTAAACCCCTCGGGTATTGCGGGCTTTACTTAACGCCGTTCAGCGTTCCCAACAACTTCAGGAAGTCCTGAGGCAATTCTGTGGCAAATCGCATGTCCTTCCCTGTCGTCGGGTGCCGGAAAGCGAGCACAGATGCGTGAAGTGCCTGCCTTGGGAAGCTTCTCAACGATTCGGGCGCACTGCCGTTGCGGGTTTTTCGGCCATAGACCGGATCTCCCACCACGGGACAGCCGATATGGGCCATGTGGACGCGGACCTGATGGGTTCGGCCGGTACCGAGCTTGGCACCCACCAGACTGGCGATCGGCGCCAGCGGCGGCCCGAAGCGCTGTTCCAACCAGTATTCCGTGAACGCTGCCCGTCCACCGCTCTTGCGGACCGCCATGCGCTTGCGGTCGACCGGATGCCGCCCCAACGCCGCCTCGACCGTCCCCCGCTGGCCCTTGGGCGCCCCCCAGACCAGCGCCTTGTAGATCCGCTCGAGGTCGTGGGCGGCAAACAACCTGGACAGGGCATGGTGGGTTACGTCGTTCTTGGCCGCGACCATCACCCCCGACGTGTCCTTGTCGAGCCGGTGCACGATGCCCGGCCGCCTCACCCCGCCGATGCCCGAGAGGCTGTCGCCGCAATGGGCCAGCAGGGCGTTGACCAAGGTCCGGTCGGGATTGCCCGGCGCCGGATGGACGACCATCCCGGCCGGCTTGTTCAGGACCAGCAGGTCGGCATCCTCGAACAGGATCTCCAGGGCCATGTCCTGGGCCTGCGGCGTGGCCGGTTCGGGTTCCGGAATCTCGACAATGAACACGTCGCCCGTTTTGACCTTGCGGGACGGCTCTTCTATCGTCTGCCCTCCCGCCAGCGCTACGCAGCGGCCCTCGATCAGCGCCTTCACCCTGCTTCGCGTCAGGGCAGGCAAGGCAACAGCCAGCGCGCGGTCCAGCCGTTCGCCGGCGGCGCTCTCGTCGAAGGTCACGGTGTGACGGCCGGCGTCGCTCATGGAGTTTACTTGGCGTCCCCTGCTCAGGCCTCCGCACCGCTTTGGCTGAAGGTGCTCGTGATCGGAATGGGCCTGCTGATCGTGGTGGGCTTCGTCGTTGCCGTCGCCGAAATCGCCCGGCGTATCTCTACGCCCAACGCCGGCCATTCGCCAACATCGGCCGGCGCTAGCGGCTTCGCCGAGCGCATCGCCCTGCCCTCAGGCGCTCGCGTGGTTTCGATGACCGCCGTCGGCGATCGCCTCGTGGTGCATGTCGAATCGCAGGGCGCCCCCTCTGCGGCCTATGTCGTCGACCCGCGCAGCGGTGCGCTGCTCGGCAAGATCGAATTCCCGCCGGGAGCCAGTCGCTAGTCCGTTCGGACTCAGGCGCCATCGCGTTTCACAAGGACAAGGAATGAATTTCCGCAGCGACAACGAAGTCGGCGCCCATCCCGTCATCCTCGAGGCCGTGACGAAGGCCTTCTCGGACGGCAGCACGGCGCCATCCTATGGAGCCGACGACTGGACACACCGGGTCGAGCGTCGCCTGCGCGACATCTTCGGCAAGCACGATCTCGTTGCCTTCCCGGTGGCGACGGGCACGGCGGCCAACTCCCTGGCGCTGTCCTGCTGCACGCCCCCCTGGGGCTCGATCTATTGCCATGCCGAAGCGCATATCGTGGTCGACGAGGCCAACGCGCCGGAGTTCTTCGCCTCGGGCGCCAAGCTCTCCACCATTCCCGGCCCCGCCGGAAAGATCGACCAGAAGAAGCTGGCCGAGGCTCTGGCCCAGCCGGTCTACGGCTCCGTGCACCATCCCCAGCCCTCGGCCGTCAGCATCACGCAGGCGACGGAATGCGGCACCGTCTACGATCCCGACGCGGTCGTCTCGATCGCCACGACGGCGCACCGCCACGGGCTCAAGCTGCACATGGACGGCGCGCGCTTCGCCAACGCCCTGGCCTTCGTCGGCTGTTCGGCGGCAGAACTTTCCTGGATGGCGGGCGTCGACGTGCTGAGCCTCGGCGCGACCAAGAACGGAGCGCTCGCCGCCGAAGTCGTCGTGTTCTTCGACCCCGACCTCGCCCGCGAGTTCGAGTTCCGCCGCAAGCGCTCCGGCCATCTCTTTTCCAAGATGCGGTTCCTGTCGGCGCAGCTCGAAGCTTACCTGACCGACGGTCTGTGGCTCTCCAATGCCAATCACGCCAACACGATGGCGCGGCGTCTCGTGGCCGGCCTGACGACGCTCAAGGGGACGCAGCTCCTCTATCCGGTCGACGCCAACGAGATATTCGTGATCCTGCCGCCGCGCATGCATGATGCGCTCCAGGCCGCGGGGGCGCAGTATCATGCCTGGCCGTCGGACAGGCCGGGCGAGCGGGCCTACCGCCTCGTCACGGCCTTCGACACCGAACAGGCGACCGTCGACCGCTTCCTGAGTATCGCCAAGAAAGCAGCGTGAGCGTGCCATGACCCATCAGCGTACCCTGACCGCCGCCCACTGGGGCGTCTACGAAGTCGAATACGACGACAAGGGACAGGCTGCGAAGCTGCATCCTTTCTCGAAGGATCCCGATCCGTCGCCGATCGGCCTGCACATGCTGTCGGACGAGGTCGCGCGGATGCGCGTGCGCCGGCCCTCCTTCCGCAAGAGCTGGCTGGAGAAAGGCCCCGGCGCGAACAGCGAAAAGCGCGGACAGGAGCCCTTCGTCGAGGTGCCGTGGGACGAGGCGCTCGACATGGTTTCCGCCGAACTGAAGCGCGTGAAGGACGCGCACTCGAACCGCGCGATCTTCGGCGGCTCCTACGGCTGGTCGAGCGCGGGCCGCTTCCATCACGCGCAGAGCCAGGTCCATCGCTTCCTGAATGCGCTCGGCGGCTATGTCCGCCACCAGGACTCCTACAGCCTCGGCGCGGCGCGCGTGTTGATGCCGCACATCCTGGCCAGCATGGAAGACCTGATGGCGATGCACACCACGTGGGACGTGCTGGCCGATCACTGCAAGCTGTTCGTCACCTTCGGCGGCGCGCCGCACAAGAACGCGCAGATCAGCGCCGGCGGCGCGATGGTGCATCGTCTCAAGGACGGCCTGTACGGCATGCGCGCCAAGGGCGTGCGCTTCATCAACATCACGCCGACCGCCGAGGACCTCGATACCGGCGGCGACATCGAATGGCTGCCGATCCGGCCCAATACCGACGCCGCGATGATCCTGGCGCTCTGCCATGTGCTCCACACCGAGAAGCTCTACGACCGGGAGTTCCTCGACCGCTGCACGGTGGGATTCGACAAGTTCGCGCCATCGCTCGCGGACAAGACTCCGGAATGGGCCGAGAAGATCACCGGCATCTCGGCCGTGCGCATCCGCGCGCTGGCGCGCGAGATGGCGGCGACGCGGACCACGGTGAACATCAACTGGTCGCTGCAGCGCTCGCATCATGGCGAGCAGCCCTTCTGGGCGCTGGTGACGCTCGCCTGCATGCTGGGGCAGATCGGCCTGCCAGGCGGCGGGCTCGGCGCGAGCTACGGTCCGACCAACGGCATGGGCAGCACCGCCCCCCTGCTCGCCGGCCCGACGCTGTCGCAGGGCACCAACCAGGTCCCCGACTTCATCCCGGTCGCGCGGTTCACCGACATGCTGCTCAATCCGGGCGGCAAGGTTCATTACAACGGCAAGGAACTCACCTACCCCGACATCAAGCTGATCTATTGGGCGGGCGGCAATCCGTTCCATCATCATCAGGACCTCAACCGCCTGCGGGTCGCATGGGCCAAACCCGAGACGATCATCTTCAACGAGCAGTTCTGGACGCCGGCGGCGAAGATGGCCGACATCGTGCTGCCGGCGACGACCGGCCTCGAGCGCGACGACATCGGCTACGCGCGGCGCGAGCCCTTCCTGATCGCCATGAAGAAGGCGCGCGAGCCGATCGGCGAGGCGCGCGACGACTACTGGATCTTCTCGGAGATCACCCGCCGCCTCGGCGCCGACGACGTCTATACCGAGGGCCGGGATGCGATGCAGTGGCTCGCGCACATGCACGAAGAAGGCCGCCTGAAGTCCGCGAAGATGGGCGTGGAGTTGCCCTCGTTCGAGGATTTCTGGGAGGCTGGCATCGCCAGGGTCCCGGGCGAGAACACCGATCCGGTGATGCTCGCGAAGTTCCGCGCCGATCCGGCCGCGAATCCGCTCAAGACGCCGTCGGGCAAGATCGAGATCTTCTCCGAGAAGATCGCATCGTTCGGTTACGACGACTGCCCCGGCCATGCGGTCTGGATGGAGCCGATCGAATGGCTCGGCTCAAAGACTGCGGAGCGCTATCCGTTGCACATGCTGTCGGACCAGCCGGCCGACAAGCTCCACAGCCAGCTCGACCACAGCCCGCACGCGAAAGCGACCAAGGTGAAGGGCCGCCAGCCGGTCACGATGCATCCTGAAGACGCCGCCGCGCGCGGCATAGCCGATGGCGACCTGCTGCGCGTCTTCAACGACCGCGGTGCCTGCCTGGCCTCCGCGCGGCTGTCGGACCGCATCCGCCGCGGCGTGGTGCGGCTGTCGACGGGCGCCTGGTTCGATCCGCAGGACTCCGGCTCCAACACGCCGCTGGAGAAGCACGGCAACCCGAATGCGCTGACGCTCGACATCGGTTCCTCGAAGCTCAGTCAGGGCTGCATCGCGCAGACCTGCCTGGTCGAGATCGAGCGCTTCGATGGGCCGGCTCCGCCGGTCACGGCGCACCAGCTCCCCGCCTTTACCGGACGCTGACCCCGCGCTCCGTCGCCTTCGCTTGGGCATTGACAAGACACGAGCAATATCTGCAAATGCGAGTGACTTGCAATTAACCAAGCGAGGCGAAGATGGACCAGATGATGACGCTGCATTCCACGGGCGAGGCATCCCGCGCAAAGCCGGAGCGCGACGCATCGAGCGTCGACAGCAACCAGCTGATGGCCGGCCGTCGCGAACTCCTCATCCGCCACGGCACCAGCACCTACCGGCTGCGCGTGACGGCCTCCGAGAAGCTCATTCTCACGAAGTAGGCGCTTCGGACGTCGACCACGCGCGACGGGCTTCCTGCGGCGCCATACCGTACCGCCGCCTGAACATTCGGCTGAACGACGAAAGATCGGTGAAGCCGCTCAGCAGCGCGATCTCGCCGACAGACAGGCCGAGCCCGGCACTGGAACATATCTGGCGCCGGGCAAGCTCCAGCCTGGCCTGCCACATCCTCTCGGCGACACCCTGATCCTGGCGCGCAAACAGCCTGTAGAGTGTTGCCCGTGAACAGCCGACGGCCAGTGCAATCCGATCCGGCGTCAAATCCGGATCGCTGCACTCACGCTCGATAACGGCCAGCGCGGCCTGGTACTGGCCCTCGCCCAACTGGTCGGTGTCGACCGCGCCGCGGCGCGCTTTCTGCAATACGACCAGCACCATGTCGGCCAATACCTTTACGGCGGCGATCCGCTCCGGCGGCGTCATGTTCGGCGCCTCGTCCAGCGCAGCGATCATGTGAGCCCGCACCACGGCTGCGAGCCCGCGCGCCGGCACCCGGCAGCCGCCCAGATCGGAGAGATCGTTGCCCAACACTTCATGCAGGCGGCGGCGCGACAAGACGATGCCACAGGCCCGGTGCCGGGAAAGAGCGGTGTGGAGAGGACGGGCATAGTCGACCAGCCATAGATCGCCGGCCTTCAGCTGGTGCTCGCCGTTGTGGGTGAGATTGGACCTGCCCTGGCGCATCAGCTCAAACGCGATGTCGTCTCCGCCTTCGAAGCGGGTGCGTGACGCGGCACGGCCTGAAACGATGCCATCCGACGCATGCTCTATGAGTTCGACGTCCGCGAGAACGATGCGTCGCAGGCGGCCGTGGAATTGCTGCTCGTTACGCACCATTTCGGGCCGGGTCCGCCGCAGCACGGCGTCGCGCCAATAGTCTATCCGGTCGCGCGCCGAGACACTGTCGGTCGTGAGATCGACGAGTTGGCCCAGCGGCTGAGACGCCTGGTCAAGCATATGCATTACCCATTGAGACGCCGGGCAATTCCACCGTTTTTCAATCCCATTATATTGCCCCAGAGCACTTTCTGATAGTGACCCCGCCCGCGTGCAAGCTGATGAGCCATGGCGAAAGCCATGTAGAGGGGGTTCCGCCATGCCGGCTCGTTCATCGCCCGGATACTGAAAGGCGAGACGCCGGCCGAAACGCCGCTCGACCGGACGAAGAGGGTCGAGCCGATCATCAACATCGTGACGGCAAACCACTCGCGCAACACAGGGCATCGACTGAGCACCTGGAGGTCGACGGGTGGTCTGCAGGAAGCAGGTAAGAGGCATACATGAAGAAGACTTCAGGGCAGGATGGGATCGAGGATCACCGTCCGGCAAAGACGACGATGCCGAGGCGGCATCTGCTGAACGGCGGCACCGCGCTCGGCGCAGCACTGTTGCTGTCACACACAGCCGAAGCGCAGCACCAGCACCATGCGCCGGCGGCTCCTTCGCCTGCTCCGAGGCCCGCGCAGCAGGCCCAGGCGCAGCCGCGCCCCGCGCCGCGTCCGCCGCACGATCACTCCGCCATGGGTCTCGATCCCGGGCCGGTCGTCGAGCCGCCGCCGGCCGCCATGGACCGGCCTCTGGTCGAACCCGAGGTGCGGCGCTCGGTCGACGGCGTGCTTCAGACGACTCTTTCCTGCCGTTACGCCTACAAGAATATCGGTGGCCAGCGACTCTACATGCGCAGCTACGAGGGGGCACCATACGGACCCACCCTGCGCATGAAGCCCGGTGAGACGCTGAAGATCCGGCTGACCAACGAGTTCCCGCCCAACCGCGATGCGATGCCCGCGAACATGGCGATACCGCACCAGTTCAACAATACGAACTTCCATTTCCACGGCGCCCATTGCAGCCCGAGCGGCATCGCCGACAACGTCATGCGTTCCATGGTGCCCGGCAAGAAATACGACATCGAGATCACCCTGCCGAAAGACCATACATGCGGCACCTACTGGTACCACCCGCATCACCACGGCGGCGCGGACGTGCAAATGGCGAGCGGCATGTCGGGGGCCATCATCGTCGAAGGCGACTTCGCGGACGTCCCGGAGATTGTCGCGGCGAAGGAGCGGGTGATGCTCATGTCGCAGGTCGTGTTCGATGCCTTCGGCATGATCGAGAACTTCTCGACGTTGTTCCCCGAGACCGCGACCCGCTTCCTGGCGATCAACGGCCAGCGCCGGCCGACGATCGAGATGCGGCCGGGCGAAGTTCAGCGCTGGCGCCTGGTCGGCTCGCAATACCAGGACGACTTTCTCCTGGAACTGGAGAAGCATGACCTCAACGTCATCGCCTATGACGGCATCGCGTTGCGCAACATGCAGTCGCTCAAGACGCTTCTGTTTGCGCCGGGTCAGCGCGCCGACATCCTGGTGCAGGCGGGCACGCCCGGTACCTACGAGTTCCGTGCCCTGCCCTACGACCAGGGCCATCCCTCCCCGGTCGGCCCGCTGGCCCGGGTCGTCGTGTCGGGCGATCCGATGCCGATGAAGCTCCCGGCGCGCCTGCCCAAGCCGCCGCTGGAAGACATCAAGGACAGCGAACTGACCGGCGGTCGCACGCTCGTCCTGTCGGCGACCGCGCCGGAAGCCGACGCGGCCGGGCATTGGCAGGAGTTCAACTTCCTGATCGACGGAAAAAGCTTCGACCCGAACCGTATCGACCAGCGGGTGAAGCTGGGTGCGGTCGAGGAATGGACGATCATCAACACCCACGAGCACGACGATCACGTCTTCCACATCCACACAAATCCGTTCCAGATGACGCAGATCAACGGCGTGCCCCAGAAAGACCCGCTCTGGCGTGATTCCGTGATCGTCGAACGCAAGGGCGGCAGCGTCGTCTTCCGCTCCCGGTTTCTGGACTATACCGGTGTCTTCATGCTCCATTGCCACATGATGAATCATGAGGAGATGGGCATGATGCAGACCGTCGAGGTCTACAAGGACTGACGTTCCGATGAACCTCAACACAATCACAAATGTCAGGCGGCCGGGCTCTGCCGAAGAGATCGGTCCATGGCAGCCGAATTATGCATGGCTGGCGGGAGGAACCTGGCTCTTCTCCGAGCCGCAGATCGCGACCGATACGCTGATCGACCTCGACGCGCTCGGATGGGCACCCCTTGCGGCGACGGCCGGGGGACTGGAGATCGCCGCGACCTGTCGCGTGGCTGACCTTCATGCCTTCAAGGGCCCGGCGAACTGGAAAGCGGTGCCTCTCTTCCGGGACTGCATCGATTCGTTCCTGATGTCCTTCAAGATCTGGAACGCCGCCACGATCGGCGGCAACATCGTGATGTCGCTGCCGGCCGGCGCCATGATCTCCCTGACCGCCGCTCTCGAGGGCATCTGCACGCTGTGGCCGCGCGATGGCGCCCCCCGGCAGGTCCCGGTCGTCGACTTCGTGACGGATAACCACAAGAACGTGCTGGGCCCCGGCGAACTGCTTCGCTCGGTCCACCTCCCCGCGACCGCACTGACCAGGCGCTATGCCATGCGTCAGATGTCTCTGACGCGTCTCGGACGCTCGGCGGCCCTGATCATCGCGACGGTAAACGACGACGGACGCGATTTCCTCCTGACGATCACCGCGGCGACGCCCCGGCCGGTGCAGCTGCGCTTCGACCGCACGCCGGCGGCCGACGAGCTGCGCCAGGCGATCGACGAGCGGCTGTCGGCCGACGACTACTTCCAGGACGTCCACGGCTCGGCTGCCTACAAGCAGCACATCACCTATCACTTCGCCGAACAGATCCGAGCGGAGCTCGCATGAGCCGGTACGAAATCAACGGCGCTCTCTACTCGGTCGATCCAGGGCCCGGACAGTGTCTGCGCACCTTCCTGCGCGACCTCGAAGTCTTTGGCGTCAAGAAAGGCTGCGATGCCGGCGATTGTGGCGCCTGCACCGTCTGGATCGACGGCAAGCCGTTCCATTCCTGCCTGGTTCCGGCCTTCCGGGCCGAGGGCCGCAAGGTTACCACCATCGAGGGTCTCGCTCCCGAGGGCGGGATGCATCCCGTCCAGAAGGCCTTCCACGACGCACAGGCGTTCCAGTGCGGCTTCTGCGCCGCCGGCATGATCATGACCACGGCCGGCATGAGCGAGGAGCAGAAGGCAGACCTGCCGCATGCGCTGAAGGGCAATCTCTGCCGCTGCACCGGTTATCGCTCGATCACCGACGCGTTGAACGGGAAGTGCAACATCGAGGCAGACGCGGCCGGCAAGGCGTGCGGCGCCAGCCTGCCCAATCCCTTCACCGACGCGATCCTGACCGGCCGGGCGCGGTACACGATGGACGTCGCGATGCCGGGCATGCTGCACCTCAAGGTGCTGCGCTCGCCGCATGCTCATGCCCGCATCCTGGGGATCGACAAGACGCCGGCGCTGGCGGTGCCCGGTGTCGTCGCAGTCTATGACTGGCAGGACGTGCCGCGGCGGCTCTACAGCACCGCACTGCACGAGGATCATCTCGTCGATCCCGACGATACCTACATGCTCGACAACGTCCTGCGCTTCGCCGGACAGCGTGTCGCCGCGGTGGTTGCGGAGAGCGAAGGCGCGGCTGAAGCCGGATGTCGCGCCCTTCGGGTCGAGTATGAACTCCTTCCGGCCGTCTTCGATCCCGTCCGGGCCATGGAGCCCGGCGCTCCCCTGCTCCACGACAAGGACGTCGTCACCGACAGCGGCAATGTCTACTGCGACCTGCATGGCGAGATCGGCGACATCGCCAAGGGCTTCGAGGAAGCCGACGCCATCCACGAGATGACTTATTCGACGTCGCGCGTGCAGCACGTCCATCTCGAGACGCACGGTTCGATCGCCTGGCAGGGCGAGGACCGGCGCTGGCACGTCCGCACCAGCTCTCAGGGTCCCTTCGCCGCCCAGAAGAAGCTCTGCTACCTGATGGGCCTCAGGACCCGCGATCTCCACGTCTTCACCGAGCGCGTCGGCGGCGGCTTCGGCGGCAAGCAGGAGATGATCTCGGAAGACCTCGTCCTGTTCGCCTCGATGAAGATCGGTCGTCCCGTGAAGTGGGAATGGACGCGCGAGGACGAATTCCTGGGCGCCACGACCCGGCATCAGATGACCACCCATGTCAGGATCGGCGCGCGCAAGGACGGCACGCTGACCGCGATGGACGTGCGCGTCGTGTCCAACACCGGCGCCTATGGCAATCACGGCAGCGAGACGCTGGCGGCCGCCATCGGCAGCCCCCTTGCCGCCTACCGCTGCGACAACAAGAAGGGCGCCGGCTACGCGGTCTACACCAACATGGTGCCGGGCGGCGGCTTCCGCGGCTATGGCGCCTCGCAGACGACCTTCGCCATCGAGAGCGCGATCGACGAGATGGCGCGTATTCTCGCGATCGATCCAATCGAGATGCGCCGCAAGAACGTCGTGCGGCCGGGCGACAACATCGAATCGATCTGGCGCGAGCCCAGCGATGCGAGCTTCGGCAGCTACGGCATCACCGAGTGCCTCGACATCGTCGAGCGCGAGCTGGCCCGGGGCAACGGCGTCGCCAGCCTCCCTGGCGACGCGTGGGCCGAGGGCACGGGCGTGGCCATGGCGATGCTCGAATGCGGACCGCCGACCGAGCATCGCTCCGGCGCGGAGATGAAGCTGCTGGCCGACGGCACCTATCATCTTGCCTGCGGGTCGTCAGAAATGGGCAACGGCATCGTCACGGCGCACAAGCAGATCGCGGCCACCGTCATGGGCGTGAAGGCCGGCGACATCGACATCGTCGTCGCCGACACCGACCGCACGCCCTACGACACCGGCACCTTCGCCAGCACCGGCACCGTGGTCGCGGGCAAGGCGGTGCATCTCACGGCAGAGGCGATGCGCGAGGACATCGTCGCCTTCGCCAGCCGTCATGCCGGCACCGATCCTGCGGCCTGCCGCCTCGACGGCGACGCGGTCGTCTGTGGCAAAAGGCGGATCCCGCTGAGCGATCTGCACGCCGCCGGCGCCGCGATCGGCCATCGCTTCACCGTCGCGCGCAAGGCCTATCTCTCGCCGCGTTCGATCGCCTTCAACGTGCAGGGCGTCCGCCTGGCCGTGCATCGTGTCACCGGCGAAATCCGCGTCCTGCACAGCGTGCACGCCGCCGACATCGGTCGGCCGATCAATCCCATGCAGTGCCGCGGCCAGCTCGATGGCGCGGTGGCCATGGGCTACGGCTGGGCGCTGACCGAGAACATGGTGCACGACGAGGGTCACATGGTGAACCCGCAGCTGCGCAACTATCGCATTCCGGCCTACGCCGACACACCCCACACCGACATCTTCTTCGCCGACACGATCGATTCGATCGGTCCGCTCGGCGCCAAATCTCAAGGCGAGTGCGGCATCAACCCGGTCGCGCCCGCCGTGGCCAATGCGCTCGCCGACGCCACCGGCGTCCGCTTCGCGCATTTGCCGTTCACACCGGACCGGATCTTCTCCAGGCTCGCGGACAAACCGTGAGTGCGAGCAAGACGGACGCCGCCCACAGCGTCAGCATCGTGACGCAGACGTGCGTTCGTCCCGAGCGCGCCGACGACTTCGCCCGCTGGCAAGGCGAGACGAGCAGTCTCATCCAGCACTTCCCCGGCTTCATCGAGCAGCGGCTGCTGCCGCCCGCCCCGCCTCTCCAGGTCGACTGGGTCATCCTGCAGCGCTTCGCGAGCCTGGCCGACGCACAGCGCTGGCTGGGATCGCCCGAGCGTCAGAGTCGAATCGCCGGCGCCGCGACCATGCTGGTCGGCCGCGACGACGTCCACATCGTCCAGGACGAAGCCAGCGGCATCAAGCCGGCGCCGGTATCGGCCATCATTTCCACCCGGGTGAAGCCCGGCCGGGAAGCGGAGTATCGGGCCTGGGAGCACAAGATCGCCGCCGCCCAGTCCAAGGCCCCCGGTCTCCAGGGCTACCGCTTCGAACCGCCCGTACCGGGCGTCCAGGAGGATTTCGTCGCCATCCTGCGGTTCGATACCGAAGCGAACCTCAAGGCATGGCTCGACTCGCCCGTTCGCAAGGCGCTGGTCGAGGAAGCCGCCCCGCTCACCGTGGAGTTCCATTCCCGCATCGCAAGCTCCGGATTCGAGCAATGGTTCAGGGACGACCACGACGCCGGCGCCCTGCCCGTCTGGAAGATGAACATGCTCGTCCTCCTGATGCTCTACCCGGTCGTCATGGTGTTCGGGTTCTTCGTCGGCACTCCCGTCTTCGACCGGATGTTCCATCTGCCCTTCGCCGTCTCGCTGTTCCTGGGAAACGTGGTGAGCGTCGTGCTCACGGGCTTCATGGTGCCGTGGGTCGCCGGCTACTTCGGCTGGTGGCTGAAACCGGCGCCGGGCCAGGCGTTGCGTGCGGGCCTGCAAGGCGCCGCGCTCATCACGGCACTCTACGTCGCCATGGTCCTGATCTTCCTGTACTTCTTCTGAACCTCAAGGGCGTCGGCGAGCGCCTCGGGTCTGCGCTATGGTCGGGCAGCCAAGGAGGAAACGCAGAATGCCGGAACCCCAGCGCCTCGATACGACACGACTGCAGAAGATCGCCCAGGCCTATTGGGAGAGCGCGGCCCTGATGGCCGCGGTCGAACTCGAGATATTCACCGCGATCGCGCACGGCCACGACACCATCCCCGCCGTTGCGAAGGCCGCCGGGATCTCCGACCGCAACGCCGAACGGCTGCTGACCGTCCTGGCCGCCATGACGCTGCTGTCGCGCGAGGGCGAGCGCTTCACCAATGCCGCCGACGTCCAGCGTTTCCTGGTGAAGGACGGCGAGCGTTACGCCGGACCGTGGATCCTGTTCACCAAGCCGCGCTGGACGGCCTTTGGCGAACTCTCGGAACGGCTGCGCGACCCGCAGGAAAACAAGCTCGGCGCCTACGTCGACTTCACGGTCGAGGACGCAAGGCGCTACCACGCCGCCACCTATTCGATCGGCATGGGCGCCGCCCGCCTGTTCAGCCGCAGCGTCGACCTCTCCGGCCGCAAACGGATGCTTGATCTCGGCGGTGGCTCCGGGGCCTACAGCATCGTCGCGACCCGAACCTTCCCCGGCCTCGAGGCGATCGTGCTCGATCTGCCGCCGGTCACGGTCGTGGCTGACGAATACATTGCCGCCAACGGCGCCGCCGGGCGTGTGAGCACCCTGCCGGGCGACTTCACCGAGACGGCCTTCCCGCAGGGCGTCGACGTCGTCGTGATGGCGAGCAATCTGCCGCAGTACGAGCCCGCCCTGATCGGGCTGGTCGTCGCCAAGGCCTTCGAGGCCCTCGTCCCGGGGGGCGAGATGCACCTGATCGGCGAGACGCTGCACGACGACCGGAACGGCCCGATCTCGGCGGCCCTCTGGGGACTGAACGAGGCGATCCAGAACAGCACGGGCCGCGCTCACACAGAATCGGAAGTGATGAGTTACTTGCAGGCGGCGGGCTTTACGGATGTGATCGTTCATCCATTCGTTCCCGGTGTCCTTTCACGCATTACGGGGCGAAAGCCCGCTTGAACGGAGGTCCCATGACCAGGCGTCTCACGGCCGGCGAGATCGCACGCTATCGCAACGACGGTTTCCACTTCCCCGTTCGCGTGATGTCTTCCGAAGAAGCCGGAGCGTATCGCCGCCGGCTCGAAGACCATGAGCGGGCCACGGGCGCTCCCATCGCCGGCAACATGCGCCACAAGGTGCATCTCCTGTTCACCTGGGCGAACGACCTGGCCCGTCATCCCGCCATCCTCGATGCGGTCGAGGACCTCATCGGTCCCGACATCCTCTGCTGGAGCAGCACCTTCTTCATCAAGGAGGCGCGCTCGCCCTCCTTCGTGTCGTGGCACCAGGACGCGACCTACTGGGGCCTCAGCACCGACGAGGTCGTCACGGCCTGGGTCGCCTTTGCCGACGCTCCGGTCGAAAGCGGCGCCATGAAGTTCTGGCCCGGCAGCCATCTCAGGAAACAGCTCGAGCACCGTGATACGTTCGACGAGAACAATCTGCTCAG
The DNA here is from genome assembly GCA_001557035.1 of Rhodospirillaceae bacterium CCH5-H10. GTDB lineage: Bacteria > Pseudomonadota > Alphaproteobacteria > Reyranellales > Reyranellaceae > Reyranella. Next base: position 933 of record LSKJ01000732.1, on the reverse strand, counting down.
TCGCGGCCAGGAGATCGCCGTCGACGTGCCGGAGGGCGCCGGCGTCGACGTGCCACTGAAGGCCGGCGAGATGTCCCTGCATCACGTCCTGCTGGCCCATGCCTCGGGTCCGAACACCACGGGCGACAGGCGCATCGGTTTTGCCCTGCGTTACATCCCTCCCCATGTTCGCCAGCTCAAGGTGCGCGACTCCGCGACCCTGGTGCGCGGGCGCGATCCCTACGGAAATTTCGATGCCGAGCCCGCACCCGCGGCGGATCTCGACGACGCGGCGCGCGCCGCCCATCGCGAGGCCGTCGAGCGTTCGGCGAAAGCGCTCTACTCGGGCACCGGCCGGACGACATTCCGCTCATGACCGAGCCGGAGCGAGACGTGAGTTCCGAGATACAGCGTGGCCGGCGCTTCCTGCTCGCCGCCGGTCTCGCCATCCTGCTGGCCGCGACCGACGCCGCAGCGCAGGCCGCAACGGCGAAGGCTTTCGTCGAGAACCTTTACAAGCCGTATCTCGGCAAGGCCTTCAAGGGACAGCCCTACGAGGATGCGTCGCGTTTCTTCGCGCCGGCCCTCGCCCAGGCCATGGAGCGCGACTACCGCGAAGCCAGGCGCCGGAAGGAGGTGCCGACGCTGAACGGCGATCCTTTCGTCGATGCCCAGGACTGGGAAATCTCGAAGCTCGCGATCGACGTCGCCACCAAGGGCGACGCGGCGACCGCCCGGGTCTCGTTCCAGAATTTCGGCAATGCCACGCGCCTCGTTCTGGAACTCGTCAGGACACCGGCCGGCTGGCGCATCGCCGAGATCAAGGGACCCAGCGGCTCCCTGAAGGCGCTCTACAAGCTCAAGTAGGGTCTTTCCGAGCGAACGGGAACACTACCCCGACCTCATGCTGAGGAGGCTGCGGAGCAGCCGTCTCGAAGCATGGGCACGAGCACC
>LSKJ01000731.1 GCA_001557035.1 Rhodospirillaceae bacterium CCH5-H10 | reverse complement strand
CTGCTGCAGGCGCTGGCGCTCGCGCTGCTCCTCGCGCTCGCGCACGAAGCGCGGCTTGATCGAGAAGGCATGGAGCGGGCCGTTTTCCTCGGACGGCGGATGGACGCGATAGCCCAGGCCGCGCAGCACGTTGGCCATCTCCGGCTCGGAGCAGCCGACCAGTGACATCATCTGCGGCGTCGCGCGGAACCAGCCCGGCGGTAACGGCCGTGGCTCCTTCTTCGCGGGCTTGGCGTCTTCCGACGCGGCGGCGGCATCCGGGGCGGATGGCGCCGCCTCGGGCGCCGTATCCGGGGCAGGCGGCTCGGAAACGGACGGATCGGCCACTTCCTCTGCCGGAGCGGCTTCGGCAACCGGCGCGGAATCCTCCGCCGGCGCTTCGGCGACCGGCTCCGGGGAAACCGTGTCGGCAACAGCAGCCGGGGCTTCCACCTCGGTCTCCGCTGCGGTCACGGTATCCGCCTCCGGGGCGGCTTCCGGCTCGTTCTCGCCGAAGGCGGCGGCGACGATCGCCCATTCGCTGATCTCGTCGGCGGTCGCGGCTGCGGGGATCGCCGGTGCGTCACCGGCGGGCGTGCCACCAGCGGCGGGGCGCTTCTCCCGCTTCTCGGGTTTCTCCGGCTGCTGCGCGCGGCGCGCCGATTCGCGGCTGTCGCGCACGGCGCCGCGGGCCATGGCGGCCAGGCGCTCCACCATGTCGGCCCGGATCGCGTGGTCGCCCAGCGGCAGGTAGCCGATGGCGGCGTAGAAATCGCGCTCCGCGTCGCGCGGCAGGTCCATCGA
>LSKJ01000730.1 GCA_001557035.1 Rhodospirillaceae bacterium CCH5-H10 | reverse complement strand
GGCGAGCAGGGGCGTCAGCACGACGTCGCGCCGCTCGAGGTCGATGCCGTTGCCCAGCCGGCCCCGTGCGAAGTCGAGGATGTTGTCGATCAGCGTCGACATGCGCGAAATGCTGCCCTGGGTGAGGTGCAGCATCTCGTCGAGCGTGAGCCGGCCGCGCTTCACGAGGTCGGCGCCCGCCTGGATGGAAGCCAGCGGATTGCGCAGGTCGTGGCCCAGCACGGCGATGAACTGCTCGCGCAGCTCGGACTCGCGGTTGGCGTGCGCGAGCCGGGCCGATGTCGCTTCGGCGTAGGTCTCTGCCTTCTCGCGGGCGGTGCGCTCCATCGCGTTCAGCCGGCGCAGCTCCAGCATCTTCATGATCTGACGTGCGGTCAGGCGCAGCAGCGCCTTCTGGTTCTCGTCGAGCGCGCGCGGCTGGTAGTCGAGCACGCAGATCGTGCCAAGCGGGAGGCCCTCCGGCGATTCGAGGAGGGCGCCGGCATAGAAGCGCAGGTGCGGCTCGCCGGTCACCAGCGGGTTGTCGGCGAACCGCGCGTCCTGCAGCGTGTCGGGCACGATGAAGAGATCCGGCTGCAGGATGGCGTGGGCGCAGATCGAGGCGGGCAGCGGCGTCTCGCGCACGCCGAGGCCGACCTCGGCCTTGAACCACTGGCGGCTCGAATCGATCAGGTTGATGACGGAGATCGGCGTGCCGCAGATCGCGCTCACGACCCGCACCACTTCGTCGAACTCCTCCTCGCGCGGCGTGTCGAGGATATCGTACGCCCGAAGCGCGGCGACGCGCCGGATTTCGTCGGAGTGTCGGCGGGCTTCCATCAGCCCGTCGTAACAGATCGGGCCGTCCCCGTCCCCTCCGCCGGCATCGGGTCGCCGGTCAGCTCGTGCACCGCGCGTGCGACGATCTCCAGCGTGTAGGGCTTCTGGACGACGATCCGGCTGCGATGCTCCATCGGCAGCTGGGCCTGCTCGCCGTAGCCGGTGGCGAAGAACAGCGGGATGCCGAGATCGTTCAGCCGGTGGGCGATCGGGAAGCTGTTGCGATCGCCCAGGTTGATGTCGAGCAGGGCGAGGTCGGGCGGCGCGTTTGCGATGGCGTCGAGCGCGGCCTCGATGGACGCGGCGGTGACGACGTTTTGCGCGCCCAGCCGGTACAGGATGTCCTCGGCGTCGAGCGCGATAATCAGGCTGTCTTCGACCAGCAGGACCGACTGGCCCTTCAGGATCTGCCCCGGCAGCGCCTGCGGATGGTCTGGCGCGGAGCGCTTGTAGCGCGCGGGCTGCGCCTGGCCGGGACGCGGCTCCACCACGTGGCGGGCGGGAATGCAGAACGACGCGCGTATGCCCGCCGGATCGTATTTGATCTCGGCCGTGCCGCCGAGGTCGTAGGGAATCGACCGCTCGATGATGGTGGTGCCGAAGCCCTTGCGCTTGGGCGGGGTCACCGTCGGTCCGCCGCTCTCGGACCATTCGAGTTGCAGGTCGCCCTTGCTGTCGAGATGCCAGCCCAGCCGCGTGCGGCCGTCCGGCACCGACAGGCTGCCGTACTTCGTGGAGTTGGTGACCAGCTCGTGCAGCAGCAGCGCCAAGGTCGAATAGGCCTGCGGCTTCAGCAGCAGCGGCCTGCCCTCGGAGACCAGCCGTTGCTTGTCGCCCACGATCGCCGCGGTCTCGGCATCGATCAGCGCCTGCATCGGGGCGGGGCCCCAATGGTCGTCGGTGATCTGGTTGTGGGCACGGGCGAGCGCGTGGATGCGGCCATCGACCAGCCGCACGAAGTCGCGCACGGCGGGCGAACCCAAAGGATCGTTGGCGGGCTGCGACTGCCGGATGAGGCCACGGATCACGCCCAGGATATTGCGCACCCGGTGGTTCAGCTCCGCGATCAGCATTTCCTGCCGCGCGCTCGCCTGTTGGCGCTCGGCCGTCGCCTCGTCGGCCAGCCGCAGCACGACCTCGATGAGGGTCGCGCGCAGCGTCTCGGCGACGCGAAGCTCGGCGGGACTGAAGGGCTGCGACTTGCCCTGCACCAGTTCCTTCCATTCCTCGAAGCTCTGGCGCGGCGTGAGGCGCGGGCCGTTGGGCCCATACTCCACCGGCTTGTGCGGATCGCCGCCCCAGCGCACCGCGCGCACCAGCTCGGAGCGGAACAGCACGACGTAGTCGCGCGGCGAGCGCGAGATCGGGATGGCGAGCATCCCGGCCGCGGTCGAGGCGAAGGCGCCCGCACCGTCGAGGATCGAGCCGATATGGTCGGTGGCGAACACCTTGCCGGCCGCCGTGCCGTTCAGGGCGCGGATGATGCGGCGGAACTCCTCGGTGGGCGGGGTGACGCCGGAGAAGGCATAGGAGCCGGCGATCCAGATGCCCATCCCGTCGGCCGGGATCGCGCGCATCAGGATGTCGGCCAGCCATTCGGGATCCTGCAGCAGCGTCTCGTTCGAGGCGATGGCGCCCAGCAGCTGGTCGGAGATGTCACGGGCGCGCCGCTCGTAGGCCACGTGCTCCTGCCGTTCGCGCGCTTCCAGCCGCATCGAGAACATCTGGGAGAACAGCTCGCATACGGAACGGCGCTCGAAGCTCGGGCATCGCGGCGAATAGTGATGGCACGCGAACAGGCCCCACAACCGGCCCTCGACGATGATCGAGATCGACATCGAGGCGCCGACGCCCATGTTGCGCAGGTATTCTATGTGGATCGGCGAGACCGCGCGCAGCATCGACAGCGACAGGTCGAGCGGCCGGCCCGACGGGTCGAGCTGCGGCACGATCGGCACCGGCTCGGCGTCGACGTCGGCGATGACGCGCAGAAGGTTGCGCTTGTAGAGCTCGCGCGCCTGCTGGGGGATGTCGCTGGCAGGATAGCGCAGGCCGAAGAAGGTGCCGATGCCGGGCTTGCAGGCCTCGCCCACGACCTCGCCCGAGCCGTCCGGTGCGAAGCGGTAGACCATCACGCGGTCGAAGCCGGTGAGGCCGCGCACCTGGCGGGCGCCCTCGCGGAAGAAGGTGTTGAGATCCGAACACTGGTCGAGGCGCCCGATCATCGAGCGCACGAGGCTGGTGGAATCCTGGTGCTCGCCGGAAGAGGGTTCACCCTCGATGACGACGCTGCCGCCCGACAGGTGGAGCGCGATGTCCAGAGGCGGCCGGCCCGTCACCACCTCGACGCCGAACAGCCGTTCGACGGAGTCGGGACCGCGCAGCATGATCGTGCGGTTGCGCAGATCGTGGACGGAATCGGCGGAAAATACTTCCGACAGCGGCTTGCCGAGGATTTCCTCGGCTCCTTTGCCGAGCCACGTCTCGACGTTGGCGGAGGCGCGCGCCACCAGCCAGTCGGAGGTCAGTGCGATCAGGAAACCGATGGGCTGGATGGCGCCCAGGATGTGAATGGGCTCCCGGTCGCAATTGGTGAGATCTACGTTCTGAACAGGCTCGTTCACCCAGGACTCCAAGATAGTCGCCGGGGGCGAGTCCCACATTCATCGCGCACCCGAACCCACGCTCCCCCGAGCGTCGTTTAACGCCGCGGGGCTGCCAGGGTTGCAGAGCGGCCCCCATCGCATAGACTCGCTCCGATGCTCACTGCCCTGGCGCTCCTTGCCATTTCGGCCGTTTACTCCAGCGTCGGCCAAGCCGGGGGCACGGGGTTTCTCGCGATCATGGCCGTCTCGGGCGTTCCGGTCGACCAGCTGCGTCCGACGGCGCTCGCCATGAACATCGTGGCGGCGGCCTATACGACGTGGCGTCTGCACGTGGCGGGGCTGATCGACTGGCCGCGGCTGGCCACGCTCGCCGTGCCCGCGCTTCCGGCGGCCTTCATCGGCGGGCTCATCGCGCTTTCGCCGGGCGTCTATACGATGGTGACCGGCGCTCTGCTGCTCGTTGCCGCGACCTTGATGGTGGTGCGGCCGAAGGAGGCGCTATGGACCGGTGGCCCTCTCTCGCGCCGCAGAACCTTGGCGGGATGGACGGTGCTCGGCGCGGCGGCGGGTCTCCTTTCGGGCCTGTCGGGCATCGGTGGCGGCGTGTTCGTGGCGCCAGCCCTGATCGTGTTGGGGTGGGCGCGGTCCCGGGAAGCGGTGGGCCTGTCCGCGCCTTTCATTCTCGGGAATTCGATCACAGGCCTGACCGGTGCCCTGCTGTCTGGGCAGCAACTCGCGCCGGCGTTTCCGCTTTTCGCGGCCGTTGCGCTGCTGGGCGCCGCTTTCGGCGTCGTCTTCACGCGGCGCCTTTCCGAACGCGCGATCCGCCTCGTCCTGGCGGGCATCGTGTCGATCGCCGGCCTTCGCCTGCTGTCGCGATGACCCGTTGCCGGGCCGGCCTCAGCGGTCGCGTGTATTCTCGCCGTTCGCGGGCCGGATCGGGCTGCGGTCGTTGCGGTACTGGATGCTGCTCACGTTCGGCCAGAGCGGTTTCGCCATGCTGTTCCCTCGAAGCCCCTCGCGGGCTTGTCGGAACGATGACGCCCGGTCCTTACGCACCGCTTACGATGAATTCGGCAGTGCTGCGCCGTTTCGAACCATGAAACATGTGCCTTTGGAACGGCCCGCCGAAGGCCGCGTAGAGGAGTGATGCAGAGTCTCTATCCGGTGATTTCGGCGCTGGGCGTCGGCGTGGCGGTGGCGCTCGTGGC
>LSKJ01000729.1 GCA_001557035.1 Rhodospirillaceae bacterium CCH5-H10 | reverse complement strand
GAGGAATATGATCGACTCGCTCTAGGCGGCGCGCTTGCCGGACTTCGAGCCGACCTTGCCGGCGCCTTTGCGAGCGCCCTTGGCGGTGCGGGCATCCTTCTTGTCGTCGTCGTCGAACAGCGAGGCGAGCTGTTCCATCATCGTGCCGCCCAGCTGGTCGGCGTCGACGATGGTGACGGCGCGGCGATAGTAGCGCGTGACGTCGTGGCCGATGCCGATGGCGACCAGTTCGACCGGCGAGCGCGTCTCGATCCAGTCGATGACGTCGCGCAGGTGCCGCTCGAGATAGTTGCCGGGATTCACCGACAGCGTGCTGTCGTCGACCGGCGCGCCATCGGAGATCACCATCATGATCTTGCGCTCTTCGGGGCGCGGCAGCAGGCGGCTGTGCGCCCACAGGAGCGCCTCGCCGTCGATGTTCTCCTTGAGGATACCCTCGCGCAGCATCAGACCCAGGTTCTTGCGGGCCCGGCGCCACGGCGCATCGGCCGGCTTGTAGATGATGTGGCGCAGGTCGTTGAGGCGGCCGGGATTGCCCGGTTTGCCGGCGGCGAGCCACTGCTCGCGGCTCTGGCCGCCCTTCCAGGCGCGCGTCGTGAAGCCCAGGATCTCGACCTTCACGCCGCAGCGCTCGAGCGTGCGGGCGAGGATGTCGGCGCTCATCGCCGCCACCGTGATCGGCCGTCCGCGCATCGAGCCCGAATTGTCGATCAGCAGCGACACCACGGTATCGCGGAAGTTGGTGTCGCGCTCGGTCTTGAACGACAGAGCGTGCATTGGGTTGGTGACGACGCGCGTGAGGCGCGCGGCATCGAGGATGCCCTCGTCGAGATCGAACTCCCAGGCGCGGTTCTGCTGCGCCATCAGGCGGCGCTGCAGGCGGTTGGCGAGCTTGCCGATCACACCCTGCAGGTGGGCGAGCTGCTGGTCGAGGTGGTTGCGCAGGCGGCCGAGTTCCTCGGCGTCGCACAGCGCATCGGCCTCGACGATCTCGTCGAACTTGTTGGAATAGGCGTGATACTGCTGGCCCGCGGGCTCGTTGCTGAGTGCGCCCGGCGGCAGCCACGGACGCTCGGCGCGGCCCGGCTCCTCCTCGTCGCCCGAGCCCATCTGCATCTCGGTCTGGGCCTGGTCGGCAACGGTCTCCGAGGCATCCTCCTGCTCGGAGGCGTCCTCGGTTTCCTCGCCCTGGGCACCGTAGCCCTGGGTCTCGCTGGAATCGCTCTGGTCGTCGCCGGTCTCGTTCGACTGACCGTCGGCGTTCTCCTGGTCCTGCGAATCCTCGTTGTCGTCGTCCTGCAGGTCGGCCGTCTCGTCGCCGAGCTTGAGGTCGCGGATGAGCTGGCGGGCGGCGCGGGCGAAGGCTTCCTGGTTGGTCAGCGCATCGCGCAGCTTCTGGAAGTCGCGGCCGGCCGCGCTCTCGATGTCGGAGCGCCACAGGTCGACCATCGCCTTCGCCGAGTCCGGCGGCGCGGCGCCCAGGAGCTGCTCGCGGGCGATCAGGCCGACCACGTCGGCGATCGGTGCGTCTTCCTTGGTCTTGATGCGGGCATGGCCGCGCTGGTCGGAGCGCTGCCGCCAAAGGGCGGAGAGATTGTCGGCAACGCCGATCATCTTCCTGGCGCCGAGCGCCTCGACGCGGACCTGTTCCACCGCCTCGAAGATCGCGCGCGCCGCCTCGCCGCGCGGGACGCGGCGGAGGTGGGTCTTGCGGTCGTGGTGGCGCAGTTTCAGCGCCATCGAGTCGGCCTCGCCGCGGACGCGGCTCACATCCTCGGCCGGCAGATCGCGCGCCGGCACGGTGATGCGGGCTTCCTGGCCCAGCAGTGAACCGCCGTCGGGCACGAAGGCGACGTTCACTTCCTTGCGCGACACCGCCCGCATGGTGGTGGCGGTGACGCGACGAAACTCCTCGATGGGAGTGGAGTCCTTGGCCATGCGGCCCTCGCTGCTTACTGCTTAGTGCGTCTTGCCGCCCTTGGCGCTGCTCGCCGGCAGATCCTTGCCGAAGCAGCGCTGATAGTATTCGGCGAGCGTGCTGCGCTCGACCTCGTCGCACTTGTTCAGGAAGGTGAGACGGAAGGCGAAGCCCACGTCACCGCCGAAGATGCGCGCGTTCTCGGCCCAGGTGATCACCGTACGCGGCGACATGACGGTCGAGATGTCGCCGGCGATGAAGCCGGCGCGGGTGAGATCGGCCAGCGCCACCATGGCGGCGATGGTCTTGCGGCCCTCGTCGCTGTTGTAGTGCGGCGTCTTGGCGGCGACGATGTTCACTTCCTGGTCGTGCGGCAGGTAGTTCAGCGTCGTCACGATCGACCAGCGGTCCATCTGGCCCTGATTGATCTGCTGCGTGCCGTGATAGAGGCCCGTCGTGTCGCCGAGGCCGACCGTGTTGGCGGTCGAGAACAGGCGGAACGCCGGGTGCGGATGGATGACCTTGTTCTGGTCGAGCAGGGTCAGCTTGCCGTCGACCTCGAGGACGCGCTGGATCACAAACATCACGTCGGCGCGGCCGGCGTCGTATTCGTCGAACACCAGGGCCGTCGGGTTCTGCAGCGCCCAGGGCAGGATGCCTTCGCGGAACTCGGTGACCTGCTTGCCGTCGCGCAGCACGATCGCGTCCTTGCCGATCAGGTCGATACGCGAGATGTGGCTGTCGAGGTTGACGCGCAGGCAGGGCCAGTTGAGGCGCGACGCGACCTGTTCGATGTGGGTCGACTTGCCGGTGCCGTGATAGCCCTGGACCATGACGCGTCGGTTGTGGGCGAAGCCGGCGAGGATCGCCATCGTCGTGTCGTGATCGAACAGGTAGGCGTCATCCACCTCCGGGACGTGCTCGGTCGGGGCGCTGAAAGCCGGAACTTCCATGTCCGTGTCGATTCCGAAAACCTGGCGCGCAGAAACCTTGATATCCGGCATGCCCGACACATTCTGGCGGGCCGCGGTCGTCGTAGAGGCCATCACACGAATTCCTACAAAACAATGCCCGCCAATTGCGGGCGGATCGATAGTCGCAGGCAGGATTGTGCGCTGCAAGCGGCCAAATGCACAGACAGCCCCAAGCAGGGCTAATCAGTCGGCCGGAAGGTGCTCCGAGGCCCGCAGAGTGGAATAGGCGGCGTTGATTTCTTTGAGTTTTTCCTCGGCTTCGCGCGCCCCGCCGTTCGCGTCGGGGTGATGGAGTTTCACCAGCGCCTTGTAGCGGGATTTCACGACTTTCCGGGTCAGGGGCCAGGAAAGCTCGAGGACGTCCATGGCATTGCGCTCGGCCGGGGTCAGTTGCTCGCTGCCATCGTACTTGGGCGGCGGCTTCTCGCCGAGGCCGGCATCGTCCGCCAGGCCCAGCGGATCCTTGATGTGGGCATAGGGATTGCCGTTGCGGCGGGCACCCAGCGGCCAGACGGGACGGCGCCAGGTCGTGTCGGCGCGGATGTGGGCCTCGATCTGGTCGGAATCGAGACCGGCGAAGTAGTCCCACCTCTTGTTATAGTCGCGGACGTGCTCGAGGCAGAACCAGCGATATTCGTCGAGCTTGTCGCGCGCCCGGGGCGCACGATATTCACCCTGCTGGCGGCAGCCCGGGGCCTCGCAGACGCGCTGATGCGGCTTCGCACCGTCCATTGCCGCCAGTGGGTTCGCTCGTCGTCGGGCCATCGGGCTAATATGTGTTCAAGGATGTGACCCGGCAAGAGAGGCCGGCGGAAGAGGGAAGGCAGTCATGGGCAAGGTGGCGACGGCGATCGACGAAAAACTCCGGGCAACCCTTGCGCCGGTGCGCCTTGCCATCGAAGACGAGTCCTCGAAGCATCACGGCCATGCCGGCTGGCGCGAAGGGGGCGAGACGCATTTCAGGGTCGAGATCGTCTCGCAGGCTTTCGAGGGCAAGACTCGCGTCGCGCGCCAGCGCCTGGTCTATGCCGCGCTCAAAGCCGAACTCGACGCCGGCCTGCACGCGCTGGCCATGGAGACCCTCACGCCGACGGAAGACGCGAAGCGGTCGTAAGCGCCGCGCGTCAGCCTTCCATCTCCACGTCCTTGCCTTCGACGGCGGCGCGCACGGCTTCGGCGTCGGGGCCGGTGTAGAAATGCGGGACCCATCGCCTGGTGACTTCGCTGTCCGAAGCCCAGGTGTGGCAGGTGTCGAGCATGTAGGGCTTGCGGCGCGGCTTGGGCGCGGCGTTCGGATCCTTGGGCGGCAGGGTCCCGGTCTTCTCGCGATGTTCCCGGTTGAGGTCACGGGCCTTCTTCGAAGATACGGTCTGGAACGCCGTCGTTGCGACCGGGCCCAGCAGTTCGACGATATGCGTGCAGCCATGCACGCCGCCCAGCCGCTCGCGCACCGCGCGGTGGAAGCCGCCGCCGATGCGCAGGCCGATCAGCTTCCTGAAGGCCGGCGCGATGTCGCCGCACATGCTGTACGGCGACTTGTCGGTCACCGCCTCGGCGTCGACGATCGTGAAGGTGTGGTCGATCGTCAGCCGGATCGACATGTCGTGCACGAAGTCGCCCGGCTTCAGCGGCCCGCGCCATTCGTTGGCGTGCTCGTAGGTCTTTTCGTCGGTGATGCGGCCTTCGATGTCCCACAGCCCGTCGTCGCGGAAGAAGCCCTGGCAGACGACGCGGCGAGTGTGAAGGTGCTGTCGCCCGATCGGTGGCGAAAGCGGCATGGTGGTTCCCCGTAGTGTCAGGTGGAGGTCAGTTGCCTGCCTGTATGGCGGCGGGCGGCACGATCCGCAACTCGGCGATGCGCGTGCCCTCGCGCTTCAAAATCTCGAAGCGGAAGCCGTAAAATGCATAAACTTGGCCCACTTCCGGGATCCGGCGCGCCTCGTGCAGCACCAGTCCGGCGATGGTCGTGGCGACGCCCTCGGGCAGGCCCCAGCCGAATTCGCGGTTGAGGTCGCGGATCGGCACGTCGCCCTGGCAGACCATGCTGCCGTCGTCGCGCCGCGCGACGCCGCGGCGGATCGCGTCGTGCTCGTCCTCGATGTCGCCGACGATCTCCTCGATGATGTCCTCGAGGGTCACGATGCCGCGCAGCGCGCCGTACTCGTCGACCACGATCGCGAAATGCTCGTGGCGGGCGCGGAACGCCTCGAGCTGGTCGAACAGGACCGTCGATTCGGGAATGAACCAGGGAGCGGTCATGATCGCATCGATCTTCACCGCGTCGGGATCGCCGGCGGCCTTCACGGCGCGGAACAGGTCCTTGGCGTGGACGACGCCCACGACGTTGTCGGCCTCCCCGCGATAGAGCGGGATGCGCGTGTAGGGCGCCGCCAGCATCTGGCTGACGATGGCGTCGGTCGGCTGGTCGGCATCGATCAGCACGACGTTGCCGCGATGGGTCATCACGTCGCCCACGGTGCGGTCGCCGAGATCGAGCACGGAGCGCAGCATCGCCTTTTCGGCCGGTGCACTGTCGCCGGTCTGGCCCTCGCCGTGCAGTTCGATGGCGCCGCGCAACGCATCGCTCTGCTCCTCGGCGTCGGGCGTGCGGTCCGTCCGCACGTTCATCAGCCTGAGGAAGAAGCGCGAAATCCAGGCGACGCCGCGCGCCAGCGGCCCCAGGATGGTCAGCGTGACCATGATCGAGGGCGCCAGCGCCAGCGCCACGCGGTCGGCGCGCAGCAGCGCCCAGGTCTTGGGCATCACCTCGGCGAAGATCACGATCAGGACACCGATCGCCAGCGTCGCGTAGACGACGCCTGCGGCCCCGAACAGCGCCGTCAGCACCGCCGTCGAGAGTGAGGCGGAGAAGATGTTCACCACGTTGTTGCCGAGCAGCACGGCGCTCACCGCCTCGTCCTTGCGGTCGAGCAGGGCGTTGACGATCACCGCCCTGGGATGACCCTGCTGCGCGAGCCGGTGCATGCGCGGGCGCGACGCGCCGGTGATCGCCGTCTCGGCAGCCGACAGGTAGGCGGCCAGCAGGAGGCAGACGACGACGAGCGGAACCGCGATGGAAAGCGGGATGTCGAAATGCAGGTCGGCGTCCATGCCGCTCCTAGGCCGCGATGGCGTCGTCGAGCAGGCCGCGCAGGCCCGTCTCGTCGACGTCGCGGGTGACGAAGGATTTGCCGATGCCGCGCGCCAGCACGAAGGTGAGCTTGCCGCCCTCGGCCTTCTTGTCGCCGCGCATGTGCTCGATCAGCCTCGCGGCGTCCCAGGTGCGGCTGTTGTCGCCGCCGATCGTGCGCAGGCGCACCGGCAGGCCGACGCCACCGAGATGGCGCCGCACGCGCTCGGCATCGGCCTGCGGGCAGAGGCCCAGCCGCGCCGACAGGTCGAACGCCATCGCCATGCCCGCGCCGACAGCCTCTCCGTGCAGCAGCGCCCCGCCGAAGCCGGTCTCGGCCTCCAGCGCATGGCCGAACGTGTGGCCGAGATTGAGGAGGGCGCGCAGGTCCGTGGTCTCGCGCTCGTCGGCCGCCACGATGCGCGCCTTGGAAAGACAGCTCTGCTCGATCGCGTAGGTGCGCGCCGCGGCGTCGCCCGCCAGCACCTTGTCGCCATTGGCCTCGCACCAGGCGAAGAACTCCGGATCGTCGATCAGCCCATACTTCGCCACCTCGGCGTAGCCCGCCAGCAGCTCGCGCCGTGGCAGCGTGTCGAGCACCGTCGTATCGGCGAGGACGAGTCGCGGCTGGTAGAAGGCGCCGACCAGGTTCTTGCCGTGACGCGTGTTGATGCCGGTCTTGCCGCCGACCGAGGAATCCACCTGTGCCAGCAGCGTCGTCGGCACCTGGATGAAGTCGACGCCGCGCAGCAGCACCGCTGCGGCAAAACCCGTGAGGTCGCCGACCACGCCGCCGCCCAGCGCCACCAGCGTCGTCTTGCGGTCGGGCCGGCGGTCGAGCAGCTCGTTCATCAGCCGGCCGAAGCTCGCGAAATCCTTGCTGCTCTCGCCGGCCGGCACGGTCACCGTCTCGGTCTTGACGCCCGCCTTCGCGAACGAGGCGGCGAGGCGGGCGCCATAGATCGGCTC
>LSKJ01000728.1 GCA_001557035.1 Rhodospirillaceae bacterium CCH5-H10 | reverse complement strand
GCGATTGCGTCGCGAAGACGACGGAGGCGTTCTTCTTGCGCAAGGTCTTCAACCACTCGCGCAGCTGGCCGGCGAAGCTCTCATCGTCCAAGGCGAGCCAGCCTTCGTCGACGATCAGCAGGGTCGGGCTGCCGTCGAGACGGGCCTCGATCCGATGGAAGAGATAGGCGAGCACGGCAGCCGCGGCGCCGGTGCCGATCAGCCCCTCGGTCTCGAAGACCTGCACCGACGTACTGCCGAGCCGTTCGGCCTCCGCATCCAGCAGACGGCCATAAGCCCCTCCCAGGCAGTAGGGCTGGAGGGCCCGCTTGAGGGCGGCCGACTGCAACAGGACCGACAGGCCCGTCAGGGTGCGCTCTTCCAGCGGTGCGGAGGCCAGCGATCCAAGCGCGGACCACACATGGTCCTTCAC
>LSKJ01000073.1 GCA_001557035.1 Rhodospirillaceae bacterium CCH5-H10 | reverse complement strand
GTGCCGTACTGGACAGATCCGGGAGCTGCCTTGGCCGCCGCGATGATCGCCTTGAGGTCGGGCCACGGCGCGTCGAGGCTGCCGACGAGGACGGACTCCTGCTTGGCGATGAAGCCGATCGGCACGAAGGCCGTCTTGGCATCGAAGCCGAGCTTGGCGACGATATGCGGATAGAGCGGCAGGTTGTTGGCGCCGACCACCATCCAGTGGCCGTCAGCCGGCTGCTTGGCCACGAACTCGTGCGCGATGCTGCCACCGCCTCCGCCCTTGTTGTCGACGATGACCGTGCCACCCAATGCTTTCTGCATCGGTTCCTGGATGGCGCGGGCCAGCGAATCGGTGCCGCCCCCGGGTGGGAACGGCACGACGATGTGGACGGGCTGCGACGGGAAGGCCTGGGCCTGCGCCGACGATAC
>LSKJ01000727.1 GCA_001557035.1 Rhodospirillaceae bacterium CCH5-H10 | reverse complement strand
GCGCGGCACCTTCGAGGTGACGCCGGAGGAGCGCGAGGCCTTCTTCGAGAAGCTGTACGGCGAGCGCGGCTTCGGCATCTGGGTCGGCAATTTTAACGACATCCTGACCAACAAGGACGCCAACGCGCTGATCTCCGACTTCGTCGCGCGCAAGATCAGGAGCCGCGTGAAGGACCCGAAGGTCGCAGAAAAGCTGATCCCGAAGAATCACGGCTTCGGCACGCGGCGCGTGCCGCTCGAGACCCGCTACTACGAGGTCTACAACCAGCCCAACGTGGAGCTGGTCGACATCAAGGAGACGCCGATCGAGCGCATCACGCCGACCGGCATCAGGACGAGCGACGCCGACTACGAATTCGACATGATCATCTATGCCACCGGCTTCGATGCGCTCACCGGCGCTTTCGACCGCATCGACATCCGGGGTGTCGGCGGCCGCAAGCTGAAGGACGAATGGGCAGAGGGCGCCGAGACGTTCGTCGGCATGTCGGTCGAAGGATTTCCCAACATGCTGATGCTGCTCGGACCGCACACGGCGCTGGGCAACATCCCGCGCAGCATCGAGTACAACGTCGAATGGGTGACCGACCTGCTGCGGTTCATGCGCGATCGCGGCCTGACCCGAATCGATGCCAGGCCCGAAGGGGTGGAAGCCTGGATGAAGACGGTGCAGGAGGCCTCGGTCGGCTTGCTGTCCAACGAGGTCAACTCGTGGTTTACCGGTATCAACACGAACGTCGAGGGCAAGCAGACGCGGCGCATCTCCCGCTACAGCGGCAGCGCCCCGGCCTATCGCGCCCGCTGTGACGAGGTCGCGGCCCAGCAGTACCGCGAGATGGACCTGAGCTGATCGGATCGGGGGCCTCCCTTCAACGAAAAGATGGTGTAGAATGGGATGAGGCCTGATTCGACCGGCGACGGGCTCACGGAAGGATTGAAATCGTGAACACACTTCGCTCGCTCGTTCTGGCTGTATCGCTTGCTCTCGGCATCGTCGCCCAGGCGGGGGCGCAGACGGCGGAAGCGCCTCCTGCGGGCCTCTCCCAGCAGCAATTCGATTCGCTGGTCGATGCGATCAGCAACTCCGTTTCCGAGAAGCTGAAGGCCGAGGGGGCAGTGGCGCCGGCCGCCAAGCCCGCGGCTGCCGCCCCGGCGGCATCCGACTCGAAGTCCAAGTCCAAGGCGCCGCCGCCGCCCAAGATCGTCCATGTCGAGCCCAAGACGGGGCCCGATCCATTCGTCGCCTTCATCAACGGCGCCGAGAAGGTCTTCCATGCGCTTCCCGTCGTTGGCGCACAGCTTGCCCTCATTCCGACCCTGCTCGACCAGCGCGCCCAAGGCGGACGGGGATCATCCACGTTCCTGCTGCTGCTCTGTGCGGTCGCCGTCGTTGCCGTGGCGGCCGAAGGGTTCCTGCGCCTTCTGCTGCGTGGCCTGAGGACGAGGCTGGCGGCAAACGCCGGCCCCGAGGGGGGCGTGCGTTCGATCGGCTTTCTGGCGGGCCTCGCGGTTCTCGACGGGCTGGGTGTCCTGGCCGTCTGGTTGATCTGCAATGCCGCCACCGGGGCCTGGTTCACCGGCACGACCGGACAGGACAAGCTCGCCGCGGCCGTTCTTGCAGGCATTTTCTCCTGGCGCCTCTACGTCCTGCTGTTCCGCGTCGTGCTGCAGCCGGAGCTGCCGGCGGCCCGCCTGTGCGCCGCCGGCAACCACGAGGCCAGGACCCTGTACCTGCGGATCTCCGCGGTGATGCTGATCATCGTCCTGATGCGTATCCTGGCGCAGGTCCTGGCGGCGATCCGCACGCCGCCCGATGCGATGGCCAGCTTCCAGGTGATCGGCGCCGTGATCTATCTCACGGCCTTCCTGTGGCTCGCCTACCGGTCGCGCCTCGCCGCGCAGCAGTGGTTCGGCGCTGTCTCTTATACACATCTCCG
>LSKJ01000726.1 GCA_001557035.1 Rhodospirillaceae bacterium CCH5-H10 | reverse complement strand
GGCTTGGTCGGTTCGGTCATGGCGGCATGATGCCTGCCCATTCCTTGATTCGCCACTTTTGCACACCAACTTACCCGGCATGAATTACTTCAAGACCGCCCTCCTGCTCGCCGCGCTGACGGGCTTCTTCCTCGTGGCCGGCTATCTCATGGGAGGCCAGACAGGCCTCCTGATCGCCTTCGTCGCGGCGCTGGGCATGAACCTGTTTGCCTACTGGAACAGCGATCAGATGGTCCTGCGCATGGCCAACGCGCAGGAGGTCGGGCCGGAAAACGCGCCCGAGCTGTTCAACATCGTCCACGAGCTGACGCAGCGCGCCGGCCTGCCGATGCCGCGCGTCTACCTGATCGCCGAGGACCAGCCGAACGCCTTCGCGACCGGCCGCGACCCCGAGCATGCTGCCGTGGCCGCGACCACCGGCCTGCTGCGCAACCTGAGCCGCGAGGAAGTCGCGGGCGTGATGGCGCACGAGCTGGCGCACGTCCGCCACCGCGACACGCTGATCATGACCGTGGCCGCGACCCTGTCCGGCGCCATCGGCATGCTGGCGAGTTTCGGCGGCCTGATGGGCGGTGGCCGCGATTCCGAGGGCCGGCCGCTGGTCAATCCGATCGTCGCCATCGCCGCGATGATCCTGGCGCCGATGGCCGCCATGCTGGTGCAGATGGCGATCAGCCGCGGCCGCGAATACGAGGCCGACCGGATGGGCGCGGAAATCTGCGGCCAGCCGCAGTGGCTCGCCTCGGCGCTGGCCAAGCTGCATGCCGGCACCCAGCAGCTCCACAACGAAGCAGCCGAGCGCAATCCGGCGACGGCGCACATGTACATCGCCAACCCGCTGGCGGCGTCCGGCGGCGGCATGTCGAGCCTGTTCTCGACCCATCCGCCGATGGAGGAGCGCATCGCGCGCCTGCAGGCGATGGCCAGCCAGACCCGCGCCCAGTCCCGGTCGGCCGCGCCGCCGCGGGCGGGCGGCCCGTGGGCAGCGGCGCCGCAGGCGCCGCGTCGCGGCCCTTGGGGCTGAGGAAGAAGAGAAGGATCCCTTACTTTGTTCGGGATGACACCTGGTTTGTCATCCCGAGCGTAGCCGAGGGACCTTTGCGCTTTAGCAGCTAAAGCTTCGGCGGCAGCGCCGCCGGCTCGTCGCCGAGGTCCACGGCGAGGATGCGTTCGCCGCGGCGGGTGATGGCGGTCGTGGAGGTGTCGATCTCGCGCAGGTCCTTTTCGGTCTGCGCGAAGTGCTTCTTGAGATTGTCGACCCGGTCGTCGAGCCGCTTCACGTCCCCCAGGATCAGGCCGACCATTTTCTGGATCTCGCCGGCCTGTTCGCGCATCCGCACGTCCTTCAGCACGGCGCGCACGGTGTTCAGCGTCGCCATCATGGTCGTGGGCGACACGATCCACACACGTGCTTTGTAGGATTCCTCGACCAGTCCTGTGAAATTGGCGTGCAGCTCGCCATAGACGGCTTCCGAGGGCAGGAACATCAGCGCCGATTCGGCGGTCTCGCCGGGCACGATGTATTTGCTGCGGATGTCGGCGATGTGCTTGCGGATCGCCTGCTGGAAGCCGCGCTGCGCCGCCAGCAGCGCCGCACCGTCGCCGGCCGGTGCCGCGCGCAGCAGGCTGTAGCTCTCCAGCGGGAACTTGGCGTCGATGGCGATCGGGCCCGGCGGGTTGGGCAGTCTCAGCAGGCAGTCGGCGCGCACGCCGGTCGAGAGCGTCGCCTGGAAATCGTAGGCTGAGGGCGGCAGGGCGCTCTGCACCAGGTCGTTGAGCTGGACCTCGCCAAAGGCGCCGCGCGCCTGCTTGTTGGACAGGACTTCCTGCAGACTCACGACCTGCGTGGAGAGCTCGCCGATCTTCTTCTGCGCCTCGTCGATGCGGACCAGCCGCTCGCGGAGGTCGGTCACGATCTTGCCCGTCGCCTGCTCCGTCCGGTCGAGCCGCTCGGCCACGACCTTGGCCAGCGCCTGCTCCTGTTCGCGCAGTGACTTCTCGACCCGCTGCACGGTCTCGGCCTGTTGGGTCATGGCCAGGGCGAGCTGCTGCTGCATGCGCTGCTCGGCCTCGCGGTTGCCGCCGCCCTGGCGCATCGCGATCACGGCGACGAGGACCACCAGCACGACGACGGCGGCGAGGAGGGCGAGGGTCAGGATATCCATTGCCTTCCCTTATAATCCGTCGGCTCGACAAGCGCACGGCTGGCCGGTAATCCAAGCGTCCAATGGCACGCAAATACGATCTCCCGGCGCACGATCCGGACGTCTGGCTGTTCGACCTCGACAACACGCTCTACCCGGCGCGCTGCAACCTGTTCTCGCAGATCGACGTGCGCATCGGGCGCTACATCGCCGACTGGCTGAAGGTAACGCCGGAAGAGGCGCGGGTCGTGCAGAAGCAGTACTGGCGCGACCACGGAACGTCGATGCGCGGGATGATGAGCCTACACGGCGTCGATCCCACGCACTATCTCGACTATGTCCACGACATCGACTACTCGCCGGTCGAGCCCAACCCCGCGCTCGAAGCGTCGCTGCGCGCGCTGCCCGGCCGCAAGATCATCTTCACCGCCGGCGACGTGCCGCATGCCGAGCGCGTGATGGAGCGGCTGGGCGTGTCGCATCACTTCGAGGCGATCTTCGACATCGCCGCGGGCGAATACTGGCCCAAGCCGCATCCGCAGATCTACGATTCGCTGGTGAAGAAGCACGGCATCGATCCGACCCGCGCCGCCTTCGCCGACGACATCTCCGTCAACCTGAAGCCCGCCGCCGACATCGGCATGCGCACCATATGGATTCGCACCGACGAGAGCGTGAAGCGCGCGGCCGACGCCGATCTCAGCCACATCCATCACCAGACCGACGACCTCGCCACGTGGCTCGACGACTGGCTGACCGAAAGGAACATCAAGAAGTGAAGATCCTGATTCTCGGCGCCGGTGCGGTCGGCGGCTATTGGGGCGCGCGCCTCACCCAGGCCGGCGTCGACGTCACCTTCCTGTTGCGCGAGAAGCGCGCCGAGAAGGTGCGCAAGGAAGGCCTCGTCGTGAAGAGCCCGAAGGGCGACGCCGTCGTGCCGGTCAAGGTCGTCACCAAGGGCGGCGAAGGCGGCCCCTACGATGTCATCGTGCTGGCCTGCAAGGCCTACGATCTCGACTCGGCGATGGACTCGATCGCACCGGCGGTCGGCGCCAGTACGGTCATCGTGCCGATGCTGAACGGCCACGCCCATTTCGCCACGCTCGACGGCAAGTTCGGCACCGAACACGTGGCGGGCGGCCTCGCCCGCATCTCGGGCATGCTGGGACCCAACGGCGAGATCCTGCACAGCGGCGCCTCGGGCGTGTCGTTCGGCGAGCGCGATGGCAAGCCCGCCCGCAAGGCGCTGGTCGAGCTCGATGCGGCCTGCAAGAAGGCCGGCATCGACGGCGGGCTGAACGACAACATCAACCAGGACCTCTGGGACAAGTGGATCATGCTGTCGACCATCGCCGGCATGTGCGCCTCGATGCGCGGCACGATCGGCGACATCATGGAGAGCGAGGACGGCGCGGCGATCGTCGCCGAGACGCTGGAGGAGAGCCGCAAGGTCGCCATGGCCGAGGGCCAGCCGCCGAGCGACAAGGTCGTGGCCAGCCTGAAGGGCATGCTGACGGCCAAGGGCTCGAAGGCCGTGGCCTCGATCCTGGGCGACATGGAGAAGGGCGGCGCGGCCGAGGGCAAGCAGATCGTCGGCGACATGCTGGCCCGCGCGCGCAAACACGGCATCGCCGCGCCCAACCTGCGCTACGCCTATGCCCATCTGCAGACCTATGAAGCGCGCCGGGCGCGCGGCGGACTGAAGTAGAGCCAGAAGGTAGAAGCCAGCATGAAGATTCTGATCCTCGGCGCCGGCGCGATCGGCGGCTATGTCGGCGGACGCCTGCACCAGAGCGGCGCCGACGTGACCTTCCTCGTGCGGGAGAAGCGCAACGAGGCGCTGCAGCGCGACGGGCTGGTGATCAGGAGCACCAAGGGAGACGTCACCCAGAAAGTGAAGACGGTCACCAGTGGCAGCGAGGGCGGCCCCTACGACCTCGTGCTGCTGACCTGCAAGGCCTACGACCTCGACTCGGCGATGGACGCGATTGCTCCGGCGGTCGGTCCCGACACCACCGTCGTGCCGCTGCTGAACGGCATGCGCCATCTCGAGGCGCTGGACGCCCGCTTCGGTGCGGAGAAGGTGGTGGGCGGCCTGGCGCGCGTCGGCGTCGCCATGAACGCGCAGGGCCACATCCTGCACACCAGTCCCTTCGCCGTGATCTCGTTCGGCGAGCGCGACGGAAAGCCCGGGCGTCCGGCGCTGGCCGAGCTCGATGCCGCGATCAAGAAGTCGGGCATCGACGGCGGGCTGAACGCCAACATCGTCCAGGATCTCTGGGACAAGTGGATCATGCTGTGCACCCTGGCGGCGACGTGCTGCCTGATGCGCGGTTCGTCCGGCGACGTGCTCGAAGCCGACGAGGGCCTGGCGATCGTGCTGGAGACGGTCGAGGAAGGCCGCCAGGTCGGCGCTGCGGCTGGTCACGATCCCGGCGAGAAGGGCCTCAAGACGATCCGCTCGTTCCTCACCGTGAAGGGCTCGAAGTTCACCGCCTCGATGCTGCACGACCTCGAGAAGGGCAACATGGTCGAGGCCGACCACATCGTGGGCGACATGATCGCCCGTGCGAAGAAGGCCGGTATCGCCACGCCGAACCTGCGCATGGCCTATGCGCACCTGCAGGTCTATCTCGCCCAGCGGGCGCGCAAAGCGGCTTGAAAGCCCGGCCGGGGGTGCTTACCTGTTGGTGATGAACTTCTCGGGCGTCCTCTCTCTCGTGCCGCGACGGAACCATCCGATCGCGGAAGCGTAGTCCCCGAGCCGGCCTTTGTGTCCCGGCATCGGGGCACTCGACCGCCTTTGTCTGCGGTCACCGATTAAATCCAATTTGTCTTCAGCCATGCAGGAGCATCCGCGATGCCCGCCGTTGCACGTAATCGTTCCGTCCCCAACATCGTCGTGAGCGACGCCGACTGCGATCGCCTGACAGACCTCGCCACCGCTTCCCTGGAGCGTCTGCCCGAGGTCGCCGAGGAACTGCTGTCCGAGATGGAGCGCGCCAAGGTCGTCAGCGAAGACAGCGTCCCGGCGGACGTCGTGCGTATGGGCTCGACCGTGACCTTCCGCTCCGACGCCGGCACCGATGGCGAGCAGCACGAACTCACCGAGACGCTCGTCTATCCCGTCGACGAGGACAGCGACGCCCACAAGCTTTCGGTGATGACCCCGGTCGGCGCGGCCCTGATCGGCCTCGCCGTCGGCCAGTCGATTTCCTGGACGGCGCGCGACGGCCGCAAGCACCGGCTCACGGTGATGAAGGTCGCCTGACCCTCAGGGCTTGAAGCGCAGCAGGGCCACGCCGAAGCCCATGAAGACGACGCCGCTCGCCCGATTGAGCCAGCGGCGCCAGATGCCGTGCATCAGCCGGTCCGCGAGCTTTCGGCCCGTCAGCGCATAGATCGAATAGAAGAACAGCTCGACGCCCACGAAGGTCGCGACCATCAGCGCGAACTGCGGTCCCCAGGCGCGCGCCGGGTCGATGAACTGCGGAAAGAACGCGGCGGCGAAGATCAGCAGCTTCGGGTTGCTGATGCCGACCAGGAAACCGCCACGGAACAAGGCGACCGCCGACGCACCGGTCGACGGCGGCGGCGCTTCGTTCGCGACCGGCTCGCGCCACGTCTGTATGCCGAGATAGACGAGGTACGCGGCGCCCAGGATCTTGAGCAGGTCGAAGGCGCCGGGCAGCGCCAGCAGCAACGCGCTGAGGCCCGCGACCGACCCCGTCAGCATCAGGACGAGCGCGGTGAGGCAGCCGGCGACGCCGACGAACGCGGCGCCGAGACCGTAACGGATGCTCCGGGTCGTGACGTAGAGCACGTTCGGCCCCGGCGTGCAGGCGATCAACACGACCGCGCCGAGATAGAGCCACCAGGTTTCGAGAGTCACTTCAGCTTTTCCATAAAGCCAAACACCCGTCGTCTCTCCGCTACGCGCCTGCCGCGCTTCGGTCGAGACGACGGAGTCTTGCGATGATGTTGCTACCGCCGCGAGATCAGCGCTCCGTACGCGGCCAGAGCCGCGTGGTTCACGAGGTCGCTGACGGTGGCGCCCATCTGCACGATCTGCACGGGCTTGGAGAGGCCGTCGATCACCGGGCCGATCACCGTCACGCCGCCCAGCGACTGCATGAGCCGCGAAGAGATGTGAGCCGAGTGGAGTCCCGGCATGACCAGGATGTTGGCCGGACCGGTGAGACGCGTGAACGGATAGGTCGACTTCAGCAGCTCGTAGTCGAGCGCCATGTCGGCCTGCATCTCGCCGTCATACTCGAAATCCACCTCCTCGGCGTCGAGCAGGCGGATCGCTTTGCGGATCCGGTCGATGCGCTCGATCTCGCGGCTGCCGAAATTCGAGAAGGAGAGGAACGCGACCCTCGGCTCGTGGCCCATCATGCGGGCGTTCTTCACCATCTGCTTGGCGATGGTCGCGAGCTGCTCCGGCGTCGGCGTCTCGTTGATCGAGGTGTCGGCCAGGAACACCGTGCCCTGGCGCGAGACGACGATGGAATAGCCCATCGGCACCTTGTTCGAATCGATGTTGATCACGCGTTTCACGTCGGCGTAGCACTCGGGGAAGCGCCGCGTGATGCCGGTCACCATGCCGTCGGCATCGCCCGCCGCCACCATGCAGGCACCGAACACGTTGCGGCCCTGGTTCACCATGCGCTGCACGTCGCGATGCAGGTAGCCGTCGCGCTGCAGGCGACGATAGACCAGTTCGGTGTAGGGCGCGTTCTTGGTCGACAGGCGCGCATTGTGGATTTCCATGCCCGACGTGTCGTTGATGCCGAGCGACTTCATGGTCTCGCGCACCTGCTCCTCGCGGCCGATCAGGATCGGCGTGCCGTAGCCGTTGTCGCGGAACATCACGGCGGCGCGGATCGTGCGCTCCTCCTCACCCTCGGCGAAGACGATGCGCTGCGGATTGGCCTTCACCTGCTCGAACAGGCTCTGCAGGAAGTGGCTGGTCGGATCGAGGCGGCCGCTGAGGCTGCGCTTGTATTCCGCCATGTCGGCGATCTGCTTCTTGGCGACGCCCGAATCCATCGCGGCCTTCGCCACGGCGGCGGAGACCTCGACGATCAGGCGCGGATCGAACGGCACCGGCACGACGTACTCCGGGCCATAGCGCAGACGGCGGCCGGAATAGGCCCGGTCGACCTCGTCGGGCACGTCCTCGCGGGCGAGCTTGGCCAGCGCCTCGGCGGCGGCGACCTTCATCGCCTCGTTGATCGTCGTGGCGCGCACGTCGAGCGCGCCGCGGAAGATGTAGGGGAAGCCCAGCACGTTGTTGATCTGGTTGGCGTAGTCCGACCGGCCGGTCGCCACGATCGCGTCGCCGCGCGCGGCCTTCACGTCTTCCGGCGTGATCTCGGGATCGGGATTGGCCATCGCGAAGATGATCGGCTTGGCCGCCATCGACTTCACCATGTCCTGGGTGACCGCGCCCTTGACCGAGAGGCCGAAGAACACGTCGGCGCCCTTCATTGCCTCTTCCAGCGTGCGCGCCTTGGTGCGGACGGCGTGGGCGCTCTTCCACTGGTTCATGCCCTCGGTGCGGCCCTGGTAGATCACGCCCTTGGTGTCGCAGAGGATCGCGTTCTCGTGCGGCATGCCCATCGCCTTGACGAGTTCGATGCAGGCGATCGATGCGGCGCCCGCACCGTTCACCACCATCTTGATGTCCTTGATGTTGCGGCCGGTGAGATGCAGCGCATTGATGAGACCGGCGGCGGAGACGATCGCCGTGCCATGCTGGTCGTCATGGAAGATCGGGATGTCCATCAGCTCGCGCAGGCGCTGCTCGATGATGAAGCACTCGGGCGCCTTGATGTCCTCGAGGTTGATGCCGCCGAAGGTCGGACCGAGATAGCGCACGCAGTTCACGAACTGGTCGACGTCCTTGGTGTCGACTTCCAGGTCGATGCAGTCGACGTCGGCGAAGCGCTTGAAGAGGACCGCCTTGCCCTCCATCACCGGCTTGCCGGCCAGCGCCCCGATGTCGCCGAGGCCCAGCACCGCCGTGCCGTTGGAGATCACGGCCACCAGGTTGCCCTTGACCGTGTAGTCGTAGGCGGTCGAGGGATCCTTCTCGATCGCGAGGCAGGGGGCTGCGACGCCAGGCGAATAGGCCAGGGCAAGGTCGCGTTGGGTGACCAGCGGCTTGCTGGCAATGATCTCGATTTTTCCGGGCCGACCCGTCCGGTGCATGATCAGCGAATCGCCGTCGAGATCGCCCATCTGGTTGCTGACCATTTCTTCCGAGCTTTTGCCCGCCATTTGAATTTCTCTCCCGGTTGAGGACGCATATTGGCGATAATCGGCGCAAGGTGCCAGCCAGCCATCCCGCGCTGCAGCGCAACTTCCATGCCCAAATATCGTCCACCTCTCGTCCACATGGACCGCTCTGCGGCGTGTGCTAGACCGAACGCCTCCCGAGGAGCTTCAGTGCCGGACAGTTCCGCCATTCCCGCCGACGCCACGCCGATGATGCGCCAGTACCTGGCGATCAAGGCCGCGCATCCGGACCATCTGGTCTTCTACCGGATGGGCGACTTCTACGAGCTGTTCTTCGACGACGCGGTGAAGGCCTCGGCGGCGCTCGACATTGCGCTGACCAAGCGCGGCCAGCATCTCGGCGAAGACATCAAGATGTGCGGCGTGCCGGTGCACAGCCACGAGGCCTACCTGTCGCGCCTGATCCGCCAGAGTTTCAAGGTCGCGGTCTGCGAGCAGGTCGAGGATCCCGCCGAGGCCAAGAAGCGCGGCGCCAAATCCGTGGTCGAGCGCGCCGTGGTGCGCGTCATCACGCCGGGCACCCTGACCGAAGACTCTCTGCTCGATGCGCGCAGCCACAATTATCTCGCCGCGCTCTCCGAGGCGCAGGGTGAACTGGCGCTGGCCTGGCTCGACCTCTCGACGGCGGATTTCGCCACCCAGCCGCTGTTGCCCGGCCAGGTCGCGGCCGCATTGGCCCGGCTGGCGCCCGGCGAGCTGCTGGTGCCCGATCGGCTGCTGGCGCGCGAGCCGCTGAAGACCGTGCTGGAAGAGTGGAACGCCGTCCTGACGCCGCTGCCCTCGGCGCGGTTCGACAGCGACAATGCCCGCAAGCGCCTGCAGGCCGCCTTCAACGTGGCGGTTCTTGACAGTTTCGGCGCTTTCTCCCGCGCCGAGATCGCGGCCTGCGGTGCGCTGCTCGACTATGTCGAGCTGACCCAGGCCGGCAAGCGTCCAGCCCTGGTGCCGCCGCGCCGCGAGCGGGCCGACGGCACGATGGAGATCGACCCCGCGACGCGGCGTAACCTCGAGCTGGTGAAGAGCCTCGACGGCCGCCGCGACGGCAGCCTGCTCGCCACCATCGACCGCACCCTGACCGGCCCCGGCGCCCGCCTGCTGGCCGAGCGTATCGCCGCCCCCCTGACCGAGCGTGCCGAGATCGAGCGCCGGCTCGACCTTGTGCAGCTCTTCGTCGAACGTCCCGCCGTGCGCGAGCGGGTGCGCGAGGCGCTGCGGCGCACGCCCGACATCGAGCGCGCGCTGCAACGCCTGTCGGTCGGCCGCGGCGGTCCGCGCGACCTCGCCGCCCTGCGCGACGGGCTGGAGTCGGGCGAGACGCTGGCGGATTCGCTGCGCGCCGAGCCGGAAGCCTTGTTGCCGCCGCCGGCGCCGCTGGCCGACATCGTCCTGTGCTGCACCGGCCATCGCGACACCGTGGCGGCGCTGGCCGAGGCGCTGGCCGACGAGCCGCCGCTGCTGGTGCGCGACGGCGGTTTCGTGCGCCAGGGCTACCGGCCCGAGCTCGACGAGCAGCGCACCCTGCGCGACGACAGTCGCAAGACGGTGGCCGGCCTCGAAGCCAAGTACCGGGCTGCCTCGGGCGTGCCGTCGCTGAAGATCCGGCACAACAACATGATCGGCTACCATATCGAGGTGACGGCGGTGCACGCCGACAAGCTCGACCTGGCGGCGCTGGGCTTCACGCGGCGGCAGTCGATGTCGAACGCCACGCGCTTCAGCACCGCCGAGCTGGCCGATCTCGAAACCCGCATCGGCCGCGCCGCCGACCAGGCGCTGGCGCTCGAACTCGCCGTGTTCGAGGAGCTGGTTGCCGCGGTGACGGCGGTCTCGCCGGCCATCGCTGCGGCGGGCCGCTCGCTGGCCGCACTCGACGTCGCCTCGGCGCTGGCCGAACTGGCGGCCAGCAGCAACCATGTGCGCCCGCAGCTTACCGACGATCCTTCCTTTTCGATCGAGGGCGGCCGCCATCCCGTCGTCGAGGCGGCGCTGGCCCGCCAGAGCGGTGCCGGCTTCGTGCCCAACGATTGCGCGCTGGGCTCCGACCGCCGCCTGTGGCTCCTGACCGGCCCGAACATGGCCGGTAAATCGACCTTCCTGCGCCAGAACGCGCTGATCGCGGTGATGGCGCAGGCCGGCGCCTTCGTGCCGGCCAGGGCCGCCACCATCGGCATCGTCGACCGCCTGTTCAGCCGCGTCGGCGCCGCCGACGACCTGGCGCGCGGCCGCTCGACCTTCATGGTCGAGATGGTCGAGACCGCCGCAATCCTCAATCAGGCGACGGCCAGAAGCCTCGTCATCCTCGACGAGATCGGCCGCGGCACGGCGACCTTCGACGGCCTGTCGATCGCCTGGGCGACATTGGAACACCTGCACGACGTCAACAGATGCCGCGCGCTGTTCGCCACGCACTATCACGAGCTGGGCGCGCTGAAGGAGCGGCTGAGCGCGCTCGCGCCCTACACGATGCGCGTCAAGGAATGGCAGAACGAGGTCGTGTTCCTGCACGAGGTCGCGCCGGGCGCTGCCGACCGCTCCTACGGCATCCATGTGGCGCAACTCGCGGGCCTCCCCGCTGCCGTCGTGTCGCGCGCCGAGGAAGTGCTGGCCGTGCTTGAAAAGGGCGAACAGTCCGGCGCCGTGACGCGCCTCGCCGAAGACCTCCCCCTCTTCGCCGCCGCGCCCGCTCGTCCCGCCAGCGGCACGGCCAAGACGAAGGAATCGGAAGTCGAGAAGGCCCTGGCCGAGATCAACCCCGACGAACTCTCGCCGCGCGAGGCGTTGGAAGTGCTCTACGCACTACGTCAGCGGTTGCCAGAATAGTTCGTCATTGGAGCGCGCCACTCCAGTGGCGCAATCATGATCATGAGCGCCACTGGAGT
>LSKJ01000725.1 GCA_001557035.1 Rhodospirillaceae bacterium CCH5-H10 | reverse complement strand
GGATCGGCGGCAAGGGCCGGCCCTCCGAACAATCCGAGGACCAGGGCCGTGGTCAGTACGCGTCTCTTCATCTTGAGTCCTTGCCGCTTGCCCATAGTCTTGCGGGCCGTCCTGCATGTTCCGCCGAGCGGATGCCCGGGCGGCGATCAAATCGTCCGAAGCCGCCACCGTCAATGCCGGCCGCCCGTGACGCCACGTTGACGCGGCGTCGAAGGACGCGCAAGAAATCCGGCACCACTGCGAGAGTCGAGGGAACAATGGCGAGCGGTCTGGAAAACGACTTCGTGACGCTACACGAAATCGTAAAAGCGGCGAAAATCCGGCTCAATCCCAACATCTGGGATTATTTGATCGGCGGTACCGAAACCGAAACCACGCTGCGCCGCAACAGACTGGCGCTCGACACGATTGCCTTCAGGCCGCGCGTGCTGCGCGACGTCTCGTCGATCGATCCGTCCTCCGAAATCCTCGGCCGGAAGATCCGCCTGCCGGTGATGCTGGCGCCGGTCGGATCGCTTGAATCCTTCGAGCCCGGCGGCGGCATCACGGTCGCCCAGGGCGCCGGCGCGGGTAACGTGGCGATGCTGATCAGCTCGGTGACGACGCTCAAGCTCGAAGACATCGTGAAAGGCGGCGGTGGCCCCAAGATTTATCAACTCTATGTGCGCGGCGACGATGCCTGGGTCGCGGACCGGGTGAAGCAGGCGATGGATGCGGGCTACGACGCCTTCTGCATCACCGTCGATACCCAGGTCTACAGCCGCCGGGAACGCGACATCGCCAAGCGCTTCGTGAAGTCGTGGCGCACCTCGGCCGTCGGGCAAGACCATCAGGCGGCCTTCTCGTGGAAGAACTTCATCGCCGTCCGCGAGAAGTTCCCCGACGTGAAGTTCATGCTGAAGGGCATCGGCACCGGCGAGGACGCCGACCTGGCCTGCCAGCAGGGTGTCTGGGCCGTCTATTGCTCCAACCATGGCGGCCGCCAGCTCGACCATGGGCGCGGCTCCGCCGAGGCGCTGCCGGAGATCGTCGAGGCGGTGGCGGGTCGTGCCAAGGTGGCGGTCGACGGCAGCTTCAGCCGCGGCAGCGACATCGTGAAGGCGATCTGCATGGGCGCCGACTGGGTCGGCCTCGGCCGTCTCTATTGCTACGGCCTCGCCGCGGCCGGTGCGGCCGGCATCGAGCGTGTGATCGAGTTGCTCGAGGAAGAGATGAAGGAGGCGATGGGCCTGCTCGGCGTCACGTCACTCTCGCAGCTCGACAAGAGCTACATCGCGAAGAGCATGCCGACCAACCTGACCGGCGTGCACAGCGCGTTCCCGCTGCTCAACCTCCAGGACGAGGGCTACTAGCCCTCGTCGCTCTTTCATTGGAGCGCGCAACTCCAGTTGCGCTCAAGGGCATGAGCGCCACTGGAGTGGCGCGCTCCCTTGAGACGTTTTCGCGACCTAACCCCTGCCCACAAACGGCATCTTGGTGGCCATCACGGTCATGAACTGCACGTTCGCATCGAGCGGCAGGCTGTCCATGTAGAGGATGGCGTTGGCCACCGCCGAAACGTCCATGCGCGGCTCGGCGACGGTCGTGCCGTTGGGCTGCAGCACGCCCTTGGTCATGCGGTCGGTCATCGGCGAGACGGCGTTGCCGATGTCGATCTGGCCGCAGGCGATGTCGTAGGCGCGGCCGTCGAGCGATGTCGACTTGGTGAGGCCCGTGATGGCGTGCTTGGTCGAGGTGTAGGCGACCGAGAAGGGCCGCGGCGCGTGCGCCGAAATCGAGCCGTTGTTGATGATGCGCCCGCCGCGCGGCTTCTGGTCCTTCATGATCTTGATGGCCTCCTGCGTGCACAGGAACGGACCGGTGAGGTTCGCGGCGACGACACTCAACCAGGTCTCGTAAGGCAGGTCTTCGAGCGGCACGGGCGGGGCGCCGCCGCCGGCATTGTTGAACACCAGGTCGAGGCGGCCCCAGGTGGCCTTCACCTTCGCGAACAGCGCCACAATGTCGTCGCGCTTGGTGACGTCGGTCTGTACGGCGAGTGCGTTGGGCGCGTTGTTGCCCGCCATCGACGCCGTCTCGTCCAGCGCGTCCTTGCGGCGGCCGGCAAGTGCGACCTTGTAGCCGTTGTTCAGCAGGGCCAACGCCGAGGCGCGGCCGATGCCGCTGCCCGCGCCGGTGACGACGGCGATTTTTCCACTCATGGGTTTCGTTTCCTCTCCTCGAAGGAGCGGACCCTAGCAGACCGGTACGCCGCAGTTGAAGGGCCGCGGATCAGCCGAGTGTCTTGACGTAGGCCCGCCAGCCGCCCAGCGAGGTGATGTCCTTCGCGGCCGCGGTCGCGTGGGCTTCGCACAGGAAGCCCGGCACCGACGTGCCGTCAGCGAGGCTGACACTGCCCAGCCCCAGCGGCGCGGGGATCTGGCGCAGCAGGGCGCCGATCTTGTCGGCGGGCAGGCTCCACACTTCGAGTTCGATCTCGCCGCCGCCCTCGGCGACGCGCACCAGCCCCGGCCGATGCGGCGGACCGCCCGGCAAGGCATAGAAGCGATAGGCGGCTGCGGTCCTGGTCGCCTTCTCCAGCCGGCCGCCCAGTTCGAGAAGCTGGCCATTCAAGGGGAGGCCGCTCATATGCGCCCCGACCACCGCGACCGGTACGCGATCCTCCACAACGATGGGATCGGTCTCGGGCGGCGGCAACCGGCTCGTCGTCTTGCCCAGCGGCAACGGCACCGCGCGTTGCCAGCGTGCGCCGAAGGCCAGCAGCGCGCGCTCGGCATTGGCGTTGGAGATCAGCGTGATGCCGAAGGGCATGCCGTCGGGCCTGAACCCGGCCGGTACGGCGAGCGCCGACAGCCCGAAGAAATTCACGAAGTTGGTGTAGTGGCCGAGATGCGAGTTGTAGAGCACCGGCTCGCGCTCGAGATCGCTGAGCCTGTAGACGGTGCCGGCCGTCGGCACGGCGAGGAAATCGAGCCCCTTCATTTCGGCGAAGGCGCGCGCCTTGAGGTCGGCCAGCCTGTACTGACCCTCGAAGGCATCGACGGCGCTGTACTTGCGGCCGCCCAGGACGATCTGCTGCGTCGTCGGCCACACGCCGGACTTCTCGTCGGCCTTCTCCATGAAGGCGCCGACCGCCGCGGTGCGTTCCGCGACCCACGGGCCGCTGTAGAGAAGCTGTGCGGCGTCGCGGAACGGCGCGTAGTCGATCTCGACCGGCGTGCCCCCCAGCGCCTTCAGCCGCTCGATCGACTGCGCATACAGCGTCGCATAGGCGGCATCGCCGAAGAACTCGGCGTCCTTCGTGCCGAGGATGCCGAAGCGGAAGGTCTTGCCGATGGCCGGCGTTGCGTGCGGCTCGGCGGCGACGGCGAGGACCGCATCGGCATCTGCGCAGGACAGCGCGAACACCGAGGTGCAGTCGAGCGAGCGGCAGGCCGGCACCATGCCCTCGTTGCTGAGCAGTCCCGGCGTCGGCTTGAGGCCGACGATGTTGTTGAAGCCTGCCGGCACGCGGCCCGAGCCGGCCGTGTCGGTGCCCAGCGAGAAACTCACGAGGCCGGAGGAGACGGCGACCGCCGAACCCGAACTCGAACCGCCGGGAACGTAAGACGCATCGAACGGATTGCGCGGCACGCCGTAGGGCGAGCGCACGCCGACGAGGCCGGTGGCGAACTGGTCGAGATTGGTCTTGCCGATCACGATCGCGCCGGCGTCGACCAGGCGCTGCACGACTTCGGCGGAGGTCTTGGCCTCATAGGCGAAGCCGGGGCAGGCGGCGGTCGTCACCATGCCGGCGACGTCGAGATTGTCCTTGGCCGCGAAAGGCACGCCGTAGAGCGGCAGCTTGCCAATCTCGGCGCGGCGCGCATCGAGCGCGTCGGCCTGCGCCAGCAGATCGGCGTCGGAAGCGCGCGAGATCCAGACCTTGTCGTCGCCCGCCTGGGCGATGCGCTTCAGCACCTCCTCGATGGTCTGCCGCACGCCGAGCGCGCCGGTGCGATAGGCGCCGAGCAACGCGTGAACACCGAGGTCGAGAGAGGTTGTCATGCAAGGGTTTTAGACAAGCGCCGCGGCGATTGCAGCCGCCAGATTCGCGCAGCGATTGGCACGGTCCTTGCCTTTCGGCCTAAGCGGCTAAAGCAAAGTGGGGGCAGGACATGAAGCGTCGCACATCCGGGGAGACGAAGGCCGGGTCGGCGATCTTGCAGCTTCTTCGGCAACTCAAGCATGATCTGGGCGTGAGCTACCGGCTCATGCGCCGCGATCTCCACGTCGTCTGACGGGCGACCCGCTGCCTGCGATTTCGAAGGAAAGAAAGGCTCCCATGGCCGAAGAGAAGCGTGACGTGGCGCGCATGGTCGAGGAGGGCGCGAAGACCGCTTGCCTCACGATCGCGCCGGAATACCTCCCGAACGTGATCCTGAACGTCGAGCGTTCGATCGCCATTGCGCAGCCGTTGCTCGAGCTGGAGCTCGAGGACGACCTGATGTCCGCCCCGGTGTTCCGGCCATGAGCGATCCCCTGTCGAAGGCGGCGACCGCGACGGAGATTGCGGGCGCCGTGATGAGTGGCAAGGTCAAGGCCGCCGCCGTGATCGACGCCGCCCTGAAGCGCATCGAGGCGGCTGAGCCGACCGTCAACGCCTTCACCGACGTGGTCGCCGACCGCGCCCGAAAGCGCGCTGCCGAGATCGATGCCGGTCTCCATCGCGGACCGCTGCTGGGCGTGCCCTTCGCGGTGAAGAACCTGTTCGACATTGCTGGCCTGCCGACGCGCGCGGGCTCGAAGATCAACATCGATGGGCCGAAGGCCGAGCGCGACGGATCGCTGGTGCGCAAGCTCGAAGCGGCTGGCGCGATCCTGGTCGGCGGGCTCAACATGGGCGAATACGCCTACGACTTCACCGGCGAGAACGCCCATTACGGTCCGTCGCGCAACCCGCACGATCCGACGCGCATGTCGGGCGGTTCGTCGGGTGGTTCCGGTACAGCGGTTGCAGCGGGCGAGGTGCCGCTGGCGCTGGGCTCTGACACCAACGGCTCTATCCGCGTGCCTTCGTCGCTCTGCGGCCTGTTCGGCCTGAAGCCGACTTATGGACGGCTGAGCCGCGCGGGATCGTTCCCATTCGTCGATTCCTTCGACCATCTCGGGCCGATCGCCCGCTCGGCGGAGGATCTCGCGCTGTCCTTCGATGCCATGCAGGGCTGGGACTCGGACGATCCGGTCTGCACCGACCGCCCCGCCGATCCGACTCTTCCGCGTCTGGTGGAGGGCATCGAAGGGCTGCGCATCGCGATCGCCGGCGACTACTTCGCCAAGGGCGGAGAGCCTGAGGCGTTCGAGGCGGTGGCGACGGTGGCGAAGGCGCTGAATGCGACGAAGACCGTCGTACTGCCGCAGGCAGCGGCGGCCCGCGCGGCGGCCTACGTCATCACCGCCATCGAGGGCGCGCAGCTTCACCTGCCGCGCCTGCGCACGCGGCCGCAGGATTTCGATCCCGACACGCGCGAACGCTTCATGGCGGGCGCGCTGCTGCCCGGCGCCTGGTACGTCAAGGCGCAGCGCTTCCGCCGCCAGTATCGCGCGCATGTGTTGAAGCTTTTCGAGGAGGTCGACGTTATCCTGGCGCCGGCCACGCCCTGCGCCGCGCCGAAGCTTGGCCAGAAGATGATGACGATCGGTGGCGTCGAGCTGCCGGTGCGCGCCAATCTCGGCGTCTTCACCCAGCCGATCTCCTTCATCGGCCTGCCGGTCGCCGTGGCGCCGCTGCAGCGGCCGGGCGGCCTCCCGATCGGCGTGCAGCTGATCGCCAGGCCCTACAACGAACAGGCGGCGCTGCGCGTCGCCGCCCATCTGCAGAAGCTCGGCGTCGCCGCCGCGCCGCCCGCCTGAGGAGACGACATGGAGATCAACATTCCCGAGGTCGTCGCCGAAGTGACGGCCGCGTTCAATCGCTACGAGGCGGCACTGAACGGCAACGACGTCGAGGTGCTGGACGAGCTCTTCTGGAAGAGCCCGCACACGCTGCGCTACGGCGTCGGCGAGCAACTCTACGGCTACGACCAGATCGCGGCCTTCCGCTCGGGCCGCAATCCGCAGTTCGTGCAGAACCGCGACCTGCTGAAGCTCTGGATCGTCACCTACGGTCGCGACTTCGGCACCGCTAACTGCGAGTTCCAGCGTCACGGCGCGGCCAAGCCCGGACGGCAGAGCCACACCTGGATGCGCACCCCCGACGGCTGGCGCATCGTCGCCGCCCACGTCTCGCTGCTGGGCGAGGCGACGCCGATGAAGAACTAGGGCTTTCCTAGCAAGCTGGAAACACCACTACCAACCTCATGCTGAGGAGGCTGCGGAGCAGCCGTCTCGAAGCATGGGCATAAGCACCGCGTTTGTTGCCCATCCTTCGAGACGCCGCGCAAGGCGCGGCTCCTCAG
>LSKJ01000724.1 GCA_001557035.1 Rhodospirillaceae bacterium CCH5-H10 | reverse complement strand
ATCGACAGGCGCATTCACGAAGGCGAGTTTGCGTTCCTGTCCATTCTGGATCGAGGCTTCATCGGTCGCCGACGCTGCTGCCGACATCGATGGCTGAGACGGCGTAATAGGTGCGACACCGGGCTGCGTCTGACGATTCCCGGGCGCGAACAGCCGGCTGACGCGCGCCGCTTCCGTCTCCTGGGCTCGGCGCTGGTGCTCGGCGTCGGGCGGTACGGGGCCGGGCTGGCCTTGGGCTGCCACGATCGGCCGGCCGAGGTCGCCCGGCAGCGGCGGCCCGAGTGGCGGG
>LSKJ01000723.1 GCA_001557035.1 Rhodospirillaceae bacterium CCH5-H10 | reverse complement strand
GGCTAGATCAAGCCAAGGAGAGGCCGTGGGTCGCACGCCGAACAGCATCCTCACGAGAAGTCGTGGCTAACCTGAAGGGTCCTGCACAAGAGGGCTGGCATGCCGGGCGAAGAAAAGGCGGCCGTAGCGTAGAAAAAGGACGCCATCGCCCCAGCCAACCTGGCGCAAACGATGAACCCGCCACAGCCTCTGTCGGCCGTGGCGAAGACGCAGACTCATCGAAGCGCTAACGAGGGCTGCGTTCACGCTCGCGCGTCATAACGAGCATTCATCACCCACCTTTCGCCAATCTCGACGATGAGGAATGCCGAGAGCGTCGCCGTCTCTGGTCGTGTGGCCACCATCCAACAGGCGAGTGAGTTGGGGCTCCTCCGATGCCCTGTCCGTCCGGCGGCAGGAAAAACAGCGTCATGCGCGAGAAGGCCGTGACGCCAGCGAGAACGGCGCCGACAATGGCGAATGCCATCTGCCAGCCGCCGGCGGACATGCCGACGCCGGCCAGCGCAAACGACACCTGATAGCCGGCGACCGTTGCCGGCACGGCGTAGAGCAGACCAATGACGGCACGGATCTGCGGCGTACGGGTGGTGGCGAAGGCAATCTGTCCGAGCGCCAGGGTCGCGCCCCCCGTAAGAACTCCGACGATGATCGCAGGGATGACACCTGACCCGCTGTGAAACGCAGCGAGGCCCGCTGTCAGTCCGGCAAGGAAGGGAAGCGCATAAATGGCGAGCGTGAACAGGAGCCAGCAGAAGAAGCCGAGGCCGAGAACGCCGAGAACGATGGCAAGCATGGTGGATCTCCGTGACAAAGGTCGAACGGTTGCGCCTTCCACCACCACCATGGCGCGATCGATTCACTGTCGAACGTGAAGTTGGCCAAAAGGCGGCGCTTATGCGCCGCCCGAACCGAAACGCCAGACCGGGATGCCGAGCTTGCGGGCCTTGTCGGCGAGGTTCTCCTGGATGC
>LSKJ01000722.1 GCA_001557035.1 Rhodospirillaceae bacterium CCH5-H10 | reverse complement strand
GGCGAGGGGCGGGCGGCCATCTGGGTGTCAGCAATGCTTCGGGTGCAGGAAACGTACTATAGCCGCCCCCCGTGGCGTTGCGATAAAATCCCCGAACAAGGAAAACCGCGAGGAGGAACGCGATGGAACTGGTCCCGCTGGCCGATGGCTTCGGCGTCGAGGTGAAGGGTGTCTCCCTGCTGGACGTCGCGATCGATGCGCAGGCCTACACGGAAGTCCGCAAGGCCTTCGAGACGCATTCACTCCTCGTGTTCCGCGACCAGCAGATCGCCGACGACATTCAGGTCGCCTACAGCCGCGCCTTCGGGCCCCTGGAACTGACCAAGGCGGCGTCGGTGGGCGAGAACAGCTTCTACTCGCGCCTGACCAATGTGGGTCCCCAGGGCGAGATCGTGCCGCCGGATCACCGGCAGGTGCTGGTCGCCAAGGCCAATGCACTCTGGCACACCGATTCATCCTTCAAGAAGACGCCGGCGCTGGCCTCCGTGCTGACCGCGCGCGTGCTGCCCGACGCGGGCGGCGAGACTGAGTACACTTCGACCCGGCTCGCGTGGGAGCGGTTGCCGGCCGACCTGCAGGAGAAGCTGAAGGGCGCGGTGGCGACCCACTCCTATGCCAACAGCCGCGACCAGATCCATCCCGACCTGGCCAATGCCGAGGAGCGCAAGGCGCTGCCGCCGGTGCGCTGGCGGATGAACTGGCGCAATCCGAGCAACGACCGCCGCGCGCTCTATGTCGCCAGCCACGCCTATGCGATCGACGGCATGGACGATCGCGACGCCCGGCAGCTCCTGGCGCAGCTGCTCGACGAGGCGACGCGGCCGGAGTTCGTCTACAGCCACAAATGGCGCCAGGGCGACGCCGTCATGTGGGACAATCGCGCCATGCTCCATCGCGGCCGCCCCTGGGATTATGCGCGCGAGCGCTCGATGGTGCGCACGACCATCTCGGCGACCGAGGCGGATGGCCTCAGCGAGGTGAAGCCGCCAGTGATCCACTGACGGCTTCCCGATGAACTGACTGGTTTTGGCTATTCCGCGGCGGCGAGGCGCTGCTGGTTCTGCTGGGCCGCGACCTTGGCGCGGGCGAGGTCCTCGCCGCGGCGCTTGTTGACGGCCGCGCCGCCACCCGCCGTCTCGGCGAACAGCGACAGCTTGTCCATATCCTCGTCGACCACGGGCTGCAGCGCGAGGTCGGTGTATTCGAGGCGCTTCGGGTCGTTCTTGACCTTGCGGCCGATGGCGATGCCCTGGAGCGTCAGGCGCGTGTAGATCTTCAGCTTGTGCCAGAAGTTCCGCGCGACCTTGTAGTGGAACACGCCGATCGGTTCGATCGGCATGCCGTGGCGGCGGTCGAGCCGGTACTTCATGCGCACCGCGCCGCCTTCCAGCGGATGCACACCCTCGGCCTCGAACATGATCTTGAACATGGTCATGAAGTGCGCGGGTTCGGCCGGATTGCGGCCGGGGATCGCACCGTGCCGGCGCGCCACCGTCTCGATGTGCTCGGGCGTGTAGTAGGACTTCCAGGCCTCACGGTAGACCTGCTCGAACTCCGCGTCGCTCATCTTCGGATGATGCACGCAGCGGTGATGGACGTCGTACTTGTTGAGGTCGGGGTCCATCCAGACGCCCTGTTTCCAAAGGGTCTGATGATCCTCCGAGCCGGGCAGCGGCGTGAGCATGAACAGCTCGAGGATATCGAGCGGCAGCTCCTTCTTGATGATCTCCATGTCGCGCAGGATCGATTCGCGCGTGTCGCCCGGGAAGCCCAGGATGTAGCCGGCCCAGGTCGAGGCACCGCTGTTGTGCCACGCCTGCAGCATCTTGCGGTACTCGGTGATCTTGTTCTGGCGCTTCTTGGCGGCCAGTAGATTGTCGGGGTTGACGTTTTCGAGGCCGATGAAGACGCGATAGACGCCCGCCCAACGCGCCTTGTTGATGAAGTTCGGGATGCGATGGCACTGGGTGTCGACCTGGATGATCAGCGAGAGCTGGATGCCCTCGTTCTCCTTCAGCTCGATCAGCCGGTCGAAGAAATCTTCCCAGTGCTTGTTCCGGGCCATGTTGTCGTCGGTGATGAAGAACGACGTGATGCCCTGCTTGTAGTTTTCGCGAATGATCGCTTCGAGATCGTCGGCGGTGCGGAAGCGGCTCTTGCGGCCCTGCACGTTGATGATGGTGCAGAACGAGCACTGGAACGGACAGCCGCGGCCGAGGTCGAAGCTCGACATGCCGCCCTCGTTGCGCGCCAGCGCCGACGGCGGCAGATGCGGCGTGGGGGCGCCTTCGAGGCCCGGCAGATCGTCCATGTAGTTGTAGAGCGGCTTCATCGTGCCGTTCATCGCGTCGCGCAGCACGAGGTCGAAGCGGCCTTCCTCGGCCTCGCCGGCGAAGATCGAGATGCCCATGTCCATGGCTTCCTGGATCTCGGGCGGCGTCACCGGCAGCATCGACAGGCAGCCCGACACGTGGAAGCCACCGATCGACACCGGCAGGCGTCCCAGCTTCAGAAACTTGCGGGCGAGGTCGACGGCGTGCGGGAACTGGTTGGTCTGGACGCCGACGAGGCAAACCAGGCCCTTGCCGCCGCTGCGCTCGACCTGGGCCAGAAGCCGGTCGGGGCGGACACGGGTATTGGTCTCGTCGATCGGGTGGATGACGATGTCGACGTCGGGTCCCAGCACTTCGCGGGCGCGGCAATCCTCGCCGAGCCCATAGAGAGCGGCCAGGGTATTGGAGGGAATGTGCGAGCGAAGCCAGGTGATCGGGTAGCCGTCATCGTCGTAGTGAGTCGGCTTGATCAGGATCAGATGGAACTTCGTACGCTTGACGGCACCGCTCATCGCGGACTTCTCCAAAGGCAAAACCCGCGCGCGGCCTCGAGCCTTTACACCGCTTGACGGCATTGGCTGTAACAATGCTCTGAGCCGCATCGCAACGCAACCGGGCGTGACCGATATTCACAGGCTGGATGACGCAATACAGCCACCAAATTTGGGGTTTTGTAGGGCCGAGCCCGGCCATTAGTGCGGATGGGCCATGTTCCGGAGATTATTGCAGTCTGCCTCCTGAACGAGCAGGGTTGAATACCCTTGGAAGCGCTGAAATTAAAAGGCGCAGGGGGAGGGAACAAAGCAAGACGTGAGCCTCATCGCGCGCGCGCCCGCACTGGCGCCTTTCCGTATCCGAAGCTTTCGCTTCCAGTGGCCCTCGGACCTCCTGGCCTCCTGGGCATTCGAGATGGAGGGGGTGATTCTGGGCTGGTTCGTGCTGGTTTCGACCGGCTCGGTCCTGGCGCTGGCGGTTTTCGGCTCCCTGCAGTTCCTGGGGACTCTGATCTCGCCCCTGTTCGGCATGGCGGGCGACCGGATCGGCAATCGCAACGTCCTGCTTCTGATGCGGCTGGCCTACCTGATCCTGGCCCTATGCCTCATGGCCCTGTTCCTGAGCGATCTGGCGACTCCGGTCCCGGTCTTCATTCTGGCCACCGTGATGGGGCTGGTGAGGCCCTCGGACATCACCATGCGCAATCTGCTGGTCGGCGAGACCATGCCTGCCGACTACCTGATGCGGGCCATGGGCGTGTCGCGCACGACCGCCGATTCCGCGCGCATCGTCGGTGCCCTGTCCGGCGCGGCCCTCGTGGCGGCCCTGGGCTCGGGCCTGGCCTATGTCGCCGTCTGCGGGGTCTACGCCCTGTGCCTTGCGCTGACCTTCGGCGTCGGCATCCGCCGGCTGCGGGTCCTGAGCGAGGGCGAGACGATGCCGACGGCGCTGGGAGCCCTGCGACAGGGCTTCGCCTATGTCTGGTCGACGCCGGTCGTGCGGGCGGTGATGCTACTGGCCTTCCTGGTGAACTTTGCGGCTTATCCCCTGACCGGATCGCTGCTCGCCTACGTCGCGAAGGACGTCTACGGCATGGACCAGACCGGGCTCGGTTGGCTGATCGCCTGTTTCGCCGGCGGAGCGCTCACCGGCTCCATCCTGGTGTCGATGTACGGTGCGCACATAAGGCCCGGCCGCACCATGATCGCGTGCACGTTGACCTGGCTGTCGCTCAACCTGGTTTTCTCTTGGCTCACCACGCCGCTGCTGGGCGAGATGGTCCTGTTCGTCTCGGGTTTTTTCCAGAGTTTCTGCATGATCCCGATGGCGGTGATCCTGCTGCGGGTCACCAATCCCGCGTTGCGTGGCTGCGTCATGGGCGTCCGCATGCTGGCGGTGTACGGCCTCCCGCTTGGCCTGCTCCTGTCCGGCCCTCTGGTCGAATGGGCCGGCTTCGCAGCCACCGGTACCTTCTACAGCGTGCTGGGGATCGCCTTCACGCTGGCGATCGCGGTGTGGTGGCGTACGGACCTCTGGGATCGCGCGGCGCCGGTAAACGTCCGGTAGGCGCAACCGGGCTCACGGCCCCGCGTTCAAGCGGGAATGCATCATCGCCTCGCCACGACCATCGCTGTGGCGATGGCTGCCTTTGTCGCCGTCGCCAGCCCCGCGGCGGCCCAGTCGTCTGGGCCCGAAGAGACGAAGACGCCCCCCAGGCCTTCCGCGACCGAGGACGAACAGCGAAACATCTACACTTTCCAGGTGGAGAATGACGTCTTCAACCGCTTCGGCAAGTCGGACCGCGACTATACGAGTGGGGTAAGGCTCGGCTGGCTTTCCCCCGCCATCATCGAGATGCCCCAAGGGATCGTCGCTATGACCACGATTCCCACTTTTCTGGGCGAGCCCGCCGCCGATTCAGTCATACGCCGCATCGCCATCTCGGCAGGCCAGAACATCTACACGCCCGAGAACACCTACGTGTCCTATCCGATCTACAACGACCGGCCTTACGCGGCGTGGCTGTATGCGAGCTTCGCGCTGCAATACACGTACAAGCGCCACGACCCCAAGACCGGCTTCGACGAGCCGACGCGGCTGGACACGCTGCAGGTCGATCTCGGCGTGATCGGTCCTGCCGCCGGCGGCGAATTCGTGCAGAACAACTTTCACACCTTGATCGGCGTGTCGCCAAGTTACGGCTGGGGTAACCAGCTCCATAACGAGCCGACCGTGGGTTTGACCTTCGAACGTCGCTGGCGGACGGGTCGTGCCGTGCTCATCGACAATCCAAAGCTCGAGGTCGATTTCATTCCGCGCGCGGCTCTGGCGGTCGGCAATGTGGCGACCTACGGCAGCATCGGCGGCACGGCGCGTATCGGCAAGAACCTGCGCGACGACTTCGGGCCTACCCGGGCGCGGCCCGCGCTGCCGGGATCGGACGCCTTTATCGGCGACGGCAGTTTCGGCTGGTACCTGTTCGCGGGTGTCGACGGACAGGCGGTGGCCCGCAACATCTTCCTCGACGGCAATACCGACGGATTCAGCCAGCGCGTCTCGCATCGTCCTTTCGTGGGGGAACTGCAGGCGGGTCTGGCGATCCTCTATCGCGGCATGAGGATTTCCTACACACAGATACTGCGTACACCGGAGTTCTTCGAGCGCGACCGCATCACGCAGTTCGGCTCGTTCAACCTCACCTTCCGCTACTGACGAGGCCGCGCCGCTGATCTGGCGGCCGGCCAAATAAAAAGGGGCACCCGAGGGCGCCCCTTTGTCGTCGGAAAGGCCGCTATATGCGTCCCATCACCAACAGGATGACGACGATGATGAGCACCAGTCCGATGCCGCCGCTGGGATAGTAGCCCCAGCCGCTGCTGTGCGGCCAGGTCGGCAACGCCCCGATCAGAATGAGGATCAGGACGATCAGAAGGATGGTGCCCAACATGTCTTTGCGCTCCTAGTCTAGGTTTTTCTCGGCGAACGACCAGTTCGCGAGCTTGTCGAGCCAGGCCTGGATGTGATCCGGGCGGCGGTTCTGGAAGTCGAGGTAGTAGGCGTGCTCCCACACGTCGGCGACGAGGAGCGGCTTGCCGCCATGCGCCATCGGGGTGTCGGCATTGGCGGTCGTCTCGATCTTGAGCTTGCCGTCCGAGCCCTTGACGAGCCAGGCCCAGCCGCTGCCGAACTGGCCGACCGCGGCGGCCTTGAAGGCGGCCTTGAAGGCGTCGAGGCCGCCGAAGCTGTCGTCGAGCAACGACTTGATCTTGCCGGTCGGCTCGCCGCCCTTCGGCGTCATGCTGTTCCAGTAGAAGGTGTGGTTCCAGATCTGGCCGGCATTGTTGAAGATCGCCTTGCCCTTCTCGTCCTTGGCCGACTTCTTCACGATGTCTTCGAGGGACAGGCCTTCGTAGGCCGTGCCGGGCACCAGCTCGTTCAGCTTGTCGACATAGGCCTTGTGATGCTTGCCGTAGTGGAACGAGATGGTGTTGGCCGAAACGACCGGCGCGAGCGCGTCATCGGCATAGGGCAGTTTCGGAAGGGTGAAGTTCGACATAACGCGAGTCCTCAAGCTGGCTGGCCCGGATCGACCCGGGCGGGCGGCGTCCGACATGAACGCACCTCACCTTATGACGTTCCAAGTTGCGATCGCGCTACGTTTTTTGCGGCTGCATCCGGCGCAAAGCCCCGACTGGGTGTAGGGAATCCGAAGGGACTTGCTTGCCGGCTATCGACGAGCAGTTGAGGAGAAACGAGGCAAGTCGTTCTCACTTGCGGGGCTTCAGAGCGTTGCGCGCAGTTTTTTCAGCGAACGTTTCTCAGTCGCTCACTCTTGGGTTGCGCCCTG
The DNA here is from genome assembly GCA_001557035.1 of Rhodospirillaceae bacterium CCH5-H10. GTDB lineage: Bacteria > Pseudomonadota > Alphaproteobacteria > Reyranellales > Reyranellaceae > Reyranella. The sequence continues at coordinate 9,769 of LSKJ01000722.1, read as the reverse complement.
AGTTTCGACGGGTATCTGTAAGAGCCGACGCATTCAAAGAGGAGGTTCGCCATGAAGGGCAACCCGCAGATCATCGTCGAACTCAACAAGCTCCTGAAGAACGAGCTGACGGCGATCAACCAGTATTTCCTTCACGCCCGCATGATGAAGCACTGGGGCTTCGATCGCCTCGGTCACAAGATCTATGAAGAGTCGATCGGCGAGATGAAGCATGCCGACAAGCTCATCCAGCGCATCCTCATGCTCGACGGCCTGCCCAACCTGCAGGACATGGGCCGGATCGCGATCGGCGAGAACGTGCCCGAAGCGCTCGAAGCGGATCTGAAGCTCGAGTCGGCTGCACGCACGGCGCTCGTCGAGGCGGTGACCGCCTGCGAGGCGGCGAAGGACTATGTCAGCCGCGAGATCGCGGTCAGCATCCTCGAGGATGCCGAGGAGCATATCGACTTCCTCGAGACCGAGATCGGCCTGATCGAGAAGGTGGGCGTGCAGAACTACCTGCAGAGCCAGATGGGCGAAGGAAAGGGCCCGAGCTGACGGCTCGGGAGCGCGGCCTGCTCTAGTCGGCCGCCAACAGCGTCTGCGGCGCCGTGCTTTCGCGGGCGATCGTATGCGCAATCCGCTCGCGCATGTCGCAGGCGCAGGAGCCACATTGCGGGCTCTTGCCGCAGGCCCGGAACACATCGGCCGGTCGCCGGGCACCTGCCCGGACGGCCTCATCGACCTCACGTTCGCGAATGGCTTTGCAGATGCAGATGTACATGCCGTGCCGGACGCTTCTTCCCGCTGTTGCGACTTACTCGCACCCGCGACGATAGGGGGCCTGCGCCGGTCGGTCAAGCGGGTCCACAGGGCTTCCGCAAGGCTTTGGAGGGGGGCCTTACGGCGGCGCCACCATGAAGGGGCCGATCGCGACGATCGCGCAATCGGTTCCTCCGGCGTCGCGGCACGCCTGGAGGGCCATGGCGGTGGCGTCCTGTTCGCTCGGCCGGCCGCTGACGATGCCGATTCGGCCGTTCATGGCGAGCGCCACAGCGCGCCAGTCGTTGGCGATCAGATACTGCTCCAGGGCATTGATCTGGCCGGCGTCGAGGCCGGAAATGTCCTGCGGCGTCAGCACGTCGGTCGCGCGCATGGTCTGCGGCGTGCGGACCAGGACCTCGTTCTTCAGGGCATAGACGACGCAGGGGCGCCCCGTGAGGTGACCGCAGATCTGCAGGTTCCTCCGGATCACGTCGGCATCGGTTTCGCTGGGGGTCCACCAGTCGAAGCGGCCGTGACCGAGAACCAGGGCGCGATCGTGCTGGTTGGGCAGGTAGCGGAGGGCCAGCCGCTCGCGCGCCTGCGCCTGGAGCAGCGGCGCCGTCGCGGGATCGAAGGCGATCGGCGGTGACGGCCGGGCTGCGGGCACGTAGGGCGCGGGCGGCATCGGCGGCGGGCGAAACGACCAGACAACGTCGTTCTCGACGGCGTAGAGCATGCAGCGATCGTAGTCGCGCACCCGGGGCACGTCCCGTGCGACGGCCCTGTTGCACTCGTCGAGGGCGGCATGGCGGGCGGCGTCCTCGTCGACCCGGCGCGTCGCCATGGCAAAGATCCCGCGCACGTTCAGGGCCAGTGCCTTGGCGCCCTCGGCGCGGGCGTAGTTCTCCAGGGCCCGCATCCGGAAGTCGGGAACGAAGGGCACGTCCTTCGCCGCGAAACGGCGCGGGGTCGAATCCGCGGGTGCGGTCGCGGCAGCAGGGGCTGTGGGAGGAAAGGTCCGCGGGCCGGCGGCGCCGGCGACGGTTTCCGGCAGCGGCCGGTTGACGACCGGCGTATCCGATGTGGGCTCGGCGATCTGCAGCGACGGCGTCGGCGCGGGATGGCGCAGGTAGAAAGTGCCGGCGAGAGCCGCCAGCACCAGCACGGTGGCGATGCCGGCGACCAGCAGGGATCTTGCGCGCGGCATCCGACGCGCCGCGGCATGCGCGGGGTGCAACGGCCCACCGAGGCGCGCGCCCTCGATCGTCAGGCGATAGGCATGGATGGGCCGCGGGATGTTCTTGACGTGCTGCTCGCCGATGTCTTCGGCGCCCAGCATCAGCTTGCCGACGATCTGCTCGTAGACCGAGCCGGAGATGCAGACGCCGCCGGTGGCGGAAATGGATTCAAGTCGCACGGCCACGTTCACGGCGTCGCCCAGGAGATCGTCGCCGTTTTCCACCACGTCGCCCAGGTTCACACCGATCCGCAGTGTGAGCTGGTCATCGGGGCCCGCCGTGGCATTGGCCGAGCGCATGGCCTCCTGGATCTCCAGCGCCGCCCGGACGGCTTCCACGGGGCTTGCGAATTCCGCCAGGAGCCCGTCGCCCGTCATCTTGAAGACCCGTCCGCGATGCTGGCGAACCAGCGTGCCGGCCATGTCGAGGCGTGTGGCAAGCAGCCCCAGCGCATGTTCCTCGTCGCGCGCGGACATCGTGCTGAAAGCCACGACGTCTATGGCGAGGATCGTCGTCAGTCGCCGGACGAGGTTGAGATCTGTCATCGCATCTTGATTCCGGCGCGCAGGGTAGCATAGGGCGCGGTCGAGGACATGCTTGCGTGACTGCCCATGCTCTGCGAAGACCGAACCATGCAGTCCGCAGAGCCCCGCTACTGGGAAGACTACGAAGTCGGCCGGAAATATCCGCTCGGCTCCACCAGTTTCACGGCCGAGGAAATCATCGAATTCGCCGAGAAGTTCGATCCCCAGTCGTTCCATGTCGATGCCGAAGCCGCCAAGTCCTCGCTTTTCGGGGGCCTTTGCGCCTCGGGCTGGCATGTCGCCGCGAAGCTGATGCGGCTGTTCGTCGACAGCTACATCGACAAGCGCACCGCGCTGGGCTCGCCCGGCGTCGACGAGCTTCGCTGGCTGAAGCCGGTGCGGCCCGGGGACACGCTGACGGCGTGGGTCGAGTGCGCCGACAAGGTGCCGTCGAAGAGTCGCCCGACCATGGGCGTCATCCACGAGCACTGGAGCGCGGTCAACCAGAACGGCGAATTGGTCATGACCTCGAAGGGGGTCAACATGGTGCGCAGGAGGCCGGTATGAAGCGTGCGGTGACGGGACTCGACCACGTGGTGGTCATGGTCGATGGCATCGACGCGGCCGAGGCGGCCTACCGGAAGCTGGGCTTCCAGGTCCAGCCGCGCGGCTTCCACAAGAAGCTGGGCACGGCCAACCATCTGATGATCTTCGACACCGACTATTTCGAGATCCTGGGCATCGTCGAGGACACCGAGTTCAACGCCGAGCGGCGCGAATGGCTGAAAGACGGTGGCGGGCTCGCCAACGTGGCGCTGGCGACCGAGGGCGCCGATGTGGCGTTCGAAGCGTTCAAGGCCGCCGGCCTCAACCCCGATGCGCCGCTGTTCTTCGACCGTGCGGTCGAGGTGGCGGGCAAGACGGAACTGGCCAAGTTCCGAACCGTCCGCATCCCCAAGACGAACATGCCGGTGGTCGGCTTCTTCGTCTGCGAGCACCTCACGCCGGAATTCGTCTATCGGCCGGAATGGGCGACGCATCCCAACGGCGCGCGCGGAATCCTCGGGGTCACGGTGATCGCCGAGCAGCCGGCGAAGTGGATTCCGGAGCTCGAGAAGTATTTCGGCTCCGACTCGGTCAAGCGCGAGGGGGACGGGCTGGTGGTCGACACCGGCACGCAGCCGATCCGCTACATGACTCCCAAGGACTATGCCGTGCGCTATCCCGGCATCACGCCGGTGCGGGCGGGCGACCATCCGGCGCTGCTCACGATCCGCGTCGAGAACCTCACGGCCTGCGAGGCTCTCCTCAAGAAGAACGGCGTCAATTTCCTCAAGCCCGATTCGGGCCGGCTCGTCGTGCCGCCGTCGGAAGCGGCGCATCTCACCCTGGAATTCTCGGAGCTCTAGTCTTCATGGCGTTCGATCTTGCCGACCGCGGCATCTACGGATTCTCGACCACCGAAAACCTGCGCTTCGCCGACGTCGACGCCAACGGGCACATCAACAACGGCGCCTTCCTCGAACTGCTCGAGAATGCGCGCGTCTCCTATCTGCGGGCCATCGTCCGGGCGGGCATGCCGCGCTTCCGGCTGGTGATCGGCCGCATCGAGGCCGACTTCAAGCGGCAAATGTTCTATCCCGGTACCGCCGTCGCCTGCGTTCGCATCATCGAGGCGCTCGACCGCAAGTGCGTCATCGGCCAGGGCCTGTTCGACGGCGAGGGCAACTGCACCGCCGTCCAGAAGGTGATCATGGTGTCGCTGAACGAGGAGACGCACCGCGCCACGCCGTTCGATCCCGTCGTGCGCGCCATGCTCGACCGCCTCGCCGCCTCGAAGGATGGGCTCGATCCATGACCGCTTCCGCCCTGGTGCCCGAAGGCTTCCGCAAGCTCGATGTCCGCGACGACTTCATCTCGCTCGCGGGACCGCTCTGGTTCAAGGCGGAGGAGGATGGGCTCCGGATCGGGCTGCCGCTGGAGAAGCGGCACGGCAATCCGATGGGCTGGGCGCATGGCGGCCTGCTGGTCACGGTCGCCGACATGGTGATGGGCGTCGGTTCGGGCTTCTCGACCGGCATGTTCTGGCCGCACCCCACGATCTCGCTCACCAGCGAATTCGTGCGCGGCGCCAGGCTCGGCCAGTGGCTCGAAGGCAAGGCGCGCATTGCCCGGCGCACGGTCAATTTCTGCTTCTGCAGTTGCGACCTGATGTGTGGCGGCGAGATCGTCCTGGTGGCGTCCGGCGTCTTCAAGGTGCCTGACCCGGACAAGATCCCCGAGGCGGCGCGTGCGCTGGCGCTGTCGCCGCCGTGGAAGGCCTGAAGGTATCAATGGAGCGCGCAACTCCAGTTGCGCTCATGTCTTTGCGGTGGTGTTTGAGCGCAACTGGAGTTGCGCGCTCCAATGACTGCGGTTCCTTGTCATCCTGAGCGAAGCGAAGGATCTCGCGCCCGCCAGGGAGTACATTGGTCGTTCCGTCAGGTCCTTCGCTGCGCTCAGGACGACTTTTATTTTTTGAGCTTCTTCCGCCGGTAGATGCGATAGCGGTCGAAGTCCATCAGGTGTTCGTAGTTCTCGAAAGCGTCTGCGAAGATGCGGTTCTGCATGAAGTAGTCGAGATAATCGAATTCCTTGCCCTGGCAGCGGGGCACGCCGGCGATGCGGTCGACGATCAGCAGGTCGGGATGCTCGCGGGCGAAGTCTTCGCTCAACGTATCGAACACGAACTTCTCCGAATCGCCCATCGTGTCGGGCGGATTGTAGAGCGCGGGGAAGTCGTCGCAGGTCGCGTAGACGCCCTGCAGCACCCACATCGTGAGGAAGCGCGTGGTCATCCGGCCGCCGAGGTAGTTCACCATCGGCCAGAACGGGTAGATGCCCGGCGACAGGACGAGGAAGGTCCGGTTGGGGGCGTTCTGTTCGATGATGTGCTGCAGCCGGCCGCCGATCGAATCCTCGAACTGGCGCTGCTTGTAGAAGGGCGGATTGTAGAGGGCCGCCTGGAAGTAGAGCAGCACCATGAAAGTGGCGCAGAGAACGGCCACGGGCAGCCGGTGGGCGCTGCGGCTGATCGGCAGGTACCGGTCGACGGTCTGCGAAACCGTCAGGGCCGCCAGCAGGATCGCCACCGAAAGAGCGGGCAGGACGTGATAGGGCCAGCCCTTGGCCTGGCCGATCGCCGACAGGGCCGCACCGATGCCGAACACGACCAGCACGCGCGCGGCGATGGTCTTGGTGAAGACGATGGCCAGAAGCCCGAAGATCGCCAGTGCGATCAGCGTGGGGCCCAGCACGTTGCTGGTCAGCACCTCGCGCCAGCCGGATTCGCCGATCGGCGCGTAGGCCTCGACCGCGAGCGGCAGAACGAAATGTCCGAACTCCGGGAACACCAGGTACATGATCGCCAGGTGCGCCACGGCCAGCAGGCCGATCGCCCACGGGATCGGGTCGGTGAACGTGGGGCGCAAGCCACGACGGATCAGCAGGTAGATCTCGACCGCTGCCGGGATGGCGAGATAGTGCGGCTTCATGGCCAGCGCGACACCGGCCACGAGACCGACCAGGATGGAGGCGAGGCGCGACGGGTTCACGCCCTCCGCCCGCGCCATCGAGGCCACGAGGTAGGGCGCGCAGGCCACGAACATGATGTGCTCGCGCTGGCCGAAATGCTCGTTGGGCAGCACGGTGAACAGGAACAGCAGGACCGGCGGCAGTAGCGCTTCGGTAAGCGCGTGGTCGGCCGAGGGGACGAGGTGGATCAGCCGCCGGCATGCCCAGAAAGAGGCAAAGATTCCGGCCACGACCCAGGCCGTGAACCAGAACGTCACTGTTCCGGGCAGCAGCTTTGCCGTCAGGACCGGCAACGCGTGCACGATGAAGGTCAGCGGCAGGTTCTCGTCGAGCACCTCGACAAAGAGCTTCTCGCCGCCGATCCAGCGCGTCGACACGTCGAGGATGGCGGCGACATCGTGGTTCAGGGGCGGGAAGAAATAGCCGGCGAGCCAGAGGATCGGCAGCGCGAACAGCGGCACGAGAAGGAGCCGCTCGACACGCGGCGGGATCGTCGGAGGTTTGGTCTGAACGGTTGGCAAGGCGGGGTGAAGATATCATAAGCGAACGGGAAGAGGAGATTTCCTGGGAGACGCATCGCGTCATGGAACGGGCCGAGTACGAGCTGATGCATGCGGTCGAGGACCGCATGTGGTGGTATCGCGGCCTGCGCCGGCTGGTCGTGGACCAGCTCACCCGTGCGCTGTCGAACGTCCGGGGCCCGGGGCCGGTGCTCGATGCGGGCTGCGGGACCGGCGGGATGCTGAACGTGATGGGGCCGGAGGTCGCCGGTCGGCCGACCGTCGGTCTCGAATACGATCCCGTCGCGGCCGGCATGGCGGCGACCAAGGCGGGCCGGCCGGTCGTCTCGGGCTCGGTGAACGAGATGCCGCTGCGCGACGGAGTGCTGGCGGCCTATGTCTCGCTCGACGTGCTCTGTCATGCCAACGTGGACCCCGCGCGTGCCCTGAAAGAGGCGCATCGCTGCCTTGGGCCCGGCGCGATCGCGCTCTTCAATCTTCCGGCCTATTCATGGATGCTGTCGGCGCATGACAGGCGCGTCCACAATGCCCGCCGCTTCACGCGTGGCGAGGCCCGCGCGCTGGTCGCCGCTGCCGGCTTCCGAATTCTTCGCGCGAGTTACTGGAACACGCTCCTGTTTCCCCTGATGCTCCTCCATCGGCTGGTCGAGCGCGGCGACGCCGAGAGCGATGTCCGTGACTATCCGCGCTGGCTCGACACCATCTTCTCGACTGCGCTCGCCTTCGAGCGCGCCGTCATCGGTTCGGGGCTCAGCCTCCCGTTCGGCGGTTCCCTCATGATCGTGGCGGTACGTGATGCTTGAGACCTCGGAAACCGGGCCGGCGCTTTCGATCGTGGTCCCGGTTTACAACGGCGCCGCCACCGTGGGCGATCTGGTCGGCGCGCTGCGGGCGCTCGAGATCGAGGGTGGGCTGGAAATCGTGCTGGTGGTCGATGGCAGTCCGGACAACAGCCTCGACGTCTGCAAGGAACTGGCTGCCGAGCCCGGCGCGCCGGTGATCGTGCTGAGCCTCAGCCGCAATTTCGGCGAGCACAATGCCGTAATGGCCGGTCTGGGGCGGGCGCGCGGCGCCTATGCGATCACCATGGACGACGACCTGCAGAACCCGCCGGAGGAAGTACGCCGCCTGTTCGAGCATGCCCGCGACGGCAGCTACGACGCGGTCTACACCTATTATGAGGAGAAGAAGCACGCGGCCTGGCGCAATCTTGGCAGCCGCTTCACCAACTGGTGCGCCGACAAGCTGATCGACAAGCCGCCCGGCCTTTACCTTTCGAGCTTCCGCTGCATGTCGAGGTTCCTGGTCGAGCGCGTCACGGCCAGCTACGAGGGGCCGTCTCCCTATGTCGACGGCCTCATTTTCCAGATCACCCAGAATGTGAGCCGGCTGCAGGTCAATCACCTGCCGCGCGCCGAGGGGCGGTCGAACTACACGCTGCGCCGCCTGCTTCGCCTGTGGCTCGCGATGTTCCTCAACTTCTCGGTGATGCCGCTCCGCGGTGCGACCATTCTCGGCCTGGTCTTCGGTGCGCTGGGGGCGCTGGCCGCCGGCATCACGATCATCGAGGCGATCATCTCCGACAAGCCGCCCCAGGGCTGGGCCTCGCTCATGGTCGCCGTGCTCGTGCTGGCGGGTGTGCAACTGCTGGTGATCGGCATGATCGGCGAATATCTCGGCAGCATGTTCCTGGCCGTCAATCGCAAGCCGCAATACCTGGTGCGCGAAGTGTTCCGGCGTGGCCCCGGACCGGGGGGGCTCGACATCGAGCGGCCGAAGGTCGATACGCGGGCGGCCGGTCAGCCGCATCGCGAGCCGCCCGGCGAGGCATCGCACGGGCCGGGCTGACGGCGGACAATAGGGGAGAGACGGGGGATGATGATCTACTACGTGGCGCTGGGGATCGGCATCCTGACCGGCATTGGCGGGCAGATGCTCCTGAAGGCGGGCGCCGATGCGCCGGATTTCGTGAGCCAGCTCTTCCGCCCCTCAACCATCATGGGGCTGGCGCTCTACGGATCGGCCGCCTTCCTCTACATCGTCGCCCTTCGTAAAATTCCGGTCTCGGTCGCTTTTCCCAGCGTGTCGCTCTCCTATGCGATCGTTGCAGTGCTCGGGCACTTCCTTTTCGGCGAGCCGTTCGGCATCAAGCAGATCGGCGGCATCGCCCTGATCGTGGGCGGCGTCGTTCTCATCAACCAGGCGTGAGGGAGCGTTCCGTGGATTACGAGCAGATCAAGTACGAGACCAGGGACGGTATTCTCACCATCACGCTCAACCGGCCCGACAAGCTCAATGCCTTCACCGGCAAGATGCTGTCCGAGCTGCTCGACGCGATGGACCGGGCCGACCGCGACGACGACGTGCGCGCGGTGGTGTTCACCGGCGCCGGCCGTGGCTTCTGCGCCGGCGCGGACCTGTCGGGCGGCGCCAACACCTTCAACGCCGAGAATCGCGGGCCGGTCGATCCGGGCCTCGACGGCCATCGCGACGGCGGTGGACTGTTCACCCTGCGCCTCTACGAATCGCTGAAGCCGACCATTGCCGCCTGCAACGGCCCGGCGGTCGGCGTGGGCATCACGATGCAGCTCGCCATGGACATCCGCCTCGCCTCGGAAGCGGCGCGCTACGGCTTCGTGTTCACGCGCCGCGCCATTGTCATGGAAGCCTGCTCGAGCTGGTTCCTGCCGCGCCTCGTGGGGCCGCAGCAGGCGCTTGAGTGGGTGATGACCGGCCGCGTCTTCTCGGCCGAGGAGGCGCTGAACGGCCGCCTCGTGCGCTCGATCCACAAGGCCGACGATCTGTTGCCGGCGGCCTATGCGCTGGCCCGCGAGATCGCCGACAACACCGCGCCGGTCTCGGTCGCGCTCAATCGCCAGATGATCTGGAGGATGCTGGGCGCCGATCATCCGATGGAAGCCCACAAGGTCGATTCCAAGGGCATCTACTCCCGCGGCAAGTCGGACGACGTGAAGGAGGGGGTGACCGCCTTCCTCGAAAAGCGCCCGGCACGCTTCCCCATGAAGGTCAGTGACGGCATGCCGTCCTACTTCCCGTGGTGGCAGGAACGTAAGTTCAAGTAGGCATCCGCCAAACTTCGCTTCTTCGAGCAAAACCTCATCCTGAGAGCTTGTGAGCGTATTGGGCAAGCTGGCGCGTGAATGTTCGT
>LSKJ01000721.1 GCA_001557035.1 Rhodospirillaceae bacterium CCH5-H10 | reverse complement strand
CCTCGAAGCAACCCAGGGCGGCGGTCGCTTCACCGCCCTCGCCGTTCACCGCCGGTGCGGCCGGGCGCACCAGCTTCGGCATCATGGCGGGGCGCGGCACCGGGGGCGCGGCGGGCGCAGCGTTGGCGCCCTTGCCTTCGCCCGGGGCGCCGCCGCCCTGGGTTGCTTCGAGGTCGATCACGTCGCGCAGCAGGATGCGGCCCTCGTTGATCGCGTCGCGCCAGTGCAGCAGCGCCGTGATCGTCATCGGGCTTTCGCAGATGCCGCCGATCATCTTGTCCTGGCCGGCCTCGATGCGCTTGGCGATCTCGATTTCGCCCTCGCGGCTCAGCAGCTCGACGCTGCCCATCTCGCGCAGATACATGCGGACGGGGTCGTCGGTGCGACCGAGTTCCTCGTCCTCGCCCGTCGCCTCGGCCGCGACCACGGCGGTCTTGGCGGGCTCGGCGGGGTTGGCCGTCGCGCTGTCTTCCTGCTCCTCGGCCTCGACGACGTTCACGCCGGCCTCGGACAGCATCGCCATCGTGTCCTCGATCTGCTCGGAGGACACCTCGTCCGGCGGCAGGGCGGCGTTCAGCTCGTCGTAGGTGACGTAGCCTCGCTCCTTGCCCTTCTGGACGAGCTTCTTCAGCTCGGCGCCAAGCGTGTCGAGCAGGGGAGCGTCGGGACCCTCCTCACGGGCATCGGTGGCTTCAGGTTGCGCTACGGTCGCGGTTTTGGTCGCCATTACTCAAATCCTTGGGTGCGACAAACAGGTACGACGGCCAACGGGCCGTTCATTTGGCTGCAAGAAGGGGAGGCGGGGAAGGGCGGCCCCGCGAAAACTACCCTTCTACTATATGGGGCTTCAGTGCAAGCAGCGATAGGGGCCCGTCCCCGATTCCGCGCGCGGCTGCTATCCGGCATTGGCTTCGATGCTTTCGCGCCGCATCCGGTCGAGAATGGCCTGGAGTCGCTGCAAATTCTCCTCCGACATGTCCTCGGCGAGAGCCTCTTCCGCCCGTTTCAGTTCCTCAGGATCGGCCTGGAGCTGGGTCATGTGCCGGGCCGCACGGCGCCATTGTCCAACCCACCCCTCGGTGCCTGCCGGGTCGTCCCGGAAGGCCTCGCGGGCCTTCGCCCGGGCCGCGGCCGCGAGTCGGCCCAGTCCGATCCTCTCCAGATGTTGTTCGATGAGCTGGGCTTCAAGGGAGGACGAGGTATCGCCTGCCGCCTCGTCGGCGGCCGGGTCGACTCCCAGCGGCACCAAGGAGAGGGCGTCGAGCAGCCCGCTGCGCAGCCGGTCCAACTCGGGATTGGCAAGCGGCAGGGAGGCCACGTCCTCGGCCAGGATGTGGAGCAGGGCCGGCCGCTCGATCAGGGCGCCCAGCAGCACCCGTTCCTGGCGTGAGCCGTCGAGGTCGTTGCCGGCCAGGCGCGCGGCGGAGCCCGCGGCAAAGGGAGCAGGTTCGGGGTCGCCCGGCCGGCGGAAAGGCTTGCGGGCACCGGGCTGCCAGGCGGGCCTTTCGGGCCGCCGCATGCGGTTCAGCCGCTCGCGCATGTCGGTCCGGTAGTAATCCCGCACGATGGGATCGGCGATCGCGGCGACCCTCTGCTCGACGCTGCGCTGCAGGCTGGCGCGGCGCTCGGGCGTGTCGGTCGGCTTGCCGTCGGTTTCCAGGTCCCAGACCAGGTCCGACAGCGGCCGGGCGAGATCGAGGACGCGGCGCAGCGCGTCCGGACCCTTCTTGCGCACCAGGCTGTCGGGATCCTCGCCCGCCGGCAGCGTCAGGAAGCGAAGGCTCTTGCCGGGACGAAGCAGGGGAAGCGCGCGCTCGGCCGCGCGCGAGGCGGCGCGGCGGCCGGCATTGTCGCCGTCGAAACAGAGATAGGGCTCGTCGGCGAGTTTCCACAGTTCGGCAAGCTGGCCCTCGGTGAGGGCGGTCCCGAGCGGCGCCACCGCACCCTTGAAGCCCGCGCCGTGCAGGGCGATCACGTCCATGTAGCCCTCTGCCACGATGACCGGCTGGTCCTTGGCCGTGGCCTGGCGGGCCAGGTCGAGGCAATAAAGGTTGGCGCCCTTGTGGAAGAGCGGCGTCTCCGGCGAGTTCAGGTACTTGGGCTCGCCGGCGCCCATGACGCGCCCGCCAAAGGCGATGGCCCGTCCTCGGCGGTCGTTGATGACGAACATCACGCGGCCGCGGAAACGGTCATAGGGCTCGCGCCGGTCCTCGGGCTGGATGGCGAGGCCGGCCTCGACGATCTTCTCGATCGGCACGTTCTCGCGCTTCAGGGCGGCGATCACGCCATCGCGCGAATCCGGTGCGAAGCCCAGCCGGAATTCGTCGATCACGGCATCGGAAAGGCCGCGCCCGCGAAGGTAATCGAGGCCCTGGCGGCCGACCGGCAGGCGTAGCTGCTTCTGGAACCACTGGGCTGCGAGTTCGACGACCTGCTGGAGAGACGAGGCGCGCTCGACCCGCTCCCGCTCGGCCGGCGTTGCGCGGGGGATCGGCAGGTTGACCTCGCGGGCCAGCTTCTCGACCGATTCCGGGAAGGAGAGCCCTTCCGTCTTCATGACGAAGCCCACCGCGTCGCCATGCTCGCCGCAGCCGAAGCAGTGATAGAAGCCCTTCTTGTCGTTGACCGTGAAGGATGGGGACTTCTCGTTATGGAAGGGGCACAGGCCTGCGTATTCCGCACCCGAACGGCGTTTCAGCGACACCTTCCGCCCGACGATGTCGGACAGGCTGAGGCGCGCGCGCAGTTCGTCGAGGAAGCCCGGAGGGAAGGCCATCGCCAAGGTGTAAAGCGGGCTTTACATGGGTGCAAAGCCAACTTGGCCTTCCTTACCCACCGCAGTGGATTAAGACCAGACTGCGGAACTCCGCTCTCTCCATGGAGCGCGCCACTCCAGTGGCGCTTCATGAGTTCTTGTTTTTTCTGAACCGAGCGGGCTCTCGCGCCTCAGAAGGCGCTGCCGCCCGCCGCCGCCGTTTGGGCGTTGAGCGTCAGCCGGCCAGGGCTTTTTTGACGGCGGCAGAAGCCTTGGCGAAGTCCATCTGGCCGGCATACTTGCCCTTCAGCGCAGCCATCACGCCGCCCATGTCCTTCACCGTGGTAGCGCCGGCGGCGGCGATCGCCTCGCGCACGGCGGCCTCGACGGCGGATTCGTCCATCTGCTGCGGCAGGAATCGCTCGATCACGGCGATCTCGGCCTTTTCCTTCTCGGCCAAGTCGGCGCGCCCACCTTTTTCGTACAGCGAGATGGACTCGTTCCGCTGTTTGATCATGCCCTGCATCATCGACAGGATCTTGTCGTCGGCCACGCCTTCGCGGCTGGCCTCGGTGCGGGCGGCAATGTCGACGTCCTTGAGCTTGGCCAGGATGAGCCGAATCGTGCCCAGCGCCGCCTGATCCTTGGCGCGCATGGCGTCTTTCATCGCTTCGGTCAGTTTCTCGCGCAGCATCGCTTGGGTCCCATTGGTTCGCCCGAGGGCTAAGGGGCGGAAACTAATCGTCCAGGCCGCTGTTGGCAAAGCAAATAAGTTATTGAAATAGCTTAGAAATTGGCTGCCTTGCGCGCCTTGACCCTCTGCGGCGGCTTGGTTACAAACCGCGCGGCTCGCCGATCGCCTCGCCCATGCCGGGTCCGGGGCGAGGCCGCGCGAGCCCCACGAACGGGCAAATTCATCATGACGACACCTAAGACCGCCGGCGCAACTGACGCCGCGCCGCGTTGGGCCACGGCCGCGCTCGTGCTGGCCGACGGCACGGTCTTCTGGGGCAAGGGAGTGGGCGCCGCCGGCCATGCCGTTGGCGAGGTCTGCTTCAACACCTCGATGACCGGGTACCAGGAGATCATCACCGATCCGTCCTATGCCGGCCAGATCATCACCTTCACCTTCCCGCATATCGGCAACGTCGGCACCAATCTCGAGGACATCGAGACCATCACCCCGGCCGCCCGCGGCGTCGTCCTGCGCGGCGACATCACCGAGCCCGCCAACTGGCGGTCGGTGAAGCCTCTGAACGACTGGCTGAAGAGCCACAATCTGCCCGGCATCTGCGACGTCGACACCCGCGCCATCACGCGCCGCATCCGCGACGGCGGCCCGCCCAACGGGGTGGTCGTCCATGCGCCGGACGGAAAATTCGACATTCCGAAGATGCGCCAGATCGCCCAGGACTGGCCGGGCCTCGACGGCATGGACCTCGCGCTCGAGGTCACGACCAAGCAGACCTACAATTGGGACGAGACCAAGTGGGCGCTGGGCAAGGGCTATGGCAAGCTCACCAAGCCGAAGTACCACGTCGTCGCCGTCGACTACGGCGCCAAGCGCAACATCCTGCGCTGCCTCGCCAACACCGGCTGCAAGGTCACGGTCGTGCCGGCCACGGCCACCGCCGACGACATCCTGCGCCACAAGCCCGACGGCGTGTTCCTGTCGAACGGCCCGGGCGATCCGGCGGCAACGGCGGTCTATGCCTCGCCGGCCATCCAGGCGGTGCTCGACAGGAAGGTGCCGCTGTTCGGCATCTGCCTCGGCCATCAGATCCTGGCGCTGACGCTCGGCGGCAAGACCCGCAAGATGGAGCGCGGCCATCGCGGCGCCAACCAGCCGGTCAAGGACCTGACGACCGGCAAGGTCGAGATCACGTCGCAGAACCACGGCTTCTGCGTCATTCCCGAATCGCTGCCGAAGAACACCGAGGTGACGCACGTCTCGCTGTTCGACGGCATCAACGAAGGCCTGCGCTGCACCGACAAGCCGGCCTTCTCCGTCCAGTATCATCCCGAAGCCTCGCCCGGCCCCACCGACAGCCATTATCTCTTCGACCGGTTCGTCGAGATGATCGACGCGAGCAAGGGCAAGTGACAGGTAATCATGCCCAAGCGCACTGACATCAAGTCCATCCTCGTCATCGGCGCCGGCCCGATCGTCATCGGTCAGGCCTGCGAGTTCGACTATTCCGGCGTCCAGGCCTGCAAGGCCCTGAAGGACGAGGGATATCGGGTCATCCTGATCAACTCGAACCCGGCCACGATCATGACCGATCCGGGCCTGGTCGATGCGACGTACGTCGAGCCGATCACGCCCGACTTCGTGGCGCGCATCATCGAGAAGGAAAAGCCCGACGCCATCCTGCCGACGATGGGCGGACAGACCGCGCTCAACACCGCGATGTCGCTGCACCGCGATGGGCGTCTCGTGAAGTACGGCGTCGAGCTGATCGGCGCCAACGCCGAGGCGATCGACAAGGCCGAGGACCGCCTGCTGTTCCGCGACGCCATGACCAAGATCGGGCTCGAATGTCCGAAGAGCGAGGTCGTGCACAATCGCGAGGAGGCGGCGAACGCGCTCGACCGCGTCGGCCTGCCGGCGATCATCCGCCCGTCCTTCACGCTCGGCGGCACCGGCGGCGGCATCGCCTACAATCGCGACGAATATTTCGAGATCGTGGCCGGTGGCGTCGATGCCTCGCCGGTCGGCGAGGTGCTGGTCGAGGAATCCGTGCTCGGCTGGAAAGAGTACGAGATGGAGGTCGTGCGCGACCGCAACGACAACTGCATCATCATCTGCTCGATCGAGAACGTCGATCCGATGGGCGTGCATACCGGCGACTCGGTGACGGTCGCGCCGGCGCTGACGCTCACCGACAAGGAATACCAGATCATGCGCGACGCCTCGATCGCGTGCCTGCGCGAGATCGGCGTCGATACCGGCGGCTCGAACGTGCAGTTCGCCGTCGATCCCGCGACCGGCCGCATGGTCGTGATCGAGATGAACCCGCGCGTCTCGCGCTCCTCGGCGCTGGCGTCGAAGGCCACGGGCTTTCCGATCGCCAAGGTCGCGGCGCGCCTGGCCGTCGGCTATACGCTCGACGAACTGCTGAACGACATCACCGGCGAGACGCCTGCCTCGTTCGAGCCGACGATCGACTACGTCGTCACCAAGATGCCGCGCTTCGCCTTCGAGAAGTTCCCCGGCGCGGAGCCGCTGCTCAACACGTCGATGAAGAGCGTCGGCGAGGCGATGTCGATCGGTCGAACCTTCCAGGAATCGCTGCAGAAGGCGCTGCGCTCGATGGAGACGGGCCTCAACGGCCTGAACGAGATCGAGATCAAGGGCGCGCCCGACAAGTCCGCCATCGTGGGCGCGCTGGCGCGGCCGACGCCCGACCGCATCCTTGTGATCGCGCAGGCCTTCCGTCATGGCCTCACGGTCGAGGAGATCGCCCAGGCGTCGAAGTACGAGCCGTGGTTCCTGCGCCAGATCGAGCAACTCGTGGCCCTCGAGGCGGACCTGCGCAAGAGCGGCCTGCCGAAGGACGCCAAGGCGTTCTTCGACCTGAAGAAGAAGGGCTTCTCGGACGAGCGCCTTGCCGAGCTCACGAAGCAGAGTGCCGCGGACGTCGCGAAGAAGCGCCGCGCGCTGGGTGTGCGGCCGGTCTTCAAGCGCATCGACACCTGTGCTGCCGAGTTCGAATCGCGCACGCCCTATCTCTATTCCTGCTACGAGGGCGACGGCGTGCGGCCGGCCGAGTGCGAGTCGCAGCCCACGGACCGGCGCAAGATCATCATCCTGGGCGGCGGTCCCAATCGC
>LSKJ01000720.1 GCA_001557035.1 Rhodospirillaceae bacterium CCH5-H10 | reverse complement strand
CGTCGGCAGCTTGGCGCGCAAAACGGCGCGGATTACAGGGCGATAGACCCAGATGAGAAAACGGTTCACCGGGTTACGATGCTCGGGAACGATCCGTCCGCGAACGAAGAGAACCATCAGGACGGGCACTAGGGTCACGGACAGGAGCGCCGCAGCGCCCATGGCGAAGGTCTTGGTAAAGGCGAGCGGGCCGAACAGCCTCCCTTCCTGCGCCTCCAGCGCGAAGATGGGCAGGAAACTCACCGTGATGATGAGGAGGCTGAAGAACAGAGCGGGTCCGACCTCGGAAGCCGCTTCGATCAAGACCTCCACGCGAGGCTTGCCCGGCGGGCTGCGCTCCAGGTGTTTGTGGGCATTCTCGATCATTACGATCGCGGCGTCGACCATGGCGCCGATGGCGATCGCAATACCGCCGAGGCTCATGATATTGGAGCCGATCCCCAAGAGGCGCATTGCGATGAAGGCTATGAGAACGCCAACCGGCAGCATGAGAATGGCCACGAGGGCGCTGCGGGCATGGAGCAGGAAAACAAAGCAGACGAGAGCCACAATTAGGCCCTCCTCGATCAGCGTGACACGCAACGTGTCGATCGCCGAAACGATCAATCGTGACCTGTCGTATACGGGGACGATTGAGACGCCTTCGGGCAACCCTGCCTTCATCTCGGCGAGACGAGCCTTCACCTGGTCGATGACGTTGAGCGCATTCGCGCCATAGCGCTGCAACACGATGCCGCTCGCGACCTCGCCTTCGCCATTCAGCTCGGCAATCCCACGCCGCTCGTCGGGGCCGATCTCGACCCGTGCGACGTCGTCGAGCAGGAGCGGCGTCCCGTTGGCACTCTTCAACGCTATCGCGCGGAGATCCGGAACGCCCTTAAGATAGCCGCGGCCGCGGACGACAAACTCGAACTCCGACAGCTCGACCGTTCGACCGCCGACATCGACGTTGCTCGCCCGGATAGCGTCCCTGACGGCGGCTAGGCTGAGGCCGAGACTGCGCAGGCGATGAGGGTCGACCACGACATGGTATTGCTTCACGAAGCCGCCCACGCCTGCCACTTCCGCGACACCTTCGGCGCGAGCGAGGCCAAAGCGCAGCGACCAATCCTGCAGCGAACGAAGCTCGGCCAGCGAGCGCTGAGCGGCGACGATAGCGTACTGGTAGACCCAGCCGACCCCTGTAGCGTCGGGACCCAGCACCGGCGTCACCCCCGCCGGCAGACGACGCGAAGCGCCGTTCAGGTATTCAAGCACCCGCGAGCGAGCCCAGTAGATGTCGGTGCCGTCTTCAAAGATGACGTAGACGAAGCTCACGCCGAAGTACGAGAAGCCGCGCACCACCCGCGCTCGTGGAACGTTCAGCATGGCGCTGGTCAGGGGGAATGTGACCTGGTCCTCGACGACTTGAGGCGCCTGACCGCCATACTCGGTGTAGACGATGACCTGCGTGTCCGAGAGATCGGGAATGGCATCCAGGGGCATGCGGGTGACCGCATAAGCGCCTGCCGCCACTGCGAATGCCGTTGCGATCAGCACTAGGACGAGATTGCGAGCCGAGGCCTCGATCAAGCGGGCGATCATTGCGCAGGCTCGCTTTTGACGAGGGCCTTCAGAGCCGCTTTGAGGTTGCTTTCGGCATCGATCAGGAAATTGGCGGATGTCACGATTCGATCCCCGGGCACAACGCCCTCAAGCACCTCGACGTAGGTCCCGCTGCGAACGCCCGTACGGACGGCCCGTTGTTCGAACCTTCCCTCGCCTCTGTCGAGGAGGACCAACTGACGATCCCCGCTATCGATGACGGCACTTTCCGGAACAGATGAGCGCGGCATGCCGTCACCCGTGTCGATCTCGGCGAGGACGTACATATCGGGTCGAAGGGCAAAGCCCGGGTTTGGCAGCTCTATCCGAATCCGAGCACTCCGGGTTGCGGCGTCGAGCTTGGGATAGACGAGGTCGACCGTTCCTGCGAACGCGCGCCCCGGGAAGGCCCGCGCCTGGATGCGGGCGCGCTGTCCAGGGGCCAACCGCGCGAGCTGCGACTCCGGTATATCGACTACCGCCCAGACGATCGAATGATCGCCGATCCGGAAGAGAACGTCTCCAGGATTGACGCGCATCCCTTCGGCAACGTTGCGTTCGAGGACGACGCCATCGCGGGGCGCCGTCCATGTCAGGGAAAGCGGTGCACGCCGTGAGCTTTCTATCTCCGCGATCACATCTTCCGGCACGAGCATGTTGGCGAGCTTCTGACGCGACCCCCTCCCCGCTTCGCGGCCTCCCGCTGCAACGGCGGCATATTCGGCGGCGGCTCCGCTGATTACCGGGCTGTAGAGACGCATGAGCGGCTGATGCTGGCGGACTTCCGAACCGGTCGTGATGTTCTCGACCGATTCGACAAAGGCCTCGGTACGCAGGGAGATCACGGAGATGCGACGTTCGTCGAGTTGGATGGTGCCCGGCGCACGGATGGTCTGCGCCAGTACGCGCTCGGCCACTACTTCTGTCACCACGCCGGTGCGCTGGATTCGAGCAGGACTTAGGCGAACCGTGCCCGACTCGTCCCCCTCGCCTTCGTAGACCGCGATGTAATCCATGCCCATCGAGTCCTTCTTCGGCACAGGTGACACATCGGGAAGGCCCATGGGATGCCGGTAATGCAGAATACGTCGGGTCGAAGTCCCCTCTAGCGTCTGATCCTGTGTCACTTCGACAAGGCGAGGCTCTTCGGAGGTGGCGACCGCGCGGTATGGCCGGCCATCAGGTGTGGTCGTGGGCGTGGCCGAGTAGAATGGCCTGTTGTCGGGATCCCGATAATAGAGAATGGCTTCAACCGGTGAGGCCGTTTTGCCTCTTGTGAGGTATCTTTCGAGAAGCCCAAAATCCCGTACGAAGTATCCGCTGGCTCCGGCGATTGCGATGGCCCCAGCGGCCAGGGCAACGCACCATCGCCGGGTCACGGCAGCACCTTCAGAATCAGCTTGCCCACCACCGTGCCTTCTTCGCCCTGGACCTTCGCGGCGAGAGAGAGTTGCCAAGCCCCCTCCATTTCCAGCCGGGTCGAGAAGCGGTAGACGCCAGCTTGGGCGGACGGCACCGCGGCGAGCGACGCCTGCATGGTCGGCATTCCATCGGGCGCCATATCCATTCGACTTGCGAAGATGACCGCATCGGCGACAGGCGCGCCGGTCGACTTCTTGACCAGCCGAACGCCCACCTCAGTCGCCTCGTTTTGGGAAAGTTGATCGTGAACGAGCTGAAACTCGTAGTCGCGCACGTCAGCTATCGCTGGCGCAATAAGTGTAGGAAGCACGGTGGAAAAAGCCGCCAAAGCGGCCAATCTGAGAGCACTGATCATTTTGCAACTCCGGGATCGCCGTCGCGGATGATCGCAACGGCGCTGAAGCGAGACGCGGTGTCTTCACCGCGTGACGACCGGCGAGAAGCGGGCTTCAGACGTGGGAGTTGGGAGGTCTCGGCGCCGGGAGATCTTCCCGGCCTGCCAACGGGTGCATGCTGGGCGGGTGCCCTCGCGAGAACAACACGTGCGACGCTGCACGAATCGCGGTCGCCGCCATATGCATCAGAGGCGTTGCGCACACCGCCATTAACACGCAGGTCTTTGAGCAGTCGCGCTCGGACGTCATGCCCGGACAGCAAGGCATCTCGCCCATGTCGCTGGCAACATTCACCTGAACCGTCGCCGTGACCAACGCCTGCGGACCGACTACGGCCGCAGCGTCACGCGCGAATGGCGCGCCGAGCAACGCACACATGGCGACGACCGAAAGGAAGCGAGCAAGGGCTTTGAAAGTACCCACGACGCTACTGTAGCACCTCAAGAATGGCGGAAAAAAGCCCGGATGCGCGACCCTTGCCATTCAGTTAGGCTGCAGCGGGCCTGCCTCCGCTCAGCGCGTGACATTCAGGCGGTTTTGGCGCGCCCTGATGTCCGCCGGCCAAGTGCTCTTGATGTAGGCTAGGATTGCAGCCATCTCGCGATCCGTGAGTGCGTCGCGAAACCCCGGCATGTCAGTTTGATATCCTTCGGGATAGGCTGCGGGGCCGAGCTGGGTGATGCGCATGAGGAAGGCATCGGCATGGTGCCAGGTATGCCCGTTGGCGTCATGGGGAGGCGCCGGCAGCCGCCCGTTGGCGCGGCGCCGCTGCCAATCCGGCTGCCCCTCGAGCGAGACGCCATGGCAGCTCGCGCACGCTGTTGCATACAGACGTTTGCCCAACGCCACTTGGTTGGGGTCGCTCGGATCGATCCGAAGTGGCTTCTCCCGGAGC
>LSKJ01000719.1 GCA_001557035.1 Rhodospirillaceae bacterium CCH5-H10 | reverse complement strand
CAGCACGCACGAACATTCACGCGCCAGCTTGCCCAATACGCTCACAAGCTCTCAGTTCCAGATGAGCTGCTGAACGCAGACGAACCGGGCAAGCATCGGGATTGAAGGGCGCCTTCCGAAGTGCCGGCCGCGAACTCATGGTCGGTGGATGACGTCTCAGGGATCAGACGGCGCGGACCAGCACGTGCCGCTTGCGGCCGGCCGAGAGCTTCAGCGTTCCTTCGGAATCGAGATCGGCTTCGCCCACTGTCGCCGTGTCGCCGGCGATCGGCTTGTCGTTGAGCCGGCCGCCGCCGCCCTTGATGAGCTTGCGCGCCTCGTTCCTGCTGTCGGCCAGACCGGCCTCGTGCATCAGTTCGAACGCCGCGATCCCGGCCTTCAGCTTCGCGAGGGGCACTTCCACGGTCGGCAGCATGTCGGCCTTGGCACCCTCTTCAAAGGTCCGGCGCGCGGTCTCGGCAGCGCTATCGGCGGCCTGCTTGCCATGGGCGAGGGACGTGACCTCGGTCGCGAGGATCTTCTTCGCCTCGTTGATCTCCTGGCCCTGCAGCGCCTCGAGACGCGCGACCTCGGACAGCGGCAGGTCGGTGAAGATCTTCAGGAAGCGGCCGACGTCGGCGTCCTCGGTGTTGCGCCAGTACTGCCAGAAATCGTACGGCGACAGGCGATCGGGATTGAGCCAGACGGCGCCGGCGGCGGTCTTGCCCATCTTGGCGCCCGACGACGTCGTAAGCAGCGGCGAGGTCAGCGCGAACAGTTCGGCGCCCTGCATGCGGCGGCCGAGATCGGCGCCCATGACGATGTTGCCCCACTGGTCCGAGCCGCCCATCTGCACGATGCAGTTGTGGCGCTTGTGCAGTTCCACGAAGTCGTAGGACTGCAGGATCATGTAGTTGAATTCGAGGAAGGTCAGCGGCTGGTCGCGCTCGAGGCGCAGCCGCACCGAGTCCATCGTCAGCATGCGGTTGACCGAGAAGTGGCGGCCGACGTCGCGCAGCAGCGGGATGTAAAGGAGGTCGTCCAGCCACTCGGCGTTGTTCGCCATCACCGCGTCGGTCGCGCCGGCGCCGAAGGTCAGGTAGTTGGCGAAGCTCTTCTTGATGCTCGCCATGTTGTCGTCGATCTGCGCCGGCGTAAGCAGCTGGCGCGTCTCGTCGCGGCCCGACGGATCGCCGACCTTGGTCGTGCCGCCGCCCATCAGCGCGATCGGCTTGTGACCGCTCTTCTGCCACCAGCGCAGCAGCATGATCTGCAGGAGGTGACCGACATGCAGGGAGTCGGCGGTGCAGTCGAAGCCGATATAGGCCGTGCGGACGCCGCTCGACAGCAGCTCGTCGAGGCGAGCGGTATCGCTGCACTGATGCACCATGCCGCGCTCGTGCACGATGCGCATGAAATCCGACTTGAAACCCGACATCTTCCGCTCGGTCCGTTGCGTGGCTGACTGTCCCTGAAGGCGCGGCGGGTGTAACACATTCCCCC
>LSKJ01000718.1 GCA_001557035.1 Rhodospirillaceae bacterium CCH5-H10 | reverse complement strand
TCGAGGTCGCGATAGAGGTAGTAGATGCCCGAGCGATAGCGCTCGCGTTCGCCCGGCGCCATCAGGTTGCCTTCGGGATAGATCGCGATATGTCGGCCGCTGTCGTGGGCGCGCTTGGCGAACTGCGCGAGGTTCTCGCGCTCGCGGCCGCCGCCGCAGGTGTCGACGCGGATCATCTGCAGGCGATAGAGGATCGTGCCGATCAGCGGGTAGCGGAAGAGTTCCTGCATCGCGACGAAGGCGATGCCGCGAATGCGGGCAGCGAGGAGAATGCCGTCGCTTTCGCTGTGGTGCTTGTTGGCCAGCAGAACCGGACCGTGCTGGGGGAGGTTCTCCAGGCCCCGATACTCGATCTCCATGCCGCCGATCCAGCGCATGCCCCAGACGACGGCGCGCGCCCAGTGGAACAGCAGGCCGCGCAGCAGGACCGGCGTGGGAATGGGAACCAGCAGGATGCCGATCACGGCCACGAGCAGGGTGCCGAGGTAGAAATAGAGATTGAAGGCGAGCGAGCGGATCATGGGTCGGATAATAGTGAGCGCTCACTCACTGTCAAGGGCGCCTGCCAGTTTCACGAAGTCGTCCACGCTCAGCTCCTCGGCGCGCGCCGTGGGCTTGAGGCCAAGGGCCTCCAGAGCGGTCACTGGGTCGGCAAAAACGCTCGCCAGGGACCCTCGAAGCATCTTGCGGCGCTGGCCGAAGGCTGCGGCCGTCACGCGCTCCAGGGGCCGTAGATCTGCCAGGCGATCGGCCGGCGGCCGCGGCGTGAGGCGTGCCACGGCGGACGTGACCTTGGGCGGAGGCACGAAGGCCGTGGGGGCGACGTCGAACAGCCGGCGGACCTCGCAGACATGCTGGGCCAGAACGGAAAGACGGCCGTAATCCTTGGTGCGGGGGGCCGCCACGAGGCGATCGACCACCTCCTTCTGGAACATCAGCACCATGTCGGCGATGTCGGTCGCCGCATGCAGCCATTGCACCAGCAGGGCCGTCGACACGTTGTAGGGCAGGTTGGCCACGATCCGGCGGGGCGCGGGCCCGAGATCCCTAGGCTCGATCCGGAGTGCATCGGCCTCCACCAGTTCGAGGCGTCCTCCCGCAACAGCCTGCAGCTCGAGAAGCGGGCCAAAAGCCCGCGCGTCCACTTCGATGGCGACGACCCGGTTTGCCCCTTCGAGCAGCAGCGCGCGCGTGAGGCCACCCGGCCCCGGGCCGACTTCGATCACGGTCCCGTCGCCCAGCGGCGCCGCTGCGCGTGCGATGCGGCGCGTCAGGTTGAGGTCGAGCAGGAAGTGCTGGCCGAAGCGCTTGCGGGCATCGAACCCGTGGGCGGCGATGGTCTCGCGAAGGGGCGGCAGGGCCTCGACGCCGTCCATCTCAGTGGCTGCGCCGGCGCGCCATGTCGTCGGCCATGTCGATGGCCGCCAGCAGGCTGGCCGGGTCGGCCCGGCCGGTGCCCGCAATGTCGAGTGCCGTGCCGTGGTCGGGCGAGGTTCGCACGAAGGGCAGCCCGAGCGTCACGTTGACACCGCCGGCAAAGTCGATGGTCTTGATCGGGATCAGCGCCTGGTCGTGATACATGCAGAGCGCCACGTCGTAGGCGGGCCGGGCCGCGGCGTGGAACATCGTGTCGGCGGGTGCAGGCCCCTGCGCGGCGATACCTTCCCGCCGCAGCGCTTCGATGGCCGGAACGATGATGCGGCGCTCCTCGTCGCCCATCGCGCCCTGTTCGCCGGCATGCGGATTGAGCGCCGCCACCGCAAGCCGCGGATGCTCTATGCCGAACAGGTCCCGCAATCCCCGGGCCGCGATCCGGCCGGCGCGCACGATCTGCTCGCCGTCGAGTGCCTTCACGGCGTCGGCCAGCGACAGGTGGATGGTCACCGGAATGACGCGAAGCTGCGGACAGGCCAGCATCATCGCGACCTCGACGCCGCCTGCGAGCTCGGCGAGGAATTCGGTGTGGCCGGGATGCTGAAAGCCCGCATCCTGCAGCGTCTTCTTCTGGATCGGATTGGTGACGATCCCGGCGATCGTGCCGGCTTTGGCAAACTGTACCGCGCGTTCGATCGCCTCGATCGTGGCAGGTGCATTCGCGACGTCCGGCCGGCCGGGCGTTACCGGCGCGGCGAGGCGGACGGGCAGGACCGGGAGCGCGTTGGGGAAAGCCGCGGCGGCCTGCTCGGGCCGGGCGATGGTCTGCACCGGCACATCGACACCCAGTCGCTTCGCGAGCGCCGCGAGGCGATCCGGGTCGTCGAGGACGAAGAAAGGGCGGGCGCCCGAGTGTCGCGCCTGCCAGGCCTTGAGGCTGAGTTCGCCCCCGACACCGGCCGGCTCGCCCATCGTGACGGCGAGCGGCGCGGTCGTGCTCATCGCCGCGACGTCACGACTTGATATCGATCGTCGCCTGACGGCGAAGGTCGCGCATGTAGCGGCGTCCGGCGGCATCGAGCTTCTGGATGAGAAGCTGCTGCTGAATGGCGTCACGGGTCGGCAGGCCATCGCCGCCGGCCTTGCTGCAGAGCGCGACGACCTGGAGGCCTTCGGCGACGCGGAACGGACCCGCCGTGCCGCCGATCGGCAGGCGCGGCAACTGATCGTACATCTGCGGATTGGCCTGCAGGTCACCGACCCGCACGCCGTTCAGGTCGCCCGACGTGCTGCCCTTGATCTGGCGCGACTGGACGTGGAGATCGCTGCACTGGCGGACGCCACTCATGGCCTTCTGCGCGTCGGCCGTCGCACGGTTGGTTTCCTCGGGCGAGGCGTTGGGCGGCAGGGCCAGCGTCATCTGGACGAGATTCAGTTTCACGTCGTCAGGGCGCGCCGCGGCAAAGGCCCGGCGATCGACGACGTAGAGGATGTGCCAGCCGGAGCCCGATCGCACCGGCTCGGAGTAGCTGCGGGGCTGGACGCGTTCGAGCGCCGCATCGAGCGACGGATCGAGCGCGCCCGGCAGGACCCAGCCCAGATCGCCGCCGGATGAGGCAGAAGCGCCCTGGGAAAACTGCTGCGCGACCGCGCCAAAGGGCGCGCCGCGGCGGAGCTGCTCCATGATGCGATCGGCGCTGCGCTTGCCCTCGTCGACGCCATCGGCGCGGTCGACCGGCACGAAGATCTCGGCGACGCGCGTCTCGGTCTTGCCGACGTTGGTGCGCATGCGGCTCAGCGCGTCGTCGATCTCGGCATCGGACACGTCGACCTGCGAACGCACCTTGCGACGGATGATCTTGCCCCAGGCGATCTGGGCCTCGATCTGCTGCTTGGCGATATCGGGCGCCACGCCGACGCTCTGGAGGTAGAGCTTGAACTGTCCCTGTCCCAGTCCGGCCGCCCGCTCGATCTCGGCATAGCGGCCGTTGATCTCGGATTCGGTGGGGCGCACGCCCAGTTTCTTGGCGTCCTGGATCTGCAGGCGCTCGTCGATCATCTGGCGCAGCATCTGACCGGCCATGCGCTGGCGCAGATCGGGACTGTCCGCGAGCCCCGACGTGCGGATGGCGAACAGCACGCGCTGTGACAGGTCGAAGTCGGTGATGGCGTCGTCGTTGACGCGTGCAACGACGCGAAGCCCCTGGCTGGGCGCCGCCTGAACGGAAGCGCCCTGGGCAGCGGGCCTCTGCTGGGCCGACGCTGCGGCGGGCAGCACCATCATGGCGAGGAGGAGGGAGGCGCGGAGGAGAGGCGCGGACATTTCACCAACGGAGCTTGAGAGGGACATTTATTATATTCCGTAGCAGGGTTGCTGCAACGCACGCCACTAAGGACAGAAAGTGGCAACACACAGGCACGCTTGACGCTTGGCGGTGGGTACGTTAGCCGAACCTCGGCAGAGTTGGGGGCAAACAGTTCAGGCATGAGGACGGCCCGCCGTTCAATCAGCGTCGCGAGCGCCTGGGAACGGGTTTGCTCCGGCGTGGGTTATCATCTCGATAATATGGGCCGCTGGCTGATCGTGCGCGCGCCGTCGATCGGTGCTGCCTATGCCGGTATCCTGGCGCCGCGCCTGTCGCGGCTCGAGCCGCGCCCCGGCTGGCGGTTCGCGGAGGAATACTACGAGCAGCGCCGCTGGCTCGCCTGTCGCAGGGGGGCCTTGTGGGAGGCTGCCCGCGAGAAGGAACTGGCCGTTCCCCTGACCGTGCGCTGGCACGGCGGCAACACCGTCGACGTGACGCTGGGCAACGACAACAGCCTCTGCCTCTACGTCTGCGGCTCGTTCGAGCCCAACGAGTTCGCCTTCGTCGACCGCATGCTGAAGCCCGGCATGGTGTTCGTCGATGTCGGTGCAAACGACGGCTACTACACCCTCTTCGCGGCGCGCCGCGTCGGCCCGACCGGCCGGGTGATCGCCGTCGAGCCCAGTTCGCGGGAGCGTGCGCACCTGCAACGCAATCTCGGTCGCAACGGCCTCGACAACGTCCAGGTCGTCGCGGCAGCGCTCGGCGCCGAGGCCGGCTTCGTCGATCTCCACCTGGCCCATGGCGTCCATGCCGGCCACAACACGCTGGGCGACTTCGCCCATGACGACGTGGTGCGTGCGAGTTCGGAGCGCGTGCCGCTGGAGACGCTGGATGCGCTGGTCACCCGTCACGGCCTGTCGAAGGTCGACATGGTGAAGATCGACGTGGAAGGCGCCGAAGCCGGCGTCGTGGCCGGCGCGCGGACGGTGCTGTCGACCCACCGGCCGGTCCTGTTGATGGAACTGAACGATCGCGCCCTGCATGCGCAGGGCCAGAGCGCCGATACGCTGCTGAACACACTGAAGAAAGACCTGAACTACGAGGTCCTGTCGTTCTCTCCCATCCGCGGTTGGCCGGAGAGCGCGATAGAGGGCGTGCCGCTGTCATCCAACATCGTTCTCGTGCCGAAGGAGCGGGCGGCCGAACTGAAACGAAACGATTGAAAGCCAAGTCTATACGCAGACCTGCACGCTTCGTCCGTAATTGTTACAACTTGAACTTGGCCTTAACGCCCAGCAACGAGAAAAATGTACGAGATCCTTCGGGCGCTGTCGTTCGAAAGACGAGAGATTGAATACGTCTTGCAGGAGCCGCCACAAGGACGCGTTGCACGCCTTCCATTGCCGTGAGAATGCGCTCAGGCGAGATAAAGCCCGACGGGTCGTCGCCGCCAATTGCAATTCCAAGTTTACCTTCACTTACTTCCACGGCGACTTCGATTACGAGGACCTCAGAGGTGGCTCCGCTTGTCTGAACAGCCTTCGTCTTTGGATAAGTGGATCTCTG
>LSKJ01000072.1 GCA_001557035.1 Rhodospirillaceae bacterium CCH5-H10 | reverse complement strand
CTCGACTTCGGGATGGGAACCGCCGAGAGCAACGCCTCGCTGTAGGGATGCAGCGGCGTCTCGAAAAGGTCGCGCTTGTCCGCCATCTCGACGATGCGACCGAGATACATCACGGCGACGCGGTGACTGATGTGCTCTACCACCGCGAGATCGTGGGCCACGAAGAGGTAGGAGAGTTGGAACTCGTCCTGCAGGTCCATCAGCAGGTTGATGATCTGGGCCTGGATCGAGACGTCGAGCGCCGAGACCGGCTCGTCGCCGACGATCAGTTCAGGATTGAGTGCCAGCGCGCGCGCGATCCCGATCCGCTGGCGCTGGCCGCCGGAGAATTCGTGGGGATAAGAATTGACCGCTTCCGGCCGGAGGCCGACGCGCTCGAACAGCGCCGCGACGCGCTCCTTGTGTTCCTGAGGGGCGCCGATCTCGTGCACCACCATCGGCTCGCCCACGATCTCCCCGGCGCTCATGCGCGGGTTCAGCGACGCATAGGGATCCTGGTAGATCATCTGCATGCGTCGCCGGTAGGGGAGCAGCTCCTGGTTGCTGAGTTGCGTGATGTCCTGGCCGTCCACCTTGATGGTGCCGCCGGTCGGTTCCATCAACCGCAGCAGCGTTCGGCCGACCGTGGACTTGCCGCAGCCCGATTCACCCACCAGCCCGAGCGTCTCTCCGCGTGCGATGGAGAAGGAGACACCGTCCACGGCATAGACTTGCCCCGAGACGCGACTGAAGAAGCCCTTGTGGATCGGAAAGTGCTTCTTGAGACCCTCGACCTCGAGCAACGCCGTCATGCGCCGGCTCCCACAGCCATGCCTGCCAACGATTTGTCGGCATGCCAGCAGGCGATCCAGTGCCCGGGCCGCTGCTCCTCGAGCGGTGGCACGACCTGGCGGCACTGATCGCTGGCGAGGCCGCAGCGGGGCGCGAAGGTGCATCCCTGCGGCAGCCTGAAGAGCGACGGCACCATGCCCTTGATCTCGTTCAGTCTCGGACGCCGCGCGCCGCTGCGCGCCGCGGTGTCGAGATGGGGGATCGAGCCCAGCAGGCCGCGTGTGTAGGGGTGTCCGGGATGGTCGAACAGGCGCGTGGCGTCGGCTTCCTCGACCTTGCGTCCCGCATACATGACGACGACCCTGTCGGCGTTCTCCGCAACCACGCCCATGTCGTGCGTGATCAGCACGATGGCCGTCCCGAAGGTCTCCTGCAGTTCCCGCATCAGGTCGAGGATCTGCGCCTGGATGGTGACGTCGAGTGCAGTGGTCGGCTCGTCGGCGATCAGCACCTTCGGGTTGCACGACAGGGCCATGGCAATCATGACCCGTTGGCGCATGCCGCCGGAAAGCTGATGCGGATAGGCGTGCGCCCGCCGCTCAGGCTCGGGAATGTAGACACGCTTCAGCATTTCGACCGCGCGATCCCAGGCATCGCGCTTGTTCAATCCCTGGTGCAGCGCGACGGCTTCGGCGATCTGTTTGCCCACCGTGTAGAGCGGATTGAGCGAGGTCATCGGCTCCTGGAAGATCATCGAGATCTCGTTGCCGCGAATGCCCTCCATCTCGGTCTCGCTGGCCTCGAGCAGGTTCCTGCCTTCGAAGCGGACGGCGCCGCCGACGATCCGGCCCGGAGGATTTGCCACCAGACGCAGAACCGACAGCGCGGTCACGCTCTTGCCGCAGCCGGACTCGCCCACGACACCCAGCGTCTCGCCCGCCTTCAGCGCATAGGACACCCCGTCGACCGCCCGAATGGTGCCGACCGCCGTGAAAAAGTGCGTCTGGAGGTCCTCGATCTGGAGGATCGTCTTGTCCGCCATCGACTCCCCGCAACTTATGGTGTTAGCTTTGGCCCAAGAGAAGATGGGCAAACCATCAGAGCACAGAGTGCTCGGTCTGCAAAAGGCCAAAAAGGGAGGAACGAGATGCGAGACCATGTGTCGAAGCGTTCCCGCGTAAACAAGCTTACAAGCGTTAATCGGCGGCAGTTCATGGCGGGAGCGGCCGCAGCGGCCGGCGCGTTCGGGCTGCCCTTTCATGCCTGGGCACAGGGTGTGCCCAACGAGTTCGACGGCTCGAAGTTTCAGCTCAAGGCCGCCGAACCCAATGCCAAGTCGGGCGGCGTGCTGCGTTACGGCATCACGTCGAGGGCGCCGCACTTCGACTTCCACCAGTCCGGGACGATCAACAGCCTGGGTAGCCAGGGCTGCATGTTCGACAACCTCGTGCGGCGCGATCCGCGCGACAGCGGCAAGACGATCATTCCCGACCTGGCGCACAGCTGGGAGATCTCGAAGGACAACAAGACCTACACCTTCATGCTGCGCAAGGACGTGCAGTTCCATGACGGTGCGGAGTTCACGTCGGAAGACGTGAAGGCCACCTTCGATCGCATTGCCAAGCCGCCGCAGGGTATCTCGATCCCGCGCAGCACGCTGTTCGCGGCGGTCGAGGAGATCAAGGCTCCCGACAAGTACACGGTCCAGTTCAAGCTCTCCGAGCCGCGACCGGCCAACTTCATCATGTCGGCGATCGCCTCGGGCTGGAACGGCATCGTCCGCAAGAAGACGCTCGAGGACAACGGCTACAACCTGCGCCGCGTCGTCGACATTCCCGGCACCGGTCCCTTCAAGAGCCAGCGCCGCGTCGAGGCGGAAGTCTGGGTCATGGAGAAGAACAAGAACTACTGGAACAAGGGCCTGCCGTATCTCGACGGCATCGAGTTCTACCATGCCCTGCCGTTCTCTCCCGAACTGGGCTCCAGCCTGCTGTCCGGCCGCATCGACTATGCCCGCCTGCTCGACCCCGTGTCGCAGCGCAAGGTCAGGGCGACGCAAGGCATGTCGGGCGCCGACTTCTACCAGAGCGTCATCCAGGCGACCTGGATGAACAACAAGAAGAAGCCGCTCGACGATCCCCGCGTGCGCCGCGCCTTCCACCTCGTCCTCGACAAGCCGGTGCTGGTCGACGTGGTGAAGGACATCGCCCCGATGATGGTCGGCGGGTTCATCTACCCGTTCTCCGAGTTCGCCACGCCGCTGCCGGAGCTCAACAAGCGGCTCGGCTACCAGGCCGACTCGACGGCGGCGGTCAAGGAAGCCAAGGCGCTGATGAAGGCGGCGGGGTACGAGAAGGGGATCACCGGCCTCGACTATCTCGTCCGCGAGGTCGCGAGCTTCAAGCTCTGGTCGCAGGCGATCCAGGCAATGTTGCAACAGACCATCAACGTCCAGTGCAACATCCGGCCGGCCGTCGAATCGGTCTGGTTCGACGACGTCCGCACCGGCAAGTTCGACCTCGCCATCGGTGCGATCGTCTCGACGCTGCTCGACCCGTCGGACTACTTCAACGCCTGGTACTCGAAGAACGGGCCGCAGAACTACTCGTCGTGGGACAACGCCAAATTCAACGAACTTGTCCCGCAGATCGACCGCGAGGTCGACGCCAAGAAGCGCCTGGAGCTGATCCGCCAGGCCGAGATGATCATGGAGCAGGACCCGCCGCTTCTGCCGGTGTCCTGGGAGAAGATCAACGACGGCTGGTACAATTACGTGAAGGGCCACAATCCGAAGGACTACTTCGGCATCTACGACGTCGTCCGCTTCGACACTTTCTGGCTCGACAAGTAATTCGGCTTGGACGGGATAACAGAGGCCGGCGCTCGGGCGCCGGCCTTTTCTCGTCTGTCATCCTGAGCGCAGCGAAGGATCTCACGCCAGCAACGGAGTCCTTCGATCGCTCAGTCAGGTCCTTCGCTGCGCTCAGGACGACACCAGACTACCGCCCCCGCGGCACCTGCGTGCGGTACCAGTCGAGGATCTCGGCGCCCGTCCACATCACGACGCCTTCGTGACCGAGAATGTAGTCGTAGAGCATCTCGAGATACTTGATCCGGTGCGGCACGCCCGTGAGATAGGGATGGATCGAGATCGCCATCACGCGCGGGGCCGTCTTGCCGTCGAGGTAGAGCCGGTCGAACTGGTCGCGGCCACGACGGAAGATTTCGTCGGAGGGCTGCTGCTGGACAGCGCTCATGACGACGTCGTTGATCTCGACCGTGTAGGGGACCGAGACGATCTCGCCGGCGCGGGTCTTGAGCGGCAATGGCTGCTCGTCCATCACCCAGTCGGCGACGTATTCGATGCCGGCTTCGGCCAGCAGGTCGAGTGTCTCGTCGGTCTCGGTGAGGCCGGGACTCTCCCAGCCGCGCGGCGGCTTGCCGGTGAACTCCCTGATGGCGCGGATCGTGTCGGCGATGGCGCTCTTCTGGTCCTCGACCTTGTGCATGGGCTTCTGCACCCAGCCATGCCCCATGAAATCCCAGCCGGCCTCGTGCGCGGCCTGGCAGGCCTCGCGATAGAGTTCGCAGGCGGTCCCGTTCACGGCGAAGGTCGCCTTGAGCTTGCGCGCGTTCAGCGTCTCCAGGAACCGCCAGAAGCCGACGCGCATGCCGTACTCGTGCCACGCCCAGTTCGGCACGTCGGGCAGCAGCGGCACGCCCATCGGCGGCGGCAGGACGGTGCGCGGCATCGCCCCGGCCGGACTCCAGTTCTCGACGTTGACGATCGTCCAGACGGCGACGCGAGCATTACCCGGCAGGGTAAGTTTCGGCCGCTTGTGGATCGGCAGGTACGGCGCGCGGCCGCGGACGCTGTCTCCGGTTTCGCGCGCCATGCCCGCTTACGCCTTGTTGGGGTTGATCAGGAACTTCTCGCCGGTCGCGCGCTTGGCGTAGGCGCCGAGGTTCTGGAGGTCGAGCGCCTCCTGCAGCGAGATCGTCTTGGTGTAGTGGCTGGCGAAGGTCGTCTTGAGCGAATTCACCACCCGCTCGCGCAGGCGCGTCTGGTCGGGACGGCCGATCTTCTGCAGGAACGGCGTCAGCAGCCAGCCACCCACGCCCCACGCCATGCCGTAATTGCGAGACAACTCCACCGGACCGGTGTTGAGGCCGCCGTAGACATAGACCTGCTTGTGCACGGAGGAACCGTAGCGATTGTAGGTGGTCGCCGTCTTGTTGATGGCGATTTCCATGCAGGTGAGGATCTGGCTGGCGAGCTTGCCGCCGCCGATCGCGTCGAAGGCGATGGTGGCCCCGGTCTCGACCAGCGCCTGCACGAGATCGTCCTGGAACGTCGCCGAACTCGAATCGACCACGTGCTTGGCGCCGATGCCCTTCAGCAGCTTGGCCTGCTCGGCGCTGCGCACGATGTTCACCAGGCCGATCCCGTCCTCGTTGCAGATCTTGACCAGCATCTGGCCGAGGTTGGAGGCGGCGGCGGTGTGGACCAGAGCCTTGTGGCCCTCGCGCTTCATGGTCTCGGTCATGCCGAGCGCCGTCAGCGGATTGACGAACCATGACGCGCCCTCGGCCGCCGTGGTGCCGGCTGGCAGTGGCTGGCAGTCGCGGGCGTTCAGGACGCGATACTGCGCGTACATCGAACCGCCGACCATCGACACCAGCTTGCCTTTCAGTGCCTGTGCCGCATCGGACGAGCCCGCCTTGATCACCGTGCCGGCGCCCTCGTTGCCGACGGGCAGCGATTCACCCAGCCGGGTCGCCAGGAACGGCAGGGCCGACGCCGGCACGGGGGCCGTCACCTTGACGTTCTCCCCGCTGCCGCTCGACTGCGCCTTGCTGAGATCGGCCGGGCCGGTGAGCAGGCCGAGGTCCGACGGATTGATCGGCGTGGCCTCGACCTTGACCACGACCTGGTCGGGGCCGGGTTCCGGCACGTCGACCCTGGCGAGCGACAGTTCGAGCTGGCCTTCCTTGGAGATCAGGGAGCGAAGCTGCAGTCCTGAAATCTTGTTGGTGTCGCTCATCTCAGATCTCCCATTGTTCGAATGGCGCGCACGATGCCAAGCGATCCCGGGTCGAACAAGCGTCAATCCCCGGTCTTTCGCAGCAAATATGTATCCATGATCCAGCCGTGCTTCTCGCGTGCAGCCTGCCGGCGCCGATGGATTTCCGCAGCGACGTCGGCCAGCCGGCCGGAGACCAGGATCTCGTCCGGCGTGCCGAGATAGGCGCCCCAGTAGATCTCCATGTCCTGATCGGCGAACCGCCGATAGGTGTCTTCGCCATCGAGAAGGACGGCGACGCTGTCGAGGTTCTCGGGAAAACCCTCGGCAAGCTTGCGGCCCGTCGTGAGCAGCACGGGCTCGGCAATCCGGTTGAGGGGAATCCCGTGCCGCGCCGCCAGTGCCTGGACCGCGGTGATGCCCGGGATGACCTCGTACTTCATCGCATGCATACCGGCGGCGGCTATGGCCTCGATGTTGCGGATCGTGCTGTCGTAGAGCATAGGGTCGCCCCAGACGAGGATGCCGGCGGTCTCGCCCTCCGCCATGTCGGCGATCATCCGCTCGAACACGGCCTGCTTGGCGGCGTTCAAATAATCGACGCTGGCCCGGTAGTCGGCGGGCTGGGTATCGCGCGGCGGGCTCGGCGCCTCGACGAAACGATGGGGATGGTCGGGCGCGATGTGGCGGCGGCAGATTTCCTCGCGCAACGCGCGCAGCTTGGTCTTGGCCGGACCCTTGTCCAGCAGGAAGAAGACGTCGGTGCGATTGAGCGCCTTGACCGCCTGGACCGTCAGGTAGTCCGGGTCGCCGGCACCGATACCGATGATGAGGATCGTCTTCACGCTCTGCCCCGCTTGCACCGCCTGGCGCCGGAGTTTAGCCGGTCCAGGCGCGGCGAGTCGTCGAGAAGGCGAGCACGGCCGAGAAGGCCACGATGCCCAGTGCCACGCAGACATAGAGGCCCGAGACACCCCAGCCAAAATAGTCGAGGGCGAGCAGGCTGCCGCCGCCCGCGATGGTGATGCGGGTGAGGTTGGCGCCGACCGGCCAGATCATTTCGCCGGTGCCCTGCGAGGCGAAGTAGAGCGCCATGGCGAGGCCGAAGAAGCCGTAGGCCGGACCGACGATGCTGAGATAGTGGCGGCCCGAGGCCAGCGCAGCCGGATTGGCGGTGAAGAGGCCGAGCCACAGGTCCGGCCAGATCGCGACGATCGCGCCGATGGTGGCGGCCACGGCGCCGGCCATGAGGGCGCCGGTCCAGGCCATGCGCTGGGCGCGGGCATATTGCTTGGCGCCGATGTTGGTGCCGACCAGCGCGGTCAGGGTTGCACCGATGCCGAAGCTGATCGGGATCAGCATGTATTCGAGGCGCGAGCCGATGCCGTAGCCGGCGATGGCGGCGTCTCCTTCGCGGCCGATCAGGCCGATGACGACCAGCACCGTCCCGTTGGTCAGGATGACCACGAGACAGGCGATCAGGCCGACTTTCAGGATGTCGCGGAAGGCCCGCCAGCGGAAACCGTCGACCGGCCAGCGCAGCCGCAGGGGCGCCTTGGGGCCGATCAGCTTGGACAGCATCCAGATCGCGGCGAGGGCGAAGGCGATCACGGCGGCGATGGCAGGGCCGCGGATGCCGAAGGCGGGCAGGCCGAACCAGCCCAGGGTGAGTGCTCCGGTGAGCGGAATCTGGATGGCGGCGGTCACGACCAGGGCGAGGCCGGGCGTCTTCATGTCGCCGGTGCCGCGCAGGACCGAGGCCATGGAATTGGCGACCCAGTGGGCGACACAGCCTGTGAAGAGGATGGTGGCGAAGGCCTCGGCGCGGTCGAGCGCGGCGCCGCTCCCGCCCAGCGCCCCGTAGATCTGGCGGCCGAAACCCACGAACACGATGCCGAACAGCACCGCCATGCCGAGCGCGATGGCCAGGGCATGCGCCGCAGCGGCCTCGGCCCCCGCCTTGTTGCCCGACCCCAGGGCGCGGGCCACCGAGGAGGAGATGCCGCCGCCCATGGCGCCGGCCGACATCATGCCGAGCGTCATCTGGGTCGGGAACACCAGCGCGAGGGCGGCGAGGTCGATCACGCCCAGCTGGCCTATGAAATAGCCGTCGGTGATGCTGACGAGGCTCTGCATGGCCACGTTCAGCACGTTCGGGGTCGCGAGGGTGAGGATGGTGGGCACGATCGGCCCGGCCAGCATCATCTGCCGGCGTTCTGCGGGTGTCATCGCAGGCTACGTAGCACGCGCCGCGCCACGTGCTCGCGAACTTATCTCATGCGCTGGGGAGTTTTGTCAGCGTCCCGCGCGCTGCGAAACGACGGCTTCGGCGAGCTGGTCGATCGTGACGATGTTCGCGGCGACGTTCATGGGAATGGTAACGTCGAACCGGTCCTCGAGCTCCATGATCACGTCCATGATCGTGAGCGAATCGACGGTGAGTCCCTTGGAGATGACGGTCTGCGGGGTGATCGGCTTGCTGCCCACATTGTAGGGGGCCAGCAGTTTGAAGATCTCGCGCATCACGTCGAACTGCAGCGAGGGCGCGGTGGCGGTTTGGGCGGGGACGACCAGTTCCTGAACGGCCTGCATGTTTCGCTCCGTCGGAAGAAGGGGATGAGGCCATTTCACTCCGCCGGCGCTCGCCTGTGAAATAACGTTTGATTACCCACTGTTGCGGGACGTTACGGAATGTTTCCGCCGTTCAGGCTGCGTGAACGATGTTGAGGCGGCGCCGGGCTTCGTCGATTGGCATTTCGACGTAGGGCCAGTAGTCCCACTTGTCGGAGAGATCGGTGTTCACGAGGGCGCCACGGTCGATCGCGGCGAACATCCGCTCGGCGGCGCCCGGTTCGCCCAGCACGCCGACCGTCGTGTAGCCTGCGGCGGTCGGCCGGGCATTGAAACCGGCACTGAAGATCAGCACGGCGAACAGGATCAGGTAGAAGGGGCGGGTCTGCTTGAAGCCGGCGGTGAACGAAGCGACCTGCAGTTCGCCCACCGGATCGGTCCCGTAACCGCCCAGCACATGGCAGAAATCGTGATAGAGGCCGGCCTCGGGGAAGCCGAACCGCTCGCCCGGCATGCCGAACTTGTTGGACTGGAAATATTCCCACATCGACCGGCCGACCGTGCCGTCCGGCAGCCTCTCCCAGGCGCGGTAGCGCGCGGCGAGTCCGGTGTCTTCCATCAGGCCGCGCATGCCCAGCACGCTTTTCGCCAGGGCGACGACGCCGTGCTGGTCGAATTGATCCCTCAGGATGTCGCCGACCTGACTGCGGCGCAGCAGGTCGAGCTTGAAAAGCGTCGTGTGATGCTCGGCGAGCCGCCGCTGGTTGGCGAGTTCCGGCGTGGCGATGCCCAATGCCTCCGCAAAGGCTTCGACCCTGTCGACGGTTTCGCGCGAGGGCACGCCGTCCGCCAGGGCCAGCACGAGCATTCCCTGGACGAACTGGTGGCGGAGGTCGACCGACGGGAAGCCTGCGGCCAGTTCGGCCGGCGTGATCGGCGGCAGCGTGTCGATGTCGGCGTCGATGTTGAGGATCACCCGCCGGGCCGCGTCCATCAGCGCGAGTTGTGCCTTTCCCGGGGCGCCCGAGGCCGATGCCACCGTCTTCATGGCGCGCAGCCC
This sequence comes from Rhodospirillaceae bacterium CCH5-H10, assembly GCA_001557035.1. GTDB lineage: Bacteria > Pseudomonadota > Alphaproteobacteria > Reyranellales > Reyranellaceae > Reyranella. Next base: position 7,300 of record LSKJ01000072.1, on the reverse strand, counting down.
GAGAAGAGCGGCGGCGGGTTCGGGCTGCATCAGGCGCATGATCGTCCCCGTTTCATTCTGCCGCGAGGAGCGTCGGTTTCAGCCACTCGTCGAAGTCGCGCAGCGCCCGCGCCGCCATCGCCTGCTTGCGTTCCTTGCCCTTGAAGCTGCCGGCGATGGGCGGGAACAGGCCGAAGTTGATGTTCATCGGCTGGAAGGTCGTGGCGTCGGCGCCGCCGGTGATGTGCCCCAGCAGCGCGCCCATCGCCGTGGTCGGCGGCGGCGCGGTCTGCGCGCGGCCCAGTCGCTCGGCCGCCGCGAACCGCCCCGTCATCAGGCCGACGGCGGCGCTCTCGACATAGCCCTCGCAGCCGGTGATTTGGCCGGCGAAACGCAGCCGCGGCATCGCCTTGAGGCGGAGCGTGCCGTCGAGGAGGCGCGGACTGTTCAGGAAGGTGTTGCGGTGCAGGCCGCCCAGCCGCGCGAACTCGGCCTTTTCGAGACCCGGGATGGTGCGGAAGATGCGTGTCTGTTCGCCGTGCTTCAGCTTGGTCTGGAAGCCCACGATGTTCCACAAGGTGCCGAGCGCATTGTCCTGGCGCAGTTGCACCACGGCCCACGGGCGGTGCCCGGTGCGCGGATCGCGCAGGCCGACGGGCTTCATCGGTCCGAAGCGCAGGCTCTGCGGCCCGGTGGAGGCGATGACCTCGATCGGCTGGCACCCCTGGAAGTAAGGGGTGTTGTGCTCCCACTGCTTGAATTCGGTCTTCTCGCCTGCGAGCAGCGCGGCGACGAACGCCTCGTACTGCGGCTTGTCCATCGGGCAGTTGAAGTAGTCCGCGCCGTCGCTGCCTTCGACATTGCCGGGCCCGACCTTGTCATAGCGCGACTGCTTCCAGGCGATCGACTGGTCGATGCTCTCGTGATGGACGATCGGCGCGATGGCGTCGAAGAAGGCGAGCGAGTCCTCGCCGGTGAGTTTCGCGATGGCGTCGGCGAGCGCAGGCGAGGTGAGGGGACCGGTCGCCACGATGACGCTGTCCCAGTCCTCGGGCGGCAGGCCGGCCACCTCTCCACGTTCGAGCGTCACCAGCGGATGGGCGAGCAGGGTTTCTTGCACCGTCGCCGAGAAGCCGTGCCGATCGACCGCGAGCGCGCCGCCGGCCGGCAGCTTGTGCGCGTCGGCCGAGCGCATGATCAGCGACCCGGCGCGGCGCATCTCTTCGTGGATCACGCCGACGGCGTTGTTCGCGGCATCGTCGGAGCGGAAGGAGTTCGAGCAGACCAGTTCGGCGAGGCTGTCGGTGAGATGGGCTTCCGTGCCGCGCACCGGCCGCATCTCGTGCAGCACCACCGGCACGCCCGCCTGCGCGAGCTGCCACGCCGCCTCGCTGCCCGCGAGACCGCCGCCGACGATGTGAACGGGCTTGGTGCTTGACGCCATGCTCTCCGACCTGAAACCGTGCGCCTCCCTTACAATGGAGTGCCCGGCATGACCATCAAGTTTCACAATCCCAAATCCGTCTCCGTCGCGGGCAAATACAGCCTGGGCGTCGAGGTGCCGCCGGAGGCGCGCGTGCTCCATGTGTCGGGCCAGGTCGGCGTCGATTCCGCCGGCAAGCTGCAGGACGGCATCGAGGCGCAGAGCGACCAGGTCTGGAAGAATATTGGCGAGGTCCTCAAGGCCGGCGGCATGGACTTCTGCGATATCGTGAAGCTCACCGTCTTCCTGACCGACAGCCGCTTCATCCCGGCCTTCCGCGAGGTGCGCGGCAAGTATGTCGGACAGGAGCCCTATCCGGCGTCCACTCTGCTCGTGGTGGCGGGGCTGGCCGATCCCGCGATGCTGGTCGAGGTCGAAGTGGTGGCGGCGAAGTCCTAGACCAAACGGAGTCGGGATTGCTGCGCCTCGAGGTGGTCTCCCGCGACGCCTTTCATGCGAGCGTGAACGCGGCGTCGGAGGCGATCACGCGGGCGGGTGGCTGGGTCTCCGGCCATTCGCTGCTGTCGGACGCGATGGCGGTCCTCCATTTCGAGGTGCCCGGCGACCGCCTGAACGAGCTGGTGGAAGAGCTTGGCGTGCGTGGGTTGAAGACTGAGCTTCCCCTCGCGGTGTCGAACCGCGCGACGGATGTCGCCGGACGCCTGACGCTGCACTTCAGCCGGGGCAGCGGCGACTTGCGGCGCGACGTGCCGCCGTTCCAGTAAAACTGGTTGCCGCAGAGGCGCGGTGAAGAAGGTTGGGGGGCTCGAAGCGAACGCCGGGAGCGGCCTGGTTGGGGTCTCGCCCAACTGATGCGACCCGCTGGGGCCGCTCCCGCCGTGCCGTTCGTGAGTGCCGCTATGCCGTCGCCCGAACGATTGCTCCGGCAATCCTTGCGGCACGTTGCTTGGGTGGAAGCATTTAAACCTCCCTGCTGCACGCGATAGCCGATTCACGCACCGGCGGGCGCCGCTGTCAATGCAAACCGGTGACAGCGGACTCGCCCGGCGTCGGGGCTGGTGCCATTATCGGCCCTCCAAAGGCTCAAGAAGGCGCGCGTTGATTTCCAGCACCAAGAAGCCCGTGGTCGGGATTATCGGCAATTCCGGCGTCATCAACGACCGGCACAATGTCCAACTCGTCGGGCAACGCAACATGCGGGCGGTCGCGGAAGTCGCCGGCGCCCTGCCGCTCATGTTTGCCGGCACGCCCGACATCACCGACATCGAGGCCCTGCTGGGCGCGGTCGATGGTATCCTGCTCACCGGAGCGCGCGCCAACGTCCATCCGACACGTTTCGGGTTCGAACCGCATCCCGCCCATGAGCCCTACGATCAGGATCGCGATGCGATGGCGCTTGGACTGATCGAAGCCTGCGTCGAGCGCGGCGTTCCGATTTTCGGCATCTGCCGTGGCTTTCAGGAAATGAACGTCGCCTTCGGCGGCTCGCTGCATCCCGAGATCCGCGAGATTCCCGGCCGCATGAACCATCGCATGCCTCGCCTGGAGAACGGCGAGATCCATCCCGATCCGACGGTGGTGTTCGCCGACCGCCACGACGTGAAGCTCGCGCCCGACGGTTACTTCGCGAAGCTGCTGGGCTGCGAGTCGATTCGCGTGAACTCGCTGCATGGCCAGGGGATCCTCGATCCCGGCCAGAGGATCGCCATCGAAGGCGTTGCGGAAGACGGTACGATCGAGGCGATCTGCATCGACGGCGCGCCGGCTTTTGCCGTCGGTGTCCAATGGCATGCCGAGTACGATCCCCAGAGCAATCCGATCAATCGCAAGCTGTTCCAGGCGTTCGGTGACGCACTTCGCGAGCGCGTGGCGATTTAGCGATCTCTCCCTGATGTTCTGATTTGCACCGTGCGTGAATTTGTGTAGCGTTCACTACAAGAACGGAATGCAAAATTCCGTCGTCCCCCTAGGGAGCAGGGGAGTTGTCGCTGGTGTTTGGGAGACGACGATGAGCAAGCTGGAGCTGCGGCGCAAAATTCGGTCTATCTCGTCACTTTCCATCCGGTCTGTAAGGTCCGCATTGCGGCGGGAGAAGGCGTCGCGCAGGTGAGCGGGGCCGCCCCGTCGTGGAGCAGCGTGGTCGAGCACGCGTTGCGTCGCGCACAGGATGCCTGCCTCCTCGTGGCCCTGCAGTGCCGCCGCCTCAAGTCCACGGATACGGGTGAGTCCCATCTGGCCGTTCGCCTTTGGGCCGACGTTCAGATGCTGATGATCGCGCTGCGCCAGCTGCGGCGAAGTGTCGAACTGGCCGCGCTCGCCCCGTCGCTCCAGGACGGTCTGGTGAGGGCGCTCGCCGAGTTCGACGGTCCGCTTCCCGACCTCTGGCGCATGCGCAGCGTCGAGGAGCATTTCGAGGCCCAACCCCTGCCGGAAGCCGATGCCTGGGACGGCCGCGTCTTCACCTGGTCGGACGGCTCCCTGAACGTCGACGAAGCCCTGAAGGCAGCCGAGCGTCTGCTTGCGACCGTGATCGGTGTCCGGACCGCAAATCCCGACACCATGCCGTCGACGGGATAACCAGCGTCAGCGTCGTGCCGAGGCGAGGACTGCAGGATTGACAACGTGACTCGGCGTGCCGGCGACGTAGTCGACGATCTGGTCGAAGATGTCGCTGAACTGCACTTCGTATTCGTCGCGCGAGACGTAGCCGATGTGCGGCGTGGCGATGACGTTCGGCATGTTGAGCAGCGGATGATCGGTGTCGAGCACCGGCTCCTTCTCGAAGACGTCGACGGCGGCCATGCCCGGGCGCCCGGCCTGGAGCGCGGCGACCAGAGCGCCGGGCTCGATCAGGGGCGCTCGGCTCGTGTTCACCAGGATCGCGGTCGGCTTCATCTCCGCGAGATCGGCGCGGGTGACGATGCCGCGGGTCGCATCCACCAGCCGCATGTGGAGCGAGAGCACGTCGCACTCCCGGAAGAATGTGAGCTTGTCGGGTGCCACCTCGTGGCCGTCGCGCCTGGCATCATCGCGCGTCTTCTCGCGCGCCCAGACCAGGACGCGCATGCCGAAGGCGCGGCCGTAGCCGGCGACCGTCGCACCGATGCGGCCGTAGCCGTAGATGCCCAGCGTCTTGCCCCGCAGCGTCGAACCGACACCCATCTGCCAGCGGCCGGTTTTCAGCGCTTCGATCTGCTGCGGCAGCAGGCGCGACGCGGCGAGCGCCAGCGCCCAGGTCAATTCTGCCGCGGCATAGGAGGGCGTACCGGCATGCTGGCTCGACGACACGACGATGCCGAGCCGCGTGCAGGCATCGATGTCGATATGGGGATAGACGCTGCGCTGGCTGATCAGTTTCAATTTCGGCAGCCGCGCCAGTAGAGGCGCGCGGATCTGCGTGCGCTCGCGGAACAGGACCAGCACTTCGGTATCGGCAAGCCGCTCGGCCAGGCGATCGACGTCCTGCTCGTGGTCGTTCCAGATCGTGACCTCGTGACCCGCGAGCTTCGCAAAGCAGGGCAGGGTGCGCAGCGTGTCGAAGTAGTCGTCCAGGATCGTGATCTTCATGGCGCGATGCTGGCCGCCCGGATACGGCGTCGTCAAATACGCCGCGGATTGCCGAGGCATACTCTCCGTATATGGAGTGCGCAGGAGAAATGCGGATGAACGCCCCTCGAAATCGCGGCACACTGACGGCGATATGACGGACACACTCAAAGTCGGGTTGGCGCAGCTCAATCCCAAAGTCGGCGACGTCGCCGGCAATCTGGCGAAGGTGCGTGCGGCGCGCGCCGAGGCCGCCAAACAGGGCGCCGATCTGGTGCTCTTCTCCGAAATGGTGCTGTCGGGTTACTTCCCCGAGGACCTCGTCCTCAAGCCCGCTTTCCAGCAGGCCTGCCACGACGCCGTCGAGACGTTGCGCGCCGATACGCGCGATGGCGGTCCGGCGCTGTTCGTTACCACGCCGTGGCGCGAGGAGGGCAAGCTCTACAATGCCGTCGTCGCGCTCGACAAAGGCGAGATCGTCGGCAAGCGCTACAAGGTCGACCTGCCGAACTATGGCGTCTTCGACGACAAGCGCGTCTTTTCTCCAGGGCCGATGCCGGGTCCGCTGGTCTTCCGCGGCGTGCGGATCGGCGTGCCGATCTGCGAGGACGTGTGGACGCCGGACGTCGTCGAGTGCATCGCCGAGACCGGCGGCGAGATCCTGCTGGTGCCCAACGGCTCACCCTACGAGGCCGGCAAGACCGACATCCGCGTGCAGCTCGGCGTGAAGCGCGTCGTCGAAAGCGGTCTGCCCTTCGTCTACCTCAACCAGGTGGGCGGGCAGGACGAGGTCGTCTACGACGGCGCATCGTTCGTCCTGGGCGCCGACCGCTCGCTCAAGGCCAAGCTCGCCTCGTTCGCCGAGGAAGTCGCCACGGTCGAGTTCCGCCGCGGCGCGGGCGGGTGGGAGTGCCAGGCCGGCCCGATTGCGCGCGAGCTGGATCGGCTCGAATCGATCTACCAGGCGATGGTGCTGGGTCTGCGCGACTATGTGAACAAGACGGGCTTCCCCTCGGTGGTGATCGGCCTCTCGGGAGGCGTCGATTCTGCGATCACGGCGGCCGTGGCGGCCGACGCGCTGGGGCCCGAGCGCGTGCACGCGATCATGATGCCATCCCCCTACACCAGCCGGGAGTCGCTCGAGGATGCCGAGGCCTGCGCCAAAGCGATCGGCGTTCGCTACGACGTCGTCGATATCGGTCCGGCGATGGAAGCGTTTCGCGGCATGCTGACGCCGTTGTTCGGCAACCGCGCCGAGGACGTCACCGAGGAGAACATCCAGAGCCGCGCCCGCGGCGTCACCCTGATGGCGGTGTCCAACAAGCTGGGCGGCATGGTGGTGACGACTGGCAACAAGTCGGAGATGGCGGTGGGCTACGCCACGCTCTACGGCGACATGTGCGGCGGCTTCAACGTCTTGAAGGACGTCTACAAGACGACGGTGTTCGAGCTTTGCCGCTGGCGCAACGCGCACCTGCCGGCCGGTGTGCTCGGCCGGCCGGGGGCCGTGATCCCGTCGCGCATCATCGACAAGCCCCCCTCGGCCGAGCTGCGGCCCGACCAGCAGGATTCGGACTCGTTGCCGCCTTATCCGACGCTCGATGCCATCCTGAAGGGCCTCATCGAACGCGACCTCGACACTGCGGCGCTGGCGAAGGAGGGGCATGATCCCGCGATCGTCGACAGGGTCTGGCGGCTGCTGGAAAGCGCCGAGTACAAGCGCCGGCAGGCGCCACCCGGCGTCAAGATCACCTCTCGCAATATCAGCCGCGAGCGCCGATATCCCATCGTGAACGGCTTCAGAGGATAGACGCGGGAGTCTCGACGTGAACGACGATCTCGGGCGCTTGGCGACCCGCGAATATGACGTGACCTTGCCGGACGGCACGCAGGGTCGTCTGGCCTTCGCCCTGTGCGACATCGCACGGGACAACGCGCTCGCCCAGCATGCGAGGCGGCGGCAGGCCGTCGCCTTCGGCTTGCTGAGTTTCGAGGGCTTGCCGGATGCGCCGCGCAACACGCTGCTTTGGGTGCGGACGAGGGACGGCATGGAGATGACGACCGCCGACGGCGACGACCAGCCCGGCGGCGACTTGCAGCGCGTGGTGGCGCGTCACTTCATCGTGTTCTTCGACGAGATCAAGGAGCTGGCACCCGAACTGGCGTCGCTGCCCTTCCATCTGAAAGACGGGGCCTAGATTCCTTCCGAGATAGGGTAAACCATCACGACTCAATTGCTTCCCCATTCAGATGCAGGGCTGTCCGGGGAAAATAGAGCACGACGCCGGACACGAAAAGATTGTCATCCCGAGCGCAGCGAGGGACCTTTAT
>LSKJ01000717.1 GCA_001557035.1 Rhodospirillaceae bacterium CCH5-H10 | reverse complement strand
TAGACGTTCTCCGTCACCTGCGCGGTGATCTGTCCCGGAAGGTCGGATCGAAGGCCAGTGATGAGGGCCGCAGGAATGACAGCGCCGGCCTGCAACACAAACGGTGAAGCGGGCCGGACCAGACGATCATAGTTGGTCGTTTTCCGGTCGACAGGCGCATTTATGAAGGCGAGTTTGCGGTCCTGTCCATTCTGGATCGAGGCTTCATCGGTCGCCGACGATGCTGCCGACATTGATGGCTGAGACGGAGTAATAGTTGCGGCACCAGGCTGCGTCTGACGATTCCCGGGAGCGAACAGCCGGCTGACGCGCGCCGCTTCCGTCTCCTGAGCCCGGCGCTGTTGCTCGGCGTCGGGCGGTGCGGGGGCGGGCTGACCTTGAGCTGCCACGATCGGCCGGCCGAGGTCGCCCGGCAGCGGCGGCCCGAGTGGCGGGACATCCCGAGGAACGCCGGTGTAATCGCGCGGCAGCGCCGCCAGGCCGTCGGCAACGCGAGACCGGTCGGTGGTGTAGAGTTCCTGCGGCGCGACGCCACGCAGCCGGTCACCCTGTAAAGCCCACAGCACGGCGCCGCAGACCAGAATCAGGCCCAGCGCCGTCCCGCCAATCAGCACAGTGCGCGACAGACGGGTGACGCGCGGGCCCTCCGACCGCAGCCTAAAGGGCTGAGTGACCGTCGAGT
>LSKJ01000716.1 GCA_001557035.1 Rhodospirillaceae bacterium CCH5-H10 | reverse complement strand
TCGAACCTGTGGCCACTGCCATGTCAAGACAGTGCTCTACCGCTGAGCTACGCGCAAACGAAGCCACATTTATTGCTATTTCCTCCTCGAAAGAGAGTGGCCGATCATACGCGTGTCACGGCAGGATCGGAAGAACGGCTACATTCGTAACCATCGCTGGAGTAGCGCGATACAAACTAGGGGCAGTGGTCAACTCGCCCCATGGCACAATTTCTCATGCCGAAATTATGTCCGAGAAAGTACAGCGAGGCCAATAAGGGGTGGGGCGTTACAGCTGTAGATACTTGAATTCAAAGCAGCCCGATTGGGTTCACAATAGAAATCCGCCTCTCACCTGCGCAGGTTGTCCACTTCAACCACCTTACCCGGTCATCCGACGGCAATGTCGGCTCAGGCATCCCGCCTGACCGTTCTGTACCGAAACAATGAGCGCGACAGGAGTCTCTGTCAGACCTCCACTACAACAGGGATACCGATTTGCTCAGCGATTGGTGTGTAAATATCGGTATCAAGGCCGGGTGTCTCGATAGATACTGCTAGGGCGTACCGTGTGGACTTCTTCCAGCCCTCAAGTTGCTGTCGCTTGTTCCACCAGCCCATCGTTGGATAGACGGCGATTAAACCACGCGAGGCAAGATCGGCAGCGGTGCCTTCCCAGACGTCTGAATGGATGGAGCCGCGAGACGTCAGGCTGCGCTCGCGAGCACCAAAGCGCCAACCCGGATCACTCAGACCAGGGGAGTCGTAGTCATCATCGCGATCTAGCTTGTTAATCCTCTCTCCAAATTGCTTCGGCGTTTCGAGAGGCTTTAACACGGCAAAACGCAGCCCATGGGATGGATATCCATACTTGGTGCCCCACCCGCGTTCGCCAGGGCTGGGTTCCACGAAGTAAGACAATGTAACTCTCAGGCGAGCCTTTGCAGCACCAAGTGCTTGAAGCTCATCCTTGGGCCAAGGCAGAGCGTGCATGTTGAGTTCACGTGACTTGATGCGTCCGCCGTCTTTATAAAATGGCTGGAGTTCCTCCTCCGCCAACAGCGTGAGAGAATTATCGAGGCTATAGAATAAAGACTTCTGATCGGGCACGCCGTAACCGAAGCAGCGGAGGAGATTGTTGTAGTTGATTGAGCCGTCAAGCCCAGTGAATCGGGCTTCCATTGCCGGCGTCCACCGGGCGGAATGGATGAGCAATGCGCGAATGCTTTCTGGTAGCAAGTGCGGATAGCGCGACCAGGTCGCAGCAGCGAGCTGGGCCGCGAGTGCAGACGCTGCGCTAGTGCAGCTGAATGCACTCAGCATTTGTCCTGCGATGGTCCTTTGATGAGTGCTTAGCAGCATGAGGCCATGATCAATGTAAGCCGGATCAGCAAAAGCCGGATTCTTGGCCATGTTACCTGCTTCAAGCACAATATCAGGCTTGATAGGCCATCTGGGCTGCCAGGTAGCAGCGGTGCAACTGGCCGGCGCAAGATCGCCGCGAGCAGCGATCGGCACCCAACCGGGGTTGAGAGTCGAGTCCACCAGTACTTTGTCGGTGTAGCCGCCGACAGTGACCGCATTCCAGGACTGAGCGGGATCATGGATGGCATCGGTCATGTTGGAGCTCGGGTAATTACGCCGCTGAGACTCATCTGTGTTTCCGGCGCTCAATATAAAGAGACGGCGTTGATCATCATCGGTGCCCGCTGAAAGAGCATCGACCGCAGCTGACCAGGAAGAGGGTCTGCCACGCGCACGTCCGATGCGGGAGCTGACTGCCATGCAGAATACACGTTTGCGATCCGGGATGACCTCCACGCGGAATGTGCTCTCACGCGTGACAACGCCGTAGAGATCTGGATCGGTGGGATCCGGGTCGTGCACGATCTTAACGGATTCTAGCCTGTGCGTGGCCCGAACGGGGGCTGCACTCTCAAGCAGCGCGGTGAGATCGCCAAATGCAGCCAACCCAGCCATGGGCGTTCCATGATTTTTGGTGTCGTTCGGCCCCCAAGCTGGTTTGTAACTGTGCCGATCGGACGGGTCTGCAAGTTGCGCAAGTAGAGGATGCGGATGGCTAAGACCTGAATCGAAGAGACACACATAAGGTGCGTTTGCAGCTGGCGGGACGATCCGAGCTGCAAGATCTTGAACCCAATCCCTCTGTTCTTGCACATCCATACCGGTAAAGAACGCGGCAGTAGTTCTGGGCGCACGTATCTCAGCGATCATGCCAAGGACTTCTGCCGATCGTGCGAGATCAGCAGTCGTAGCGCGCACATGAATAACAACGCGGTCGACAAAGGACAGAAATTGATCGCCAACTTTAAGATTGAAACGCGGCGCGAAGGCACGCAGGCGCTCAAGATGACTAACTTCGCCCGAATGTCGCAGCCATACTTCCCAGCTAAGCTGATCGCTTCCCTGTGGAAACGGAATTTCCTCTTCTAGCCAGAGCGCTTCGAGTACCGCTTTTCGGATGCTAGAGATGCTCTCAACGAGGTTGCGGTTCTTGGGATGCGACGGACCGCCTGGTTTGCGCGGTTTCGTCATTTCGTCACGATAAGCTTCAATCTTCTTAAGGAAATATTCGAGTTTTCCGTCAGGCACGAACACAGTCGCTTGAGTGCGCTGGTCAGGCAGTTTTTTTACGGCGCAAAGCTCGATGCCGCTTCTTGAGGCATCGAGGCTCTCGAATTTGAGCTCGAACATGGGTTCGCTCTCAAAGGTGACGTAGATCCCCTGCCCCTGATCTACCCCCTCGTTCTCCTGCTCAGCGGCGGCATCCTCAGCCAGAACGGAGAGCTGATTGATCTGTCCGACCAATTTGTTGGCGTGCTGCTGGCGCGATCGTGGTGGTCGACTGAACTCGCGACGTGGCCCCGAACTTGGGCTTGTAAAGTCATTAGACGAAGTGAAGTTCGATGGAACGACTAGGTGTGGGTGTTGCGCCATACGTTCTCTCTAAAGCGATCTCCCTCAGTCAGCCTTACGCAACACCGACTGCCTGCGGTCTTTGATTGCTATTATGAGTTGTGGACCTGTTACCGACAAGCGCTCATGAATAAGCGCGTCCTTGATCGCATCTTCGCACGCCCTGGTAATATCCGCGAAGCTCAGGCCCTTGGCTGTTCTGGCGACTGTAGTCCATGGCATTGACTTGGCGGGGAAGCTACCAAGCTTTGCTTTTAAGGTGTCGATGATGCGCTGGTTATCCGGCAGTTGGTATTCAATCAAATCGTCAAATCGTCTGAACAGCGCTGGATCCAGAAGGGCCGCGTGATTTGTGGCGGCGATGATGAGGCTACTGGATTGGTCCTGCTCGACGAGTTGCAAGAAGCTGTTGACGACGCGTCGGATTTCACCGACGTCGTTGGATAGGCCGCGCGCGGATCCGATGCTATCGAATTCATCGAAGAGATAGACGCCGCGTGTTTGTTGCAAGGCTTCGAAGATCAGCCTCAGCTTGGCGGCAGTTTCTCCCATGAATTTAGTAATGAGCCCGTCAAGTCGCACGACAAACAGCGGCAGACCAAGTTCGCCAGCAAGGGCTGACGCCGTCAGTGTCTTACCGGTGCCAGGTGCACCAGATAGAAGAAGCTTGCGCCGCGGCCACAGGCCCTGATCACGGATGACTCCGACAGCTTTGTGCTCACGTATGACGCGCTCGAGCTTCTGACGCGTCTGATCCGAGAGGATCATGTCTTTAAGCCGTTCGTGCGGATAGGAAGCGGTCAGGAGCTCCGCAAGTTCGCCGCGCGGGCGCGCAAGCGGAATGGGGCCAGTTATCGGGGCGCGGAGCTTCGCCTTGTCGATCAGAGCGCGGATTTCTTCTGCGAGCTTGCCGTGGCCAAGTCGGGCTTCGTGAGCCGCGATCTGCATGGCGACAGAGTAAAAATGCGCCTCATCCCCTTCCGACAGGGACGATATCAGTGCTTTGACTTGATCGGCGCTTGGCATGGCTCATCTACTTCTAAATTTATTCTACACGATTTGCGCACATTCGTCGCCGGTATCACTGCCGGCCCACGTGCATTCTCACGACCATGCCCGGAATACCCGAAGGGATGCATGCTCATACCGGGCCGGCGGGACCTGTTTTTTGTCCACATCATGTTAATTTGGTTGGTGCGGTGGTCGGGATCGAACCGACATCTTCGCTCGAAGGGCGATGGTGGGCGCGACAGGGATCGAACCTGTGGCCACTGCCATGTCAAG
>LSKJ01000715.1 GCA_001557035.1 Rhodospirillaceae bacterium CCH5-H10 | reverse complement strand
ATGGCGGGCCCGACGTCGTCGAGCTTGCCGAGGTGCCGAAGCCTGAGCCGCGCGCAGCGTGGGGTAGGTGAGGTGGGTCATGAGCCTCACACTCCGGCGTCTTGTCCGCAATCAGCACCACCTCACCTCCCCGTTGCTTGCGCAACGGGTCCCTTCCTCTCCCCCACTTCGTGGCGGAGAGGACACATGAGAGGCGGAAGCCGTCAGACCTTCTCCAGCCCGCACCATTCGGCGATGAACAGCGCCGTCGACTGGGTGATCTTGCGGATCGATTCGATGTTCACCCGCTCGTCGAAGCCGTGGACGTCGTCCGACTGCGGCCCGTAGACCAGCGCGGGAAGGCCGGCATAGAGGCCGAAGAAGCGGGCATCGGTCGTGCCGGTCGTGCGGCGGTCGTCGAGTTCCGCGCCGAACACCGTCTTGTGCGCATCCGCCAGGATTTCCCGCACATGCTCGTGGTTCTTGAGCACATAGGGCTCGGCCTGGAAGCCTTCCCAGCTCACGGTCGGCAGGTTGTTGCCGAGGAAGGGATCGTTGGCCGCGGCCGTGCGGATCGTGTCCTCGACCTCCTGGCGGCACTCCTTCAGCGTCTGCGTCGGCAGCACGCCCACGCGCATGTCGAAGGTGCACCAGGACGGGACCGAACTGGCCCAGTCGCCGCCGGCGATCTTGCCGACGTTGAAGTTCACCGGATGGTGATGGTCGCAATAGTGCTTGTCGTGCGCCTTCAGCGCGTTCCACTTCTTCTCCAGCTCGCGAAGTTGCTGGATCAGACGATAGGCGGACTCGATGGCGTTCGAGCCGGCATCGGCCTTGTAGACATGGACCGGATGGCCGGTGACCTTGACCTGGAACCACATGACGCCGACCTGCGCCACGGTGAGCGTGCAGCCCGACGGCTCCGGGATCAGGGCGGCGTCGGCGCGGTAGCCGCGCTGCAGGCAGGCCAGCGCGCCGTTGCCCGTGCACTCCTCCTCGACCACCGACTGCTGGTAGACGTCGGCCGCCGGCATGTAGCCCAGCGCCCGCAAGGCCCGCAGGGCGAAGACGTTGAGGATCAGCCCGGCCTTCATGTCGCCCGAGCCGCGGCCGTACATCCAGCCGTCCTTGACGTAGGCGTCGTAGGGATTGCGCGTCCACATCTCGTGCGGCCCCTCGGGCACCACGTCGATGTGTCCGTTGAGGATCAGCGAGCGGCCCTTCGGGTTCGACGGCCGCCAGGCGCCGACGACGTTCCAGGCATCGTCATAGTCCAGCGAGTGCGGCGAGTAGCCCGGCAGGTGCTTGAGGTCGTCGATCTTGACCTGCCAGCGGTCGATGCCCAGCCCGTCCTCCTTGAAGAGGCGCGCCATCATGTCCTGCGCCGGCGCTTCCTGGAAACGGGTGGAGGGAATGCGGACCAGATCGGCCAGCACGTTGGTCTGATCGTCGAAGCGACGATCGACTTCGTCCATGATCTTGGACTTGAGCGATGATTCGAGCATGCGCGGACTTTGGCGCAGCCCCGGTACCGCGTCTATAGTTTCGGGCGGAGGAAACAAGAATGTACCCGGGTAAACACGCGACGACGCAGGCGTCCCACCCTGCGGTGATCATGGCCGGCAGCGGCGAGATCGTGACCTACGGCGAGCTGGAGGCGCGCAGCAACCGGCTGGCGCACCTGTTGCGGGCCCACGGCATCGGGCGGCTCGACCACTATTCGATCTACATGGAGAACAACGCACGCTACGTGGAGTGCTGCACCGCGGGCGAGTGTACCGGCACCTACTATACCTGCGTGAATTCGTTCCTGACGGCCGACGAGCTGGCCTACATCCTGAACAACAGCGCCTCGAAGGTGCTCATTACGTCGCAGGCCAAGCGCGACGTGGCGCTCACGGCGCTGCTGCAATGTCCCGGGATCGAACTCTGCATCGTCGTCGACGGGCCGGGTGATGGTGCGAAGATCGTCAATCTCGCGGAGGCGACCGCCGGCCTGCCCGCGACGCCGATCCCCGACGAATCGCTGGGCACGGCGATGCTCTATTCGTCCGGCACCACGGGGCGGCCGAAGGGCATCGTACGGCCGCTGGCCGAGCAGCCGCCGTCGCAGCTCCTGCCGATCTTCTCCTTCCTGCTGAAGCTCTGGCAGTACCGCGAGGGCATGATCTATCTCTCGCCGGCGCCGCTCTATCACTCCGCACCGCAGGCGGCGGTGAACCTCGCGATCCGCATGGGCGGCACCGTGATCGTCATGGAACGCTTCGATGCCGAGCATTACCTGCAGCTCGTCGAGAAATACCGCGTCACCCACAGCCAGCTTGTGCCGACCATGTTCTCGCGCCTGCTCAAGCTGCCGGAGGAAACGCGCACGCGGTACGATCTCTCCTCGCTGGAGATCGCCATCCATGCGGCGGCGCCCTGCCCCGTCCAGGTGAAGGAACAGATGATCGACTGGTGGGGCCCGATCATCCACGAATATTACGGCGCCACCGAGGGGCTGGGCTTCACCGCCTGCAACTCCGAGGAATGGCTGGCGCACAGGGGCACGGTGGGCCGTGTCCTGCTGGGCGAGCTGCACGTGCTGGACGACGACATGAAGCCGCTGCCCGGCGGCACGCCCGGCACGCTGTGGTTCAAGACCGCGACGCCGTTCGAGTATTTCAACGACCCGGCCAAGACGCGCGAGGCGCGCTCCGAGGACGGCACGATGAGCACGGTCGGCGACGTGGGCTATGTCGACGCCGACGGCTATCTCCACCTCACCGACCGCGCGACCTTCATGATCATCTCCGGCGGCGTGAACATCTATCCGCAGGAGAGCGAGAACCTGCTGATCACCCATCCGAAGGTGGCCGACGCGGCGGTGTTCGGCGTGCCCAACGCCGATCTCGGCGAGGAGGTGAAGGCGGTCGTCCAGCTCATGCCGGGCGTGCCGAAGAATGCGGCCACCGCCGAGGAGCTGCTCGCTTTCTGCGGCCAGCATCTCGCACGCCAGAAAGTGCCGCGCTCCGTCGACTTCGAGGACGAGCTGCCGCGCCTGCCGACCGGCAAGCTCTACAAGCGCCTGCTGCGCGACCGTTACTGGGGCGACAAGAAGAGCCGCATCGTCTGACCCTGGGGTCCTTCCATCTCACATTGAACCACTCACCTCATCCTGAGGAGGCCCGAAGGGCCGTCTCGAAGGATGGGCAACAGGCAAGGTGCGCATGCCCACCCTTCGAGACACGCTCCTGCGGAGCGTTCCTCAGGGTGAGGTCAGTGTTGGAATGCTCGGCTCGATTAACTCTTGCCCGAGACGCCCTAACCGCGCGAGCGGCGCTGCGAGCGTGACAGCATCGCCGCGGGAATCAGCGCGGCCAGCGCCACCACGCCCACCACGATGAAGGTGTCGGAGAAGGCCATGATCTGGGCCTTGCTCTGCACGATGGTCGCCAGGTAGTCGATCGCGCCGGCCTTCTGCTGCTGATGCGGCAGTCCGCTGCGTTGCAGGAGCTGCTCGATCTGCGTCAGCATCCGTTCGGTCGTGCGGTTGCCCCAGTCCTGCGTGGCCGTCAGCGCGTCGGCATGGAAGCGGGTGCGGATCTCGAAGAAGGCGACCATCAGGTTGATGCCGAAGGCACCGCCGAGCTGGCGCATGAAGTTGGCGACGCCGGAACCCTGCCGCACCTTGTCGGCCGGCAACGCCTTCAATGACGAAGCATTGAGGCTGGGATTGATGAAGCCCAGCCCCAGCCGCGACACCATCACCATGCTGACCAGCGTCCAGAACGTCGTGTCGACATCGGCGGTGGTCATCCAGGCGAAGCCGAGGGCGAACAGCAGCAGGCCGCCGATGATCATGGTCGAGGCCGGCATGGCGTCCGAAAGGCGTCCCGCGAGCGGGAAGATGAAGGCCAGCATGATGCCCGCAGGCATCATCATCAGCCCGGCCAGCAGGGGCGTGAAACCGATGATGGTCTGCACGAAGACCGGGATGATGTAGGTCGAACCCATCATGCCGGCGCCGAAGATGAAGGCGATGAGGGCCGCGGCGGAGAATTCGACGTTGCCGAAGATGCGGACGTCGAGCAGCGCGCGCGGCGTGTAGAGCTCCCAGCAGACGAAGGCCACCGTAGCCACGGCCCCGAGGACCAGCCGGAACACGATCGCGTCTGACCCCCAGCCCTCGCGCTGGCCGTCGGCGATGCCGGTCATGAGACCGAACAGCGCCGTGCAGAGGAGCGCGAAGCCCAGCCAGTCGAAGGGCGGGATCACCTTCGGGATCGGCCGGTGCGGCATGAATACGAGGCCCATAACGGCGGCCACGACGCAGAAGGGCAGCGAGATGAAGAAGACGTAGCGCCAGGAGAAATACTCGATCATCAACCCGCCCAGGGTCGGACCGATCGCCGGCGCGAACACGACGCCCAGGCCGAATACGCCCATCGCCATGCCGCGGCGCTCCGGTGGAAACACCGTGAAGATGGTGGCCATCACCAGCGGCTGGGCGACGCCGGCGCTGAAGCCCTGCAGGACGCGGGCGAAGATCAGCGCATCCTCGGTCGGCGCCGAGCCGCCCATCAGCGCACCCACCGAGAAGAAGAACAGCGCGCCGACGAAGGTGCGGCGCTCGCCCAGGATGCCGCTCAGCCAGGCGTTGATCAGCATGCCGGCGGTCATCGTCGCCATGTAGGCCGACGACATCCACTGCGCCTTGTCCTGGCCGATGCCGAAGGCGCCCATGACGTCGGGCACTGCGACATTGACCGTGGTCATCGCCAGCACCATCGACACGACGCCCATCATGCCGGTGATCGTGACCAGCCAGCGATAGGAGGGCCCATAACGCTCGGTGAGCGCCGCGGCCGTCTGCAGGGGAACGGCGGCGGTGCTCATACCGCTGGGGGCGCCGTCACATGAAGATCATGACCCCATCGCCCCGCAAGACGGGGCACTTCCCCATTTGAATGGGGAAGAAAGCGTTCAAGCGCCTTCCCATTCAGATGGGGAGGTGTCGGCGTCTTCGCCGACGGAGGGGTCATGGCCCTACCGGATGTCAATTTCGACTTCGACCATCATGCCGGGCGTGAGCGGCTTCGGCATCTGGACCATGTCGATCTTGACCGGCACGCGCTGGGTGATCTTGGTGAAATTGCCCGAGGGATTGGGCGTCGGCAGCAGCGCGAAGCGCGCCGTCGTGGCGCTGCCGATGCGGGCCACGCGGCCGACGAAGGTTTCGCTGGGATAGGCATCGACCGAGACGCGCACGGTCTGGCCGATCTTCAGCTTGCCGACCTGCGTTTCCTTGATGTTGGCCTCGACCCAGACCTCGTCGGGATTGTGCAGCATCAGGATGCGCTGGCCCGCGGCCACGTATTCGCCCGGCAGCGTGAAGGTGCGGTCGATCACGGCCGGGATCGGGCTCTTGATCGTGCGATCCTCGACATCGACCTGCTGCTGGCGCATCTGCGCCGCCAGCACGGCGACCTGATGGGTCAACGCCTCGATCTGGGCATCGATCACGCCCAGCCGGTCGTGGCCGACCTTGGCCTCCGCCAGGCTGCCTTCGGCCTGCTCGTGCTCGGCCTGGAGCTGCAGGATCTGGATCTCGAGCTTGGTCACTGCCGTCTGCGCCATCTGGAACTGGCGCTCGTTTATCACCTTGCCGGCGAACAGCGTCCTGCTGCGTTCGAGTTCCAGCCTGGCAAAATCGAGGTCGGCGCGCAGGGCGCCCAGCGCCTTCTCGCGGACCGTGATGATGGAGGTCCGCGTGCGCATCGAGGCATCGGCCTGGTTCTGGTCGAGCTTGCGTTCGGCGCGCAGCCGCGCCCGCTCGACCCGCACGCCTTCGATCTGCGCCTTCAGGCCATCGACCCGCAGCTTGGCGGTCCGGTCGTCGATCTTGACCAGCGTCTGTCCCGCCTCGACCCGCTGGCCCTCGCGCACCGCGAGGTCGACGATCCAGCCTTCGGCGCGGCTCGACACCGTCACGATGTCGGCCGTCACGCGGGCGTCGTACTCATAGACGTGCGTCAGGCGCAGGTGCAGTTCGCGCCCGCCATAGGCCACGGCGACGAGCAGCGCGAGGCCGATCGCGATGAAGCGGGGACGCAGCAGGACGCGGACGATGCCGGACGTCCGGCCGAGCCGCCCACGCGGCACCACGCCGACGGCGGGCGATGCTGGCGGTGTCTTCAGGGCGGGCGGCGGCACCGATTGATCCACGACCTATCCTGCCGTTCTCAACCGGGGGTTCGCGCTGCTGTCATCGAAAAAGAATAAGGCCGAAACAATCGGTGGGCCAACGATCTTCGCGCAAAGGCTGCGCCTTGCTGCAACGCGCGCAATGCATGCCGTCCCCGCAGTTCCGCATCCGTGCTCGCCGCTCTTGCCAAAACGAACGACCGGGTCGACGCTCAAAACGCAGCCCGCACGGACACCGCTCGCACAGCAAAAATTCAACCAGGACCCCCAACCAGGACCTTGTAGCCATGCCCGATGCTTCGCACGCTTCCGCTCCTCGCCCGCTCGATGTTGCCCCTCTCGATGTCGCGATCGTCGGCGGCGGCCTGGGCGGCCTCTATGCCATCCATCGCCTGCGCAAGCTCGGGCTGAAGGTCCGGGCCTATGAAGCCGGCTCGGGCATCGGCGGCACCTGGTTCTGGAACCGCTATCCCGGCGCGCGCTGCGACGTGGAGAGCCTCGAATACTCCTACAGCTTTTCAGACGAGCTGCAGCAGGAGTGGAAATGGCCGGAGCGCTACGGCACGCAGCCCGAGATCCTGAAATACATCAACCACGTCGCCGACCGCTTCGACCTGCGCCGCGACGTGCAGCTCAACACCCGAATCAAGGCCGCCACCTTCGACAGCGCCGCCAACGAATGGACGCTGCGCACGGAAAACGGCGAGGAAATCCGCGCGCGCTACTGTATCATGGCGGCCGGCAATCTCTCGACGCCGCGCGTTCCGAACTTCAAGGGCATCGGGAACTTCAAGGGCAAGTGGTACCATTCGGGCCTGTGGCCGCATGAGGGTGTCGATTTCAGCGGCCTGCGCGTCGGCGTCATCGGCACCGGCTCCTCGGGTGTGCAGATGATCCCGCTGATCGCCCAGCAGGCCAAACATCTTCATGTCTTCCAGCGCACCGCCAATTTCAGCCTGCCGGCGCGCAACGCGCCGATGGAGGAAGAACGCGAAAGCCGTCACAAAGCCGAGTATCCGGCCCGCCGCCGCGCCGCCTACGACACGCCCTTCGCGATCGGCGGCTATCCGCGCCCGACCAAGTCGGCGCTCGACGTCACCGAAGAAGAGCGCAACGCTGCCTATGAGGCCAAGTGGCAGGAGGGCGGCAGCATCAGCTATCTCTACACCTACACGGATCTGCTGGTGAACAAGGAGGCCAACGACACTGCCTCCGAGTTCGCGCGCAACAAGATCCGCGGCATCGTGAAGGACAAGCGGACGGCCGAGCTGCTGGCGCCCAAGGACCATCCGATCGGCACCAAGCGCCTCTGCCTCGATACGAATTATTACGAGACCTACAATCGCGACAACGTGGTGCTGGTCGACGTGCGTAGCGATCCGATCCAGGAGATCACCGAGAAAGGCGTGCGCACGGCCGAGGCCGAGTACGAACTCGACGTCATCGTGTTCGCCACCGGCTTCGACGCCATGACCGGCGCGCTGCGCGAGATCGACATCCGCACCAGCGACGGCGCGGTGCTGGCCGACCACTGGGAGGGCGGCCCCCTCACCTATCTCGGCCTGATGGTCTCGGGTTTCCCCAACATGTTCGTCGTCACCGGCCCCGGCAGCCCCGGCGTGAAGACGCAGATGATCGCGTCGATCGAACAGCACGTCGACTGGATTGCCGACGCGATCGACCATCTCGGCAAGAATCAGCTCGACCGCATCGAGCCCTCGCCGCAGGCCGAGAGCGAATGGGTCGGACACGTCAACGCGGTGGCCGACAGCACGCTCTATCCGCTGGCCAACTCCTGGTACGTGGGCGCCAACATCCCCGGCAAGCCGCGCGTGTTCATGCCCTATGTCGGCGGCTTCGACCGCTACAAGCGGCACTGCGACGAGATCGTGGGCAAGGGCTACGAGGGCTTCACCCTGAGCCGCCACAAGGCCGAAGTGGCGTGAGCACCATCTACGTCCATCACCGCATCGACGCCGCGCCGCGTCGATGGCAGGGCGTGGCTGACCGGCTGGCCGGCGACGGCGCGCGGCGGGTCGCCGAGGCCGGCGGCCAGCTCTACGGCGCCTGGCGCAGCCAGATCGGCCGGCCGCGCGACGAGGTGCAGGCGATCAGCGTCTGGCCGCAGGGCATCACGGCCGCCGCCGCCGAGCGCGCCCTGCTGGCGGACCGGACCGACATCCGCGCCGTGGCCAGTGAGACGATGGTGCCGACGCTGCGCCCGACGGACACCGTTCCGCCAACCCGCCAGGGCAACTATGCCTTCCGCTGGTTCGCGGTGCCGGAACCGCACTGGCCGGAATTCCTCGATCTTTGCGCCGCCGCCTGGCCGGGTTTCGAGGGCGCCTACGATTCGCAGGTCGTGGGCCTCTGGCAGGCGACCGGCGACCGCACCGGCACGGTTCCCGACGAGGTCACGGGCGCAGGCCTGCACGGCGGGGTTCGCAGCCTGCTGCTTACGCGGCGGCCGAACCTGGCGATGTGGGAGCGCTCCAAGCTGCCCGAAGGCGAGGCCGAGGCGGCGGTGCGCGACAAGCTCAGCCGACGCTACGACCTCTGCGATTGGACGGTCGTCTCGACCGCGACGCTTCTCACCGCCGTCGACCGCGCGGACACGGCTCGCTGGACTTGAGGGGCGCTGCCCCCTATCTCCCCGCCATCATGCCGACGCTGCGCTCCCTGGACGCTCTGGAACGCGAGGGCCTGCTGTCGCCCGATCCGCGGCTTCAGGAAGCCGCGCAATCGATGGCGATCGCGATCACGCCCGAGATGGTGGCGCTGATCGATCGCGAGAATCTCGCGAACGATCCGATCGCGCGGCAGTTCGTGCCGAGCGGGCAGGAGACCGAGATTGCCGCCGCAGAACTGGCCGACCCGATCGGCGACGAGGCCCGATCGCCGGTAAAGGGAATCGTCCATCGCTATCCCGACCGGGTTCTGCTGAAGCCGCTGCATGTCTGCCCGGTCTATTGCCGCTTCTGCTTCCGCCGCGAGAAGGTGGGGCCGGGCGGCGAAGCGCTGTCGGCCGAGGAGCTGGCGGCGGCGCTGGCCTATATCCGCGCGCGGCCCGACATCTGGGAAGTGATCCTGACCGGCGGCGACCCGCTGATGCTGGCGCCGCGCCGGCTGGCCGAACTGATGGAAGCGCTCGATGCGATCCCGCACGTAGCGATCGTGCGCCTGCACAGCCGCGTGCCCATCGTGGATCCCGGGCGCGTCACGGATGAACTGGTGCGGGCGCTGAAGCCCGGCCGGGTCGGCGTCTGGCTGGCCGTACACTGCAATCACGCCCGCGAGCTGGCGCCCCCGACCCGGGCGGCGCTGGCGCGGCTGGCCGATGCCGGCCTGCCGCTGATGGGGCAGACGGTCCTGCTGAAGGGCGTGAACGACGATGTCGAGACCCTAGAGCAGCTCATGCGCGCGCTGGTGACGGCCCGGGTGAAGCCCTACTACCTGCATCATCCCGACCTGGTCCGCGGGACCGGCCATTTCCGCGTGTCCATCGAGCAGGGGCAGGCTCTGATGCGGGCCTTGCGCGGCCGGCTCTCGGGCCTCGCCCAGCCGACCTACGTGCTGGACGTGCCCGGCGGCCACGGCAAGGTGCCGGTCGGCCCCGCCTATCTCGCGGACGATCCTGGCGCGATGACGGTTCAGGACGCATTCGGCGGCCAGCACCTCTACCCACCGGCCTGACCATCTCAATGGAGCGCGCCACTCCAGTGGCGCCTCATGATCCTTGAGCGCCACTGGAGTGGCGCGCTCCATTGAACGACTTTTCCCCATTGGCCCACCCGGAGGCCCCTATCTCCAGAGTGAGGTTCTCCGTTTCCCGGCCATTAGATTTTTTCGAGGACGCCTCAGCGGCGCGCGGCCGCCGCCAGCGCCGGGCGCACCGTGCGGGCCTGCGGGGCGGCCAGCTCCTCGATCAGCCATTCCTCGAACGCCTTGGTCTTCGGACGGCTGACCGATGCCGGCGGACAGACGAACCACCAGGCCTTGCCGCTGTCGACAATCTGCTCGAACGGCTGGAACAGGCGACCCTCCGCCAGCTCCTCGCGGAAAAGTTGTGGAGGCCCCACCGCCACACCCGCGCCTTCCATCGCCGCTTCCACCGCGATCATCGTCGAGTCGAAGGTGAGCACGCGCTTGGGTTTGAAGTCGCCGAGACCGACGGCGCGCAGCCAGATCGCCCATTCGGGATCGTGCGTCATGTCGATGAACGGCACGCGCTTCAGGTCGTCGAACGTCTTCAGCTTGTCGCGATAGCGCTTGCCGCAAAGCGGCGTCAGCACGTCGCTGAACAGCCTCGTTGCATGCAGATCGGGCTCCGGCTGCACGGTGAACCGGATGGCGCAGTCGACATCCTCGCGCGCGAAGTCGACGCGCTTCTGGCTCGTCGTCATGCGCACCTCGATCTCGGGATGCTTGGCCTGGAAGCGATGCAGGCGCGGCACCAGCCAGCCCAGCGCGAAGGTCGTGACGAGGCTGACGTTCAGCGTGCCGGAGTTGGCCTTGCGGCCGACCCTCTCCAGCGCGTTGGTCATGCGATCGAACGCATCGCGCAGGTCGGGCAGCAGCGCCTCGCCTTCGCTGGTGATCTCCAGCCCGCGCGGCCGGCGCACGAAGAGCGCGACACCGAGCTTCTCTTCGAGCGCCTTCACCTGATGGCTGACGGCCGCCTGCGTGACGTGAAGCTCCTCGGCGGCATGCGTGAAACTGGCGTGACGGGCGGCGGCCTCGAAGGCGCGCAAGGCGTTGAGTGGCAGTTGCGACCGGCTCATCTTGGAAACACGCTCATAGAAATTCTATGCCTCCCCCGAGCTTTCATCCTTTGCAAGTATCCACAGGATACAGCAAATACGGGCCAGAAACGAGGCGCAACTGCCGATCCCCGGCCTCATCGCCTCAAGCGGAGCTAAGTCATGTCGATCGTATCCACCGCGCGGGTTTCCCACGCGAGCGCCCCCTCCTTCTCGTTCGGCCGCGCCGTCGCGCTGCTGGCGGGTACGGTCGTGGTCGGGATCGAGAAAATCATGACCCGAGCCGAGCTTGCCCGTTCGCGAAATCAGCTGGCCCAGCTGGACGAGCGACTGCTGCGGGACATCGGCGTCGACCGGGCCACCGCCCGGTTCGAGGCCGGCAAGTCCTTCTGGTCGTAAGGCCAGGACGGAATTGCCGGCGGGCGCCGGATAGAGCAGGTTCGGGTCGTGGTGCTTTGATGGCGCCATGACCCAACATCCTCTTTCGTTCCCCGCCGTGGCCCTCGCCACTTCCCTTCTTCCCGACGCGGAAACCTGCTGGCACGCCGTCCAGCGGCGCGACCGCGCCTACAACGGCCGGTTCTGGTTCTCGGTTCGTACAACCGGGGTCTATTGCCTGCCGTCGTGCGCGGCGCGTCCGCCTTTGCGGCGCAACGTCGACTTCCACGCCTCGCCCGAGGCGGCGGAGGCGGCGGGTTTCCGTGCGTGCAAGCGGTGCAAGCCGCGCGCCTGGCAGGTCGACGTGGGGCTGAGCCAGCCGGTGGCGCGCGCCTGCGCGCTGTTCGAGGCCGCCGATGCCGACACCCCGCCATCGCTGGCCGAGGTGGCGCGCAAGGTCGGCCTGTCGAGCGGCGCGCTGGGCAAGCGTTTCCTCGCCGAACTGGGCGTCGCCCCGCGCGACTGGCTGGTCGCACGCAAGCGCGAGCGCTTCCGCAGCGCACTCCGGGGCGGCGCCAGCGTGGCCGACGCGATCTATGGCGCGGGCTACGGCTCGCCGAGCCGCGTCTACGAAAACAGCGGCAAGACACTCGGCATGACGCCCGCGACCTATGCCAAAGGCGGCGCCGGCGCGCACATCGACTACACCACCGTCGATTCAGACTATGGCCGCGTGCTGGTCGCCGCGACGCAGAAAGGCATAGCGGCGGTATTCCTGGGCGACGACGACCGTTCGCTCGAGAAGAGCCTGAAGCAGGATTTCCCGGCCGCCGAGATCGCGCGCAACGACGCGGAACTCGGCCCGCGTGTGAAGGGCGTGCTGTCGCGGCTCTATGGCCGCAAGCCCTCAGCGCTCGATGCGCCGGACGTGCCGCTCGATATCGTGGGAACCGCCTTCCAGTGGAAGGTGTGGAAGGCGCTGACCGAGATCCCGGCCGGCGAGACCCGCACCTATGGCGAGATCGCCCGCGAGATCGGCGCGCCCAAGTCGGCCCGCGCCGTGGGACGCGCCTGCGCCACCAACCAGGCCGCCGTCGTCATCCCCTGCCATCGCGCCGTGGGAGCGAGCGGCGCACTGACCGGCTATCGCTGGGGCGTGGCCCGCAAGGAACGGCTGCTGGCCGAGGAGCGCCGGCGCAGCAGCAGGTAGAAGGCGCCCGTGCCGCCGTGATGGGCGTGGGCGGCGCGGACCGCCCGCACCCGGTCGCGATTGTCGCCGCGATTGAGCCAACCCACGAACTCCGCCCGGATGCGCCCGTCGATCGTGCGCTCGCCTTCCCGGCGCAGCCCCTTGCCGGTCACCACCAGCACGACGCGCAGGTCCTGCGCCGATGCCCTCGCCAGGAAGGCGGTCACCGCCCGTTCCGCCACCGCGAGTGTCATGCCATGCAGGTCAATGCTGGCCTCGGGCGACAGCTTGCGCCGCGACAGGGCGCGCGAGACGTCCCGGTCGAACTGGCGACCATCGGCCGAGAGTTCGGGCGCGCTCGGCCGGACGGGCAGCGGCTTCGGTGCAGCGGCCGTGACCGGACGGGCCGGCTTGATCGTCGATGCCTTGGCGCCTGCCGATTTCGATTTGGTCTCGACGGCAGGCACGCGCGACGCCGTCGCGCGCTTGCGCTTTAGCGGCTTCACGCCGGCCATCGCGGCGGCAAACAGATCCAGGTCCTTGACCATCCGTTTCGTCTAGCCTTGGCGATGGGGCGGGTCTACACAGCCCGGCATGGCGATCGCGCCCCCTTCCCGGCCTTCCGGCCCGCCCCAACCCGACCCTGATCTCCAGACCGGCCTGCAGTATCTGCGCGCCGGATGGTACGACCGCGCCGAGCCGCTGTTCCGCAGCGCCATGGTCCGCTTCGGCGAGCGTCCCGACATCCTGCACTACCTCGCGGTCTGCCTGTCGCAGCGCGGCGCCGTGAAGGAAGCCGAAGGCCTGTGGCGCAAGGCGGTCGCGAAAGACCCCAACGAGCCGATGCTGATCTACAATCTTGGGCTCGCGGCCCGTAGGCTCGGCAATCTCGACGAGGCGGCGCGCCGTTTCCGCGACACGATCCGGCGCGCTCCCACCCACGTCGAGGCGCGCCTGGCGCTGGCCTCCATCCATATGGACATGGGCCGCTTCGCCGCCGCCGAGCGCGAACTGTCGGAGTTCGTGGCCAATGTCGACCGCGCCATCCAGGAGCACGGCACCGAGGCGCTGAAGCCGCTGCAGGCGCGGGCCCGCAACATGCTGGGCTATGCGCTCTACCGGCTCGGCCAGCATTCCGCGGCCATCGAAGTGTTCGACATGGCCCTGCAGGACGCCGGCGACAATGCCGAGCGCCGCGGCCAGATCCTGGGCGACCGCTCGCTCTCGCTGGCGGCCCTCGGCCACTATGACGAGGCCATCGCCGAGGCCGGCCGGGCGCTCGAACTGGCGCCGGGCAGCGCCACGCTCAATCACACGGTGGGCTTCGTCCTCTATTTCAGCGGCCGCCCGAGCGACGCGATCCCGCATCTCGAGAAGTCGCTCGAACTCGACCCGGCCTTCACCGTCGCCCTCAACACGCTGGCACTCGCCCGGACCGCGGCCGGTCAGACAGACCAGGCGGTCGACATCCTGAAGAAGGTCCTCGAAAGGGACCCTCACGATCAGGACAGCGTTCTCCAGCTTTCGAACCTGTACGTGCAGCTCGGCCGCTTTGACGAGGCCCTCCAGGTCCTCGAGCCCTACCTGAAGGCGGTCTCGGGAGATGCCCGCGCCATGAACAATCAGGGACTGGCGCTGCTCGGCCTCAAGCGGTTCGACGATGCCCGGCGCGTCCTGAAGAAGGCCGTCAGGCTCACCCCCGACGATCCGTTCGTGCAGACCAATTTCGGCCGCGCCCTGATGGGCCTCGGCCGGGCGGCGGAAGCGCGGTCGCACCATGAACACGCCCTGCGCGGCCTGCCGGGCGACAGCCGCCTGCTGGCGCATTACGGCATCTGCCTCGCCGCGCTGGGCGAGAACGACCGGGCGCGCGAGACGCTCGATGCGGCGCTGGCCGCCGATCCCAACAACGAGGAAGCGCTGCTGGCGCGCGCCGGGCTCGACGCATGAGCGACGGCGCCGACCGCCTGGCCGAAGTCACCGGCCGCATCGCCGAAGCCGCGCGTGCGGCCGGTCGCTCGCCGTCGGACGTTACCTTGGTCGCCGTCTCCAAGACCCATGGCGCCGACCGGGTCCGCGAGCTGCTGGAGGTCGGCCATCGCGTGTTCGGCGAGAACCGCGTGCAGGAGGCCGAGGGCAAGTTCCCCGAGCTGAAGGCGGCCTGGCCCGACCTCGAGCTGCATCTGATCGGCCCGCTGCAGACCAACAAGGCGCGCGACGCCGTCGCTCTGTTCGATGTCATACAGTCGGTCGACCGCGAGCGCCTCGCCGCCGCGCTGGCCAAGGAGATGGAGAAGCTCGGCCGCCGGCCGGACTGCTACATCCAGGTCAACACCGGCGAGGAGCCGCAGAAGGCCGGCATTCTCCCGAAGGACCTCGACGCCTTCGTGGCGCTGTGCCGCGACCAGTACAAGCTGCCCATCGTCGGCCTGATGTGCATCCCGCCGGTCGACGAGGAGCCGGCGCTGCATTTCGCGCTGCTGGCCAAGATGGCGGCCCGCAACGGCCTTGGCCGGCTCAGCATGGGCATGAGCGCCGATTACGAGATGGCCGTCCGCCTGGGCGCCACCCATGTCCGGGTCGGCAGCGCCCTCTTCGGTTCGCGGCCGCCGCTGCAACCCGCCGCATAGGCCCGCGCCCATCGCGCGGTCAGGGCGCGATCTTCAGGTCCAGGATCAGGGGATGGTGGTCGCTGCCGATGTGCGGTCCCACGCGGCGACTGACGATACCGATGCCGGCGCTGACCAGCGCATGGTCGATGGGCAATCCGATCCCGGTGTTTGCCAGCCGCCAGGTCGAGATCGACGGCGAGGTGCGCGGGCGCTCGGCAGGCAGGACGTTGGAGTCCCACAGCCCGCTTTGCGCCAGCAGCCGGTCGAACACCGGCGAGAACGGCGTAAGGTTGAGATCGCCGACCAGCACGACGCGCTCGCCTTTTTCGACATCCCGGCGCGCCACGGTGGCGGCCTGGGCGAGCTGGCGGTCGCGAGCCTCGGTCCCCGACGGGCCGGGCCGCCAGGCATGCAGGCCCAGCAAAGTGAAACAGCCTGCGTCCGCCGGACACAGCCGCGCGACCATCAGCGGGGCATGTTCGCCCATCGTCCGGTCGAATCTAAGCGACTCGGGTGGCTTCCTGGCGAGCAGCATCAGCCCGAACACGTTGCCGCACGGCGGCGGAGACTGAAAAGGCAGCAGCTCCCGCACGTCGCGCAGCACCGCGTCGTGCGCGGGGTCGAGTTCCGTGAACACCGCGATATCGGGCTTTTCCGCCTCGATCAGGCGCCGCAGGGCGGCGAGATCGGTGTTGGCATGATGAAGGTTGGCCCAGAGGAGGCGCACCACCGGCCCCGGCTGGGTCTGGAGGTCGGTCGGCGGCAGGTGCATGTGCGGCCACACGACCGAGAAGCTCGCCGCGGCGACCAGCGCCGACAGCCCGGCGGTCCACCACTGTCGCAGGACCAGCGCCACGAGGACGAGCACGAAGCCTATAAGCAGGAAATAGACATTGAAGTGGGTCAGCAGCTCGAACGCCCAATGCCGTGTCGCCAGCCGGGACAGCGCCGCCACCAGCGCAAGACCGACGACGAGCATGGTCACGACCGGTCGCAGGACGTTTAATGCTCGCTGTTGCCCATTCATCGACCCCACTGTACATGGCCGCCGCGCATGCCCGAACTTCCTGAAGTAGAAACCGTCCGGCGCGGGCTGACGCCGCGGCTGGTCGGCCGTCGCATCGTCCGGCTGCAGCAGCGCCGCCGCGATCTCCGGGTCCCGTTGCCGCCCCGGTTCGCCGCGCGCGTCGAAGGCCGCACCGTCACCGGCATCGACCGTCGCGCCAAGTACCTGCTGATCCGGCTGGACGACGGACAGACGCTGATCGTCCATCTGGGCATGTCGGGCCGCATGACCCTGTACGATGCCGAGACCGCGGCCAGCCATCCGCTCGACCGGCACGACCATGTCGTCTTCGACATGGACGATGGCTGGCCGCGGTCTCGGCATCGTACAGGGT
>LSKJ01000714.1 GCA_001557035.1 Rhodospirillaceae bacterium CCH5-H10 | reverse complement strand
CGCCATCAAATACGGCGCATCCCTCGGACTCCGAGATGTGTGAATCCGATAGCGTAAGACGGGGGAGGAGAAAGAAGGAGAGAGGGAAGCGAGGTGCCTTCCTACTCCGCCTTGATGCCGGCAGCCTTGATCACCTTCGCCCACTTCTCCGTGGCGTCGGCGAGGATCGCTCCGAATTCGGCCGGGGTGCCGCCCAGCACCGTGCCGCCGAGTTCCGTGATCCGGTTCCTGATTCTCGGGTTGGCGAGGCCGGCGTTGAGTTCCTTGTTCAGCAGTTCGATGATTCCGGCCGGTGTCCCCTTGGGCACGCCGATGCCGGCAAAGCCGCTGGCCTCGTAACCCGGCACGAAGTCGGCGACCGGCGGAACATCCGGCAGCACGTCCAGACGGGCCTTTGTCGTGACCGCGAGCGCGCGCAGCTTCCCCGCTTTCACCTGCTGGATCGACTCCGACAGGGGCGCGAAGATGACCTGCACATGGCCGCTGATCAGGTCGGCGACCGCGGGTGCGCCGCCCTTGTACGGGACATGGACCAGGTTCACGCCAGTCATCATCTTGAAGAGTTCGCAGGCGATGTTCTGCGGCGTGCCCTGACCGGCCGAACCGTAGTTGATCTTGCCCGGGTTGGCCTTGGCATAGGCGATGAGTTCGGGAAGCGTGTTCACGGGAACCGACGGGTTCACCACGACGAGATAGGCGAGCCGCGCGGCGCAGATGACCGGCGCGATGTCGCGCATGAAGTCGAAGCTGAGGTTCGAATACAGTGCCGCGTTGATTGCGTGCGGCGTCACGATCTGCAGCAGCGTGTAGCCATCGGGGGCCGCCTTGGCGACCATTTCGGTTCCGATGTTGCCGCTGGCGCCGGGCTTGTTCTCGACGATGAACTGCTGGCCGAGGCGTTCGGTCAGCCATTCGGCCGCCAGGCGTCCCTGGATGTCGGTCGCGCCGCCGGCGGGAAAGCCGACGATGATGCGGGCGGGTCTCGATGGATAGGCCTGGGCGTGAGCCAAACGGGAAACCGTGGGCAACGCAGCAGAACCCACAGCCAGATGCACGAACGTGCGGCGGCGAATCGTCATGATGCTTCCTCCACAGGCTGCGCCTTCTCGTGGATTTGTATCCATCCGGGCCAGCTGCGGGAGTCAGGCTACACCCGGCCTGTCGGCGGGCGGAAGCGGCGAATGCTCTCTCGCCCCGCCCTACAGGGCGTTGATCTCTTTGACCTTGGCGGTGAGGCCCAGCTTGCGGTTGCAGAGCGGCCAGTGCCAGGTCTCGCCCTGCTCGAACATCACCCATTCGGTGAGGGATGCGGCCTTCTCGTAGTCCTGCGCCGCCGCGATGGCTTCCTGGGTCGTGAGCACGGTCCCGTCGCGTCTCTGCTGCATGGTGATGTAGGTGCGGGGCGTGTACTGGAAACGCCCGTGATAGGTGCCGCGTCCGCCGGTGATGCGGTGCGAATGCGGGCCCCAGCTTCCGCTCTCGCAAATGGCGAGCGACTGCAGGACCTCGTCCTTGCGCTGCCTGACGAAGATCTCGTGCTCCGTCGGCCCCTGCGGGACCGCGGCCGTCTCGACGGGCTTCTGGGCGCAGCCCGGGCTGACGCAGAGCGCGGCGAGCAGGAGCGGGAGCGTGGCGGTTCGATGAATGTTCACGACGCGCCATTGTTCACATGATTTTATCCCCAGGGTAAACCCCGGCCGCGACAAGCCGCGAAAAACGATGGTGCGATGCCACAAGCGCGAACGTGCCATGAACCGACTCCGGTAAAATGCCGCCTACGCTGACTTAAACGCTTGCTTGCCTCCACGGACGCCGGACGCACTCACCTTTGCGCGACGGCATCGCCGCCGCCGCATTCGTGTACCATTTGTAACGGTACAGGCCGCTTTCAGGCTGCACCGGCCGGATGGGTCTCGATCCAGTGCCGCGCGATCTCCTCGCGCGTCGCCACCCAGACCCGGGGCTTCGACGCCACGTAGTCGAGGAAGCGCGCCAGGGTCGCGGCGCGGCTCGGCCGGCCGGCGAGCCGGCAGTGCAGGCCGACCGACATCATCTTCGGCGACCGCGCGCCTTCGGCATAGAGGACGTCGAAGCTGTCCTTCATCGCCTGCAGCCAGCCGTCGCCGGCCGAGAAGCCGGGCGCGACGCTGAACTTCATGTCGTTCACTTCGAGCGTGTAGGGAATGATCAGGTGTGGCGCGCCACCCACCTTCACCCAGTAGGGAAGATCGTCGCTGTAGGAATCGCTCGAATAGAGGAAGCCGCCATGCTTCACGACGGCTTCCAGCGTATGCATGCCGAAGCGACCGGTGTACCAGCCGACCGGCGCGCGGCCGGCGGCCTGCCGGATCGCCTTCACCGCCTTCTTCATGTGGTCGAGCTCCTGCTCGAGCGTGAAGTCCTTGTAGTTGATCCAGCGCCAGCCGTGGCTCGCCACCTCGTGGCCGGCGTCGGCCATCGCCTTGCCGGCGGCGGGATTGAGTTCCAGCGCGCGGCCCACCGCCCACGACGTGAACCGCATGTTGCGCTCCTGGAAGAGCCGCAGGATGCGCCAGAAGCCGGCGCGGCTGCCGTACTCGTACATCGACTCGGTCGACAGGTCGCGGGCCCCGACGAGTGGCGTGCCGCCCGGCGTCTCGGTCAGGAAGACCTCGGACGCCGCATCGCCGTTCAGGACCGTATTCTCCCCGCCCTCCTCGTAGTTCAGCACGAAGCTCACCGCGATGCGGGCATCGCCCGGCCACTGCGCATCTGGCGGATTGGCGCCGTAGCCGATCAGGTTGCGGTCGAGATGGTCGTGCATGAGGCCCCCGGAGACGCGCCGCCCGAGTGCGGGCGATTGAAGCCCGACTATGGCGCGGCTATAGCTCGCGCGACAAGCTTGTGGAGGCGAGATGGGCGCGGCCGAAGCGATCAGGGAAGAGCGTCTGTGGCGACGGCACGCCGACATGGCGAAGCTGGGCGGCACCCCGAAGGGCGGCGTGAACCGGCAGGCGCTCTCGACCGAGGATGCGGCGGCCCGCAACCTGCTCGGTTCGTGGGCAAAGGCGCGCGGCTTCGGGGTCTCCACCGATGCCATCGGCAATCTCTTCGTGCGCCGCGAGGGGTCCGACCCGAAGGCGCTGCCGGTGATGAGCGGCTCGCACATGGACAGCCAGCCGACCGGCGGCCGCTTCGACGGCATGTACGGCGTGCTCGCCGCCTTCGAGGCTCTGGAAGCCCTGGAGGATGCCGGCGTGAAGACGAAGCGTCCGGTCGTCGCCGTCGCCTGGACCAACGAGGAAGGCTCGCGCTTCCAGCCCGGCGCCATGGGCTCGGCGGTGTTCGCCGGGCACAACGATCTCGACCAGATGCTGCAGGTCAAGGACTGGAAGGGCGTCGTCCTGAAGGACGCGCTCGCGGAGACGCTGAAGGCCGCACCCGCGCCGATGCGCGAGGGCAAGCCCGGCTTCCCGCTCGACGGCTATGTCGAGGCCCATATCGAGCAGGGCCCGCGGCTGGAGAACGAGCAAAAGACCATCGGCGTCGTCACTGCCATCCAGGGCAGCCGCCGCTACATCGTCACGACCGAAGGCGAGGAGGCGCATGCCGGCACGACGCCGCGCGCCGCCCGCAAGGATGCGTTTGCCGCCGCCCTTCGCATCGCGCAGGCGATGTACGAGGCGACGACCGACAAGGACGACATGCTGCGCTTCACCATCGGCCGCGTCGACGTCGCGCCGGGCTCGCCCAACACGGTGCCGGGCCGCACGACCTTCACCATCGACATGCGCCATCCCGTCGATGCCGTGCTCGACGCGCACGAGGCAAAGCTGAAGGAGATCGTGGCAGCCAAGGCCGCGCCTTGCACCTCGGGCATCGAGCGCGTGGTCGCCGTGCCGCCGACCGATTTCGACCCGATGGTGATCGACATGGTGCGGGCGAAGACCAACGCGCTGAAGCTCTCCAACATGGACATGCCCTCGGGCGCCGGCCACGACGCAATGCACATCGCCCATCTCTGCCCCACCGGCATGATCTTCGTGCCCTGCGAGCGCGGCATCAGCCACAACGAGATCGAAAACGCCACGCCCCAGGACCTCGCCGCCGGCGCCCGCGTCCTGGTCGAGGTGCTGGCCGAGTTGGCCAACCGCTGACGGACCATTGTCGCCACCCACCCATTGTCATCCCGAGCGCAGCGAGGGACCTTTCCTCCGACCGCGCAAAGGTCCCTCGCTGCGCTCGGGATGACATCGAATCTCCAACGAAAGACAACGTGCCATGTCGAAGAAGATGCAGTCCGAACTCGTCTCGATCCTGTCCGACCTGATCGCGCTGCCGAGCCCCTACCCGCCCGGCACCTCTGTCGAGATCTGCGCCTATACGGCCAGGCGCCTGAAGAAGGCCGGCTACAAGGTCGAGATCGCGACCCACAAGAAGGGCATCGACAACGTCGTGGCGCGCATGAAGGGCAAGGCGAAAGGCCCGGTCATCGCCTTCAACGCCCATGTCGACACGGTGGGCGTCGGCGAGCGCTCCAACTGGAAGAGCGATCCCTACAAGGCCCTGGTCAAGGGCGGCCTCGTCTACGGGCTGGGCGCCGGCAACTGCAAGGGCAGCATGGCGGTGCAGATCTGGATCGCCGAGGAGATCGCGCGCCGCGGCGGGCCGGCTGCGGGCGAACTGATCTTCACCTTCGTGGCCGACGAGGAGAATCTCGGCCCCGAGGGCATGGAATACCTGCGCAAGAGCGGCAAGGTGCGCCCCGACGCGCTGATCCTGGGCGCGCAGACCGAGAACAACCTGATCGTCGCCGAGCGCGGCGTGATGTGGGCCCGCCTCACCACCAAGGGGCGCGCCGCCCATGCCGGCAATCCGGCGGCCGGCGACAACGCCATCCTGCGCATGATGCGTCTCGTGGGCGCGCTCAGCTCCTACTACGACAAGGCCCTGGCCACGCGCGTCTCGGGCGCGATGAAGTCGACGGTGAACATCGGCATGTTCCACGGCGGCCACAACACCAACGTCGTGCCCTCGGCCTGCACCGTCGAGATCGACCGCCGCCTGCTGCCCAACGAGAAGGTCAAGGATGCGTTCAAGGAACTGAAGAAAGTGGTCGACGGCGTCGGCGAGCCGAAGGCGATGTATGGCGTCGAGTTCCTGACCGGCACCAACGGCTTCTTCGCGCCCGAGAACGGCGCAGCGGTCGGCGCCTTCGAGGCCGCGGTGAAGGCGCACAGCCGCCGCAAGGTGAAGTTCCTCAACGCCACCGGCGTCAGCGACGGCCGCTACTATGCCGACGACGGTATCGAGATCATCAACTTCGGTCCGGGCTCGGGCGCGCAGGGCCACGCCGCCAACGAGAGCGTGCCGATCGCCGAGATGGTCGATGCCGCCCACATTCAGCTCGACGTGGTGAAGCGGCTGCTGGGCTAATCAGGGAGAAACACCATGCCGTTCTTTGAAAAAGGCGACGTCCGCATTCACTACGAAGAGATGGGCTCAGGCCTGCCGCTGCTGATCATTCCGGGCGGCGGGCTGAACTCGACCATCGCCGGTCTAGACAAGACCCATCCGTTCAACGCGATGCGGGAATTCAGCGACCGCTTCCGCTGCATCTGCGCCGATCTGCGCAACGCCAATGGCGGCCAGTCGACCGGCCCGCTCGACATCGAGCGCACCTGGGATGCCATCACCGACGACCATGTCGGCCTGATGGACCATCTCGGCGCCGAGCGGTTCATGGTGCTGGGCTACTGCATCGGCCAGCCGCTGATCTGGAACCTGATCAAGCGCGTGGGCGACCGCGTGATCGCCGCCGTCCTGACGCAGCCTTCGGGCTTCCGCCCCGAGCTGCCCAACCAGTTCTACGACAACAACATGAAGGGCTGGGGTCCCGACTTCGTGGCCAAGCGGCCCGAGTACACGATGGATCAGGTGAGCCAGTACCTGACCAACATGTACACCAAGAAGGCCGACTTCGTATTCACCGTGCCGCGCGAGTTCGTGAAGGCCTGCAAGACCCCGATCCTCGTCGCCCCCGACGACAGCCCGCCACATCCCTACAAGGTCGCGATGGAAGTGGCGATGCTGTCGCCCAATTCGCAGGTGACGCTCTATCCGTGGAAGGACACGCCGGAGCGGGTACCGCTCGCGGTGCGCCACATCAGGATGTTCCTCGAGGCGAATCGTCCGTGAGAGCCGTGTCTGCACATGGCATCTGATCCGTCGGAAGATCCGCCATTCGATGCTAGTGGATTGAAGTTCGCGTGTGGTGCCGCGGTTTTTGCCATGGCTGCAACACTGATTTCTATCGCAATCACCGAGACCCACGCGAGGAGCTTTTCTTATCTTCTCGACGCCAGCATTGTCTCGATCGGCATGGCCGCAGCTCTCTTCGCATTCTTCGCAAATTGGGCGGCGTATCACTGGACGCGAAACAACGAACCCCTCTTTTTCCGCATCGGCTGTCTAACGTTGCTCGTGCCGTTTCTGATGTTCCTGGCATTGGCCCCGATCGGTTGTTTGGCTGGATCTATTGTTGCCGGAGCTCTCGTAGGCTTCGCCATTCTGAAATTTGGCCTGGCTTTCGTGCTTGCTACCTTGGCGTGGTCCACCATCTTCTTTTATTTGCAGCGCAAGCCTTCTAGCTGACGCAACCTTTTCCATTGGGTTCATGTAGAAGCCAAGTCACTGACGGGTGCCGGGCGTTAGCCCGGCCGCGTTTGCACGATCAATCCGACGATCCGCCGAACGATCGGCATCACCGCCAGCAGGACCGGAAAGGCAACCAGCCAGGACAGGCCCCAAGCGCTCATCCAGGTTGCGGAAAAGCCGGTCGACAGCCCCATGCTGCGCGCCGTGGCGATTCCCGACACGACGAAGGTCATGATGAGCGACAGGACGAAGGGAAGAACGATTGTGGCGTAACGCGCCGGCAAGCGGCGGAATTCAAACCGTGTAATCAAGATATGGTTCTCACGCAGGGTCCTCGGCATGACAATGGAAGCCGAGGACGGTTGACTGCGTTGCCTTACGTGAGACGCTTACGATCTTCCATGGGAAGACGGATGATCGTCTAGCTCAATTGCGAATCTCTCGCAATCGAATTCATCAAGCCGCTTTCTGCGCCGTGAGCCCGAGCTTCTCGATCGTCTGCTCACCGCATCCCTACAAGCTTGCGATGGAAGTGGCGATGCTGTCGCCCAATTCGCAGGGACACTCTACCCGTGGAAGGACACACCCGGGGGCGCGCCACTCCAGGGTCTTTCGAGCAAGCTTAAACACTACCAACAACCTCATGCTGAGGAGGCTGCGGAGCAGCCGTCTCGAAGCATGGGCACGAGCAC
>LSKJ01000713.1 GCA_001557035.1 Rhodospirillaceae bacterium CCH5-H10 | reverse complement strand
GCCGGACATGCCGTGCCAGTCGACGATCTCGGCAAACCACGGTTCGAGCGCCTTGGCGAAGCTCACGATCGCGAACTTGCGGCCGAGCGTGCAGGCGACCAGCATCGCGGCCTCGGCCATGCCGACGACGGGAAAGTCGAACAGCTCGCGCGCGCCGCCGAGGCCGGGATCGCCAAAGGCGGCCACGATGGCCGCATCGAAGGTGCCGCGCCGTTCGGCCAGCATCTCCAGCATCATGGCGCTTCCGATCGCGGCTTCGGCGCGGGTGGCGATGTAGGGGACGCCGCGCGGCGCCGTCATGGGGATCAGGTCGGTGCCGGGGCTGGCGACGAGTTTGCCGGCCGTGACCAGCCGCTCGGTCACACCGGCGGAGGTGTTGGGATTGGCGACGAGGATTTTCATTGGGTCGTTCCTAGAAGTCGGCGAGCTTGCGCAAGCCCACGAGCCGGTCGCCGATTACAAGGGCCACGACGGCCAGCAGCACGAGGCCGGCGGAGATGGCGGCGATGGTGGGATCGGGCCGCTCCTCGACATATTGCAGCATCTGGATGGGCAGCGTCTTGGTCCATGCGTCGGTGAAGAACATCGAGATCGGATAGTTGTCCATCGAGGCCAGGAACGCGAACATGCCCGAGGTCAGGAAGGCGGGCGCAAGCGCCGGCACCAGCACGCGCGTCAGCGCCTTTGGGTAGGAGCAGCCCAGGGTGCGGGCGGCGTCGATCAACGAGAAGTCGAACAGGGACAGTGCGCCGACGACGGTTCGCACGATGTAGGGCAGCGTGATGACCACATGGGCGATCAGCAGGCTGGCATAGACGTCGCGCAGGCCCATTGCCTTGAAACCCTGAAGCATGGCGATGCCGATCACGAGCCCCGGCAGCATCAACGGCGACACGAGGAAGGTCGAGATCGTCTCGCGGCCGGGGAAGCGGCCGCGCACGAGGGCGATGGCGCAAAGAGTTCCCAGGACCAGGGCGACGGCCGTCGAGACGGCGGCCACCTGCAGGGAGACCACGAGCGCAGGCAGCAGGCCGCGCATGCCGGCGAGCCGCTCGTACCAGCGCAGCGACCAATCGGGCGGCGGCAGGGTGAAGACGGTCGAGGAGCCGAACGACACGGCGATGGTGACGACCAACGGCGTCATCAGGAAGACGACGGTGAAGGCCGCGATGAACCAGACGACGTATTGCGAGGCGCGTTCCAGGGCGGTCATGTGGTGCTGCCTCCGATCCGGCGCGCCAGCCAGGTCGAGCCCACGACGATCGCGACGGCCAGCACCAGCAGGATGACGGCGGTGGTCGAGCCGAGCTGCTCGTTGCGCATCAGCAGGAAGGAGCGGCCGGTCAGGGTCGACAGGGTCTGGAAGCGGTCGCCGATCAGCAGCGAGGGGATGACGAACATCGACACGCTCATCGAGAAGACGAATGCGACGCCCGAGACGATGCCCGGCAGGGTGAGCGGCAGGGTTACGTGGGTGAAGCGGTAGAGCGGCGTGGCGCCCAGGGTCGCACCGGCCTCGCTGAGGCGCGGGTCGATCAGTTTCACCACGGAATAGATCGGCAGGATCATGAAGGGCAGGAAGATGTTGGCCGCGCCCAGCACCAGTCCGGTCTCGGTGAACAGGAGGCGCTGCGGCTCGTCCCAGAGGCCAAGCCCGACCAGGGTCTGCGAGACGATGCCGTCGCGGCGCAACACGATCTGCCAGGCGAAGGCCTTGACCACGGCGCCGACCGAGAGCGGCAGGATGATCGAGACCAGCATCACGATCTGCCAGACCGCGCCGGCACGGGCGAGGGCGAAGGCAGCGGGGTAACCGATCACGAAGCAGACGACGGTGACCCAGGCGGCGACGCGCAGCGTGTTGCCGACGACGCGCCAGTTGAAGGGATCGCTCAGGAACGAGATGTAGGGCTGGAACGTGAGGCCACCCGGTCCCGTCAGGCTCTTCATGAAAAGCCAGAGCAGCGGGAAGGCATAGACGACCAGCAGGTAGAGGACGGCCGGCGCCGCGAGAAGCGCGACGGGATCCCGCCACGGCGAGGGCGCGCCTTTCGGTGTCATGATGCCGGGTAGATCAGCGTGTCGGCGACGGCCCAGCCGAGTTTCATCTCGGTGCCGGGCGGTGGCAATCCATCGGAGAGGTCGGCCGTCTCGACCATGAGATGGTCGCCGTCACGGGCCTCGAAATGGAGTTGGACCTTGGAGCCCTGGAATACGGCATCGCGCAGGCGCGCAACCAGCGCATAGTCCCCGCCGGTGTTTATCCTGATGCGCTCGGGGCGCACGGCCAGCACGACGGAGGCTCCGGACACGAAGCTGCCCGGCGCGCGCAGCGGGCCGTAGGCGGTGTCGACGATGACATGATCATGGTCCTGGCCGACGACGGTGCCGGAGAGGCGCGAGGAAAGTCCGACGAATTCGAGGACGAAGGCGGTGGCGGGCGAGCGGTAGATCGTCGCCGGCTCGGCAAGCTGCTCGATCGCGCCGCGGTTCATCACGGCGATGCGATCGGACATGGTGAGCGCCTCGTCCTGGTCGTGCGTGACGAACACGGCGGTGATGCCCAGTTCGCGCAACAGGCGGCGCAACTCTATCTGCATGTTCTCACGCAGCTTGCGGTCGAGCGCGGAGAAGGGCTCGTCGAGCAGGAGCAGCTTGGGCTGCACGGCGAGCGCCCGGGCCACGGCCACGCGCTGCTGCTGGCCGCCCGACAGGGCACGCACCGAGCGGTCGGCGAAGTCGGTGAGATGGACCAGCGACAGGAAGCGTCGCACCGTCGGGCCGATCTCCCCGGCGGGGTGCTTCCGGGCCTTGAGACCGAAGGCGATGTTCTCGGCGACCGTAAGGTGCGGGAACAGGGCGTAGTTCTGGAAGACCACGCCGACGTCGCGGCGGTGCGGCGG
>LSKJ01000712.1 GCA_001557035.1 Rhodospirillaceae bacterium CCH5-H10 | reverse complement strand
CTCGTCCTTGACCGGCGCGGCGACGATCACCTTCTTCACGCCGCGATCGAAGTAGGCCTGCAACTGCTCCGGCTTCAGGAACTTGCCGGTGCATTCCAGCACCATGTCGCATCCGAGATCGCCCCAGGCGACATCGCCCGGCGAAGCGGCGGCGCTGAAGCCGAGATATTTGCCGCCGACCGCGATGCCCTTTTCGCCGTCGACCTCGAACGAGGTGTGCCAGCGGCCGTGCATGCTGTCGAACTCCAGAAGATGCGCCGTGGCTCCCGCGCCTCCCTTGATCTCATTGAGGTGCACGACCTCCAGACGATTATCGCGCCGTGGATCGTCGCCGGGACGATACATGCCGCCGAACGCAGCCCGGAGCGCCAGGCGGCCCATGCGACCCATGCCGTTGATGCCGACCTTCATCGCAGCCTCCGTCCTACGCCGGGGCCTTGGCGGAGTCGCCGATCTCGTCGAGGCGCTTCTTGAGCGCCATCCTATCGAGTGAGGCGTAGGGAAGGTTGATGAAGATCTCCAGCCGTCGGCGGATCATGCCGTACAACTCGTTGATCATCGTCGCGCGCTCGACATCCGAGCCCATGAATTTGGCAGGGTCAGGCAGTGGCCACGCCCCCGTCACCGACCGCTCGCCGAAGTCCGGGCAGTGCTGGCCCTGCAGGATGTCGCAAAGCGTGATGACGAAATCCATGCGCGGCGCATTCGGGCCGGTGAACTCATCCCACGACTTGCAGCGCAATCCGGCCACGTCGTGCCCGAGTGTCTTGAGCTTGGCTAGCACGTCCGGCATCGGCTGGCCCGCAGGGTCGGAGCCCGCCGAATAGGCGTTGAACTTGCCCTTGCCGAGCTGTTCGAGGATCGCCTCGGCCATCAGAGAGCGGGCGGAATTGTGCGTGCACAGAAACAGGACGTTGAAGGCGGGAGTCATGTGAACCTCGGGTTGATCCTCGGGGAGGAGTC
>LSKJ01000711.1 GCA_001557035.1 Rhodospirillaceae bacterium CCH5-H10 | reverse complement strand
TCCACCCTGCCGCGTCGGCTTTCCCCGCTCGCTCTTCTCGCCGTGCTGGTCGGCGCCTGCGCCTCGCCGCCGGAAGCGCCCGTCGCCAACGCCTCGACGCCGGCGCTGGTGCTGGAACAGTTCTTCCCCGGCCGCACCGTCGGTCAGGGCGTCTTCACCAACAGCTGGACCGGCTCGCAGCGCCGCTTCGACGTCGTGATCGAAGGCGCGTGGGACGGCCGGACGCTGACCCTGGTCGAGGATTTCGCCTATGCCGACGGCGAGAAGGACCGCAAGACCTGGAAGCTGGAGCGCACCGCGCCCGGCACCTATGTCGGCATGCGCGAGGACGTGGTCGGACAGGCGCGCGCCTGGACCGAGGGCAAGGTGGTGCGGCTGGAATATGCCGTGAGCCTGGGCGGCTGGACCGTCGACTTCTCCGACGTGCTCGCTCTCAACCCCGACGGCTCGCTGATCAACAAGGCCGTCGTCGGCAAGTGGGGCCTCCGCGTCGGCCGCGTCGAGCTCGAGCTGCGCCGCGCGCCGGGGAGTTGACCGCCTGTCGTCCTGAGCGCAGCGAAGGACCTAGCCGAACCACCAAGGTACTCCCTTGCGAGCGTGAGGTCCTTCGCTCCGCTCAGGACGACAAAATCTAAAACTCGACGTCCAGTTCCTCGACTTCCTCGGGCTCCGACTTCGCGGCTGCCGTCCATTCCATCAGGGCGGGGAAGCGCAGCATCAGGTCGCGATAGCCGGCCGAGGCCGGATCGAGCTTCACGTTATAAGTGGCGAAGCGGGTGCAGACGGGCGCGTACATCGCGTCGGCCATGGTCGGCGTCGCGCCGAACAGATACGGCCCGCCGTATTTCTGCAGGCACTCGCGCCAGATCGTGGCCACGCGCTCGATGTCGGCCTGCGCGCCGCCCCAGACCTTGAAGGTCTCGTGGCGCACTTTCAGGTTCATCGGCAGCGCTGAGCGCAGGTTGGCAAAGCCCGAATGCATCTCGCCGCAGATCGCCCGGCAATGGGCGCGGGCCGCCTGGTCCGTCGGCAGAAGGCCGGCGCCCGGCTTGATCTCGTGCAGATACTCCGCGATGGCGAGCGTGTCCCAGACCTTGACCTGCCCATGTTCGAGGCAGGGCACCAGGAAGGAAGGCGACAGGAGGAGCAGTTCGGCCCGCGTGGCCGGATCGTCCCACGGCGCGATCCGCTCGTCGAAATCGAGACCGGCCATCCGGCACAGGAGGAAGCCGCGGAGCGACCAAGAGGAATAGTTCTTGCTACTGATGGTGAGCGAGGCCTCGGCCATGGACTCCACCCCTCCCGATTGGTGGGACTGTCTGTGTCTCAGGTGCCCTCGAAGATGCAAATTCCGAGCCGGTTCGCCCACATGCTTTATGCGATGTACCAGACCGCCGCCGACATGATGCTTCCGGTCCGTCTGTGGGCGACGGCGGCGGGCCAGACCCTGTCCGGCGGCGGCAGCGCGAGCCTCGACAGCTGGCGGGCGGCCGGCGCCCTCTGCGAGATGACGACCCGGGCGACGCTGAGCCACCGCCGTCCGTCCTTCGGCATCACCGAGGTGCCCTACGGCAATCAGACGGTGGCGGTGCGCGAGGAAGAGGTCTTCGCCACCCCGTTCGGCACCCTGCTGCGCTTCGCCAAGGTGGGAGTGCCGGCGCAGCCCAAGGTCCTGCTGGTCGCGCCTCTTTCGGGGCATTTCGCGACGCTTCTGCGCGATACCGTGCGCGTGCTGCTGCCCGACCATGACGTCCACATCACCGACTGGGCCAATGCCCGCGACGTGGGCGTCTGGAACGGCCGATTCGGTTTCGACGAATATGTCGAGCACCTGATCAAGTTCCTCGAGGTGATGGGCCCCGGCGCGCACGTCATCGCCGTCTGCCAGCCCTGCGTCCAGACGCTGGCGGCGGTGGCGATCATGGCCGAGGACGACAATCCGGCCCAGCCGCGCAGCATGACCCTGATGGCCGGCCCCATCGACACGCGCATCAGTCCGACCAAGGTCAACGAGCTGGCCATGGGCAAGCCGATCAGCTGGTTCGAGCAGAACCTGATCCATCGCGTGCCGATGCGCTATCCGGGCGCCACGCGCCGGGTCTATCCGGGTTTTGTGCAGCTCACCGCCTTCATGAGCATGAACGCCGAGCGCCACATCAAGGCGCAGGTCGACCTCTACAAGCACCTGGCCAAGGGCGAGACCGAGCAGGCCGCGACCATCAAGGCCTTCTATGATGAATATTTCGCCGTGCTCGATATGACGGCAGAGTTTTATCTGGAAACCGTCCAGTGGGTGTTCCAGGAGCACCGGCTGCCCAAGGGTGAACTCGACTGGAAGGGGCGACGGGTGAACCCCAAGGCGATCCGCCGGACGGCCTTGTTCACCATCGAGGGCGAGCGCGACGATATCTGCGCGCTGGGCCAGACCGTGGCCGCCCACGACCTCTGTTCCAGCCTGCGGCCCTACCGCAAGAAGCACTATATGCAGGCGGGCGTCGGCCATTACGGCGTCTTCAGCGGCCGCCGCTGGGCCGGCCAGATCTACCCTCTCGTCCGGAACACGATTTTGGCCAACGAATAGCGGGTCTTTTCAGGCCCGAAATCCGCAGTACATTGGGGCATGGCCGATTTTCCGAAGAAGACCCTAGCCGACTGGGAAAAGCTCGCAGCGAAGGAACTGCGCGAGCGCCCGCTCGATGATCTCACCTGGATGACGCCCGAGGGCATCGCCGTGAAGCCGATCTACACGGCGGCCGACCTCGAGCAGATCGAGACGGTGGGCTCGCTGCCCGGCTTCCCGCCCTTCACGCGCGGGCCCAAGGCCACGATGTACACGGGCCGTCCCTGGACGGTCCGCCA
The DNA here is from genome assembly GCA_001557035.1 of Rhodospirillaceae bacterium CCH5-H10. GTDB lineage: Bacteria > Pseudomonadota > Alphaproteobacteria > Reyranellales > Reyranellaceae > Reyranella. The sequence continues at coordinate 8,858 of LSKJ01000711.1, read as the reverse complement.
GTATGCCGGCTTCTCGACGGCGGAAGAGAGCAACAAGTTCTATCGCGCCAATCTCGCGGCCGGCCAGATGGGCCTGTCGGTGGCGTTCGATCTCGCGACCCATCGCGGCTACGATTCCGATCATCCGCGCGTCGTGGGCGACGTCGGCAAGGCGGGCGTCGCGATCGACTCGGTCGAGGACATGAAGATCCTGTTCGACGGCATCCCGCTCGACAAGATGAGCGTGTCGATGACGATGAACGGCGCCGTGCTGCCGGTGCTGGCCGGCTACATCGTCGCCGCCGAGGAGCAGGGCGTGCCGCAGGACAAGCTGGCGGGCACGATCCAGAACGACATCCTCAAGGAGTTCATGGTCCGGAACACCTACATCTATCCGCCCGGACCCTCCATGCGCATCGTGGCCGACATCATCGAGCACACGGCGCTCTACATGCCCAAGTTCAACTCGATCTCGATCTCCGGCTATCACATGCAGGAGGCGGGCTCGACGCTGGTTCAGGAGCTGGCCTTCACGCTGGCCGACGGCCTCGAATACGTTCGCGCCGCCAAGGCCAAGGGCCTCGACATCGACGCCTTCGCGCCGCGCCTGTCGTTCTTCTTCTGCATCGGCATGAATTTCTTCATGGAGGCGGCCAAGCTGCGCGCCGCGCGCTTCCTGTGGGCCGAGCTGATCAAGCCGTTCGAGCCCAAGAAGGCCGACTCGCTGTCGCTGCGCACGCACTGCCAGACCTCGGGCGTGTCGCTCACCGAGAAGGACCCGTACAACAACGTGATCCGCACCGCCTACGAGGCGATGGCGGCGGTGCTGGGCGGCACGCAGTCGCTGCACACAAACTCGTTCGACGAGGCGATCGCACTGCCGACGCCGACTTCGGCCCGCATCGCGCGCAACACGCAGCTGATCCTCCAGCACGAGACCGGCGTCACCAAGGTCGTCGATCCGCTGGCCGGCAGCTACTACGTCGAATCGCTCACTGCCAGCCTCGTCGCCGAGGCGCGCAAGCTGATCCAGGAGGTCGAGGCGCTGGGCGGCATGACCAAGGCCGTCGAGGCCGGCATGCCGAAGCTGCGCATCGAGGAAGCGTCGGCGCGCCGCCAGGCACGCATCGACCGCGGCGAGGAGATCGTTGTCGGCGTGAACAAGTTCCAGCTCAAGGAAGAGTCGGCCATCGACATCCTCGACATCGACAACGACGTCGTGCGCGAGGCCCAGTTGAAGCGTCTGCACACCATCCGCTCGACCCGCGACGAGGCGAAGTGCGTCGCAGCCCTCAAGGCGCTGGGCGAGGCCGCGCGCACCGGCACCGGCAATCTCCTCGGGCTGTCGATCGAGGCCACGCGCGCGCGCGCCACGGTGGGCGAGATTTCGTCGGCGCTGGAAGGCGTCTATGGGCGTTACCAGGCCACCATCCGCTCGATCGCCGGCGTCTATGCCGGCGAGTGGGAGGGCGATGCCGGCCTCGACCGCATCCGCACCGACATCGCCGCCTTCGCCGAGGAGGAGGGCCGCCGGCCCCGCCTCATGGTCGTGAAGATGGGCCAGGACGGACACGATCGCGGCGCCAAGGTGATCGCCACGGCCTTCGCCGACCTGGGCTTCGACGTCGATATCGGCCCGCTGTTCCAGACGCCCGAGGAAGCCGCCCGCGCCGCCATCGAGAACGACGTGCACGTCATCGGCATTTCCAGCCAGGCCGCCGGCCACAAGACGCTGGTGCCGCAACTCATCGAGGAACTGGCCAAACAAAACGGTTCGGAGATCATGGTCGTTGTGGGCGGCGTCATTCCCGCCCAGGACTACGACTTCCTGAAGAAGGCGGGCGTCGCGGCCATCTACGGGCCGGGCACCAACATCCCGGCCGCCGCCGCGGAAATCCTGTCGATCCTGCGCCAGCGCGACCAGAAGCGCGCCGCTTGAGCTGACTTAAGGATCCCTCGCTACGCTCGGGATGACACCATTTCTCGGGAAGGCGCAGTGCGCCGATGCAGAAAACGGTGTCATCCCGAGCGTAGCGAGGGATCCTTCGTTTCCTCGTTCTACTTCCGCATCGCCTGGCTTTCCTGCGGCGTCAGCGGACGTTCGCGGAAGGAGAGGATGCGGCCGCGGATCGTGCCGAAGCCGGTCTGGGCTTCGAGCTTGGCGGGATAGCGCATCTGGCTCTGGTCCATGCGCGCGAGCCATATGCGCATCGGACGCTCGCGCTCGGTCTCGGCTTCCTTGGGCGCGCTCTCGAATTCGCCGGCGACGCGCCGGGTGAAGATTTCGCAGACGAGGAGGTCACCCTGCGCGCCGGGAACGCCGGCCGACGCGGCGGGCTCGGTGCCGATCTTCTTGATGATGATGTCGATGCGACGCTTGCCGTCGTTGCTCTGCACCGTGCGGTCGCAGGCGGCGTCGCCGGCCAGGCCGACGCTGAGGGCCGCCGACATCGGATCGAGCGAGCCGCGGCGCTGGTCATCGGTGATGGTGTTCTGCGGCGAGGGCTTGTAGGCGGGGGTGTGAGTCTCCTGAATCGTGCCGCCAGCGTACTGCGCCACCCAGGTGCGGGGCTTGTCGCCGACGATGATCGACAGCGATCCGGCTGAAGGCCGTGCGCCCTGTGTCGAGAAGCCGCCCCAGGCGCGGTTGCGGCCTTCATAGTTCATTGTGACGGCCCGCAGGATTCCTTCCTTGAAGGTCCGGCTTTCGACGTCGTAGGTCGAGCCGTTAAACTTCGCGGTCACGTCGATGCGGAACCCCGACAGGCCGGCGAAGGTGATCTCGTAGGCGATATCGACCTGGCGCGCATCCTGGGCCGTCGCCACGGCAGGAGCCGCCACGCTCAAGGCAAACACCGTCAAGGCCTTGCGAAATCTCATGCGAGTCCCTTTCTCGGAGGGGCTTACGTCGGCCTGCCGGGCACGATAGAAGGCCGACGCTCCCTTCGCCACCCAACATGGTGGTCCAATAAGGCATTTTTCGTTCATGTCGAAAACCGTCACGGACGGCGCTCCCCCAAGGGAAAACCCGCAAACCTGGGGAGTCATCGCGATCCTGGGCCGCCATTTGTGGCCAAAGGGTGAAGTGGGCCTGCGGGTACGGGTGATCGTGGCCGTGGTCCTGCTGGTCGTCGCCAAGGTCACCAACGTCTACGTCCCGCTTCTCTACAAGGACGCCGTCGATGCGCTGGGAACGCCCGCGGCGCAGGCAGTCGCGGTGCCGATCGCCCTGATCGTCGCCTACGGCGCCGCCCGCGTGCTGGCTCAGGCCTTCGGCGAAATTCGGGACGCCATTTTTGCGCCGGTTGCACAGCGGGCGATCCGCAACCTCGCCCTGGAAGTATTCGGCCATCTCCATTCACTGTCTCTGCGATTCCACCTGGAGCGGCAGACAGGCGGGATCAGTCGCGTCATCGAGCGCGGCACGCAGGGCATGGACTTCCTGATCCGCTTCACGACCTTCAACATCCTGCCGACCCTGTTCGAGATCATCCTGGTCGGCGGCATCCTGTGGAGCCTCTACGACTGGCGCTTCTCCGTCGTGACGCTGGTCGTGGTCGGCATCTACATCGTCTTCTCGATCGTCTTCTCGGAATGGCGCATCAAGTTCGTGCGCTCCATGAACGAGGCCGACACCGAGGCGAATGCCAAGGCGATCGACAGCCTGCTGAACTTCGAGACGGTGAAGTATTTCGGTAACGAGCCGCACGAGGCCAGGCGTTACGACGTCGGCCGCCGGCGCTACGAGACGGCGGCCATCCGCTCCAGTCGCACCCTCTCGGTGCTCAACATCGGACAGGGGGCGATCATCTCGGTCGGCCTCGTCGCCGTCATGACAATGGCGGGTCAGGGCGTGGTTGCGGGCACGATGACGATCGGCGACTTCGTCGCGGTCAACGCCTTCCTGATCCAGCTCTACATGCCGCTCAACATGCTGGGCTTCGCCTATCGCGAGATCCGCAATGCGCTGGTCAACATGGAGAAGATGTTCGGCCTGCTGCAGGTGCAGGCCGAGATCGCCGACAAGCCCGGCGCACCGCCCCTCGCTGTCAGCGGCGGCGAGATCGTGTTCGACCACGTGGACTTCCACTACGAGAAGGCGCGGCCGATCCTGCACGACGTCAGTTTCAGGGTAGCGCCGGGCGAGACAGTCGCCATCGTGGGCTCGAGCGGCGCCGGCAAGTCCACGATCTCCCGCATCCTCTTCCGCTTCTACGACGTGGCCTCGGGCCATGTCCGCATCGACGGGCAGGACATCCGCGACGTCCAGCAGGCGAGCCTGCGCGCGTCGATCGGCGTCGTGCCGCAGGACACGGTGCTGTTCAACGACACGATCTACTACAACATCGCCTACGGCCGGCCGGGTGCCAGCCGCGAGGAAGTCGAGGAGGCCGCGCGGCTGGCGCGCATCCACGACTTCATCATGGCGCTGCCGCAGGGCTACGACAGCACGGTGGGCGAGCGCGGGCTCAAGCTCTCGGGTGGCGAGAAGCAGCGCGTGGCCATCGCGCGCACCATCCTGAAGAACCCGCGCATCCTGCTGTTCGACGAGGCCACCAGCGCGCTCGACACGCGCACCGAGCAGGAGATCCAGCGGTCGCTGGAAGAGGTGAGCCGTGGCCGCACGACGGTGATCATCGCGCACCGTCTGTCGACCATCATCAATGCCGACGAGATCGTCGTCCTCGACCGCGGCCGCGTCGCCGAGCGCGGCCGCCACGGCGAACTGCTGGCCGGCAACGGGCTCTATGCCGACATGTGGCGGCGCCAGCAGGAGGCCGCGGCCGAGGCCGAGCGTCATGTCGAAGAGCCGCCGTCCTTCCGTGCCGAAGGGCATCTGCGTGTCGGCGATTAGGCCGGCGCCCACTGGCCCCTGGCGGTCCCTCGTTCCCGTCTTCATCGCCTGCGCCGCGATCGGCCTGCAGTCGGGCGCGGCGATGCCGCTCGTGCCGCTCTCTCTGGAGCGACAGGGCGAAGACAAGCTCACCATCGGCATCGTCTCCGCGGCCTGGGCGATCGGCATGCTCTCGACCGGGCCGTACATTCCGCGGCTGGCCGCCCGCTTCGGCGCCGTGCCGCTCATCCTGGCCGCCGTCCTGGCCGGCTCCCTGTGCACGGTAGGCTATACGCTGACTGCGGGTCCGCTCGCCTGGTTCGCGCTCACCTTCCTGCACGGCGCGGTCGGCGGCGTACCGTGGGTGGTGAGCGAGATCTGGATGAATCTCGTCGTCGAGGAGAAGCGGCGCGGCCGGGTCATGGCGATCTATGCCGCCATGTTCGCGGGCGGCATGGCGCTGGGGCCCTTCGTGCTCCAGGTCGTCGGCGTCTACGGGCCGGCACCTTTCCTGACCTGCGCCGGGCTCGCCCTGCTGGTCGCGCTGCCGCTGCTGCCCTACCGGTACCGGGCGCCGGCGATCCGGCATCACGCCGATGGCGGCTATGGCACGATCTTCTTGGCGGCGCCGCTCGCCATGCTCGCCGCCTTCGCGGGGGGCCTGGGCGAGCAGGTCGCCTTCAGCTTCCTGCCTGTCTATGCGGTCAGCTCGGGGGTTGCACCGGAGACCGGCGCGCTGTGGCTCTCGGCCTTCGTCGTCGGCAACGTGGCCCTGCAGTGGCCGATCGGCTGGCTGGCCGACCATTGGGATCGGCGTGCCGTGCTGGCGAGCTGTGCGCTCATCAGCGCCGCGCTGGTGATCGGCCTTACCTTCGTACCGGCACAGTCGTTCGCGATCGTCGGCGTGATCATGCTGTGGGGCGGCATCTCGTTTGCGATCTACCCGGTGGGTCTGGCGCTGCTGGGGCAGCGCTTCAACGGCGGCGACATTGCCCGGGCGAATACGGCCTTCAGCCTGATCTACGTCATGGGTGGGCTGGTCGGCCGGCCGCTCACCGGCGCGGCGATGGACACCTTTGGCGAACCCGGCCTCGGCTGGACGCTGGGCTTCTTCTACGCGATCGCCGTGGCGGGGGCGTTGCTGGCAATGTGCCGCCGCGGCTGATAAGTCTCGCCGCCGATGAGTGCGTCCGTTGTGACATCCGACGAAGCGGATCCGCTTCTTGCGCCCCTGCTGAAGGGCGACCGGCGGGCGCTTGCGCAGGCCATCACCCTGATCGAATCGACGCGCAGCGACCATCGCATGCGGGCCGATGCGCTGCTGGCCGAGGTGCTGCCGCATACCGGCAAGTCGGTGCGGCTGGGCATCACCGGCGTCCCGGGCGTCGGCAAATCGACCCTGATCGAGCGCTTCGGCCTCTCGCTGCTGGAACGCGGCCGGTCGCTGGCCGTGCTGGCGATCGATCCCTCGTCGAAGCGCGGCGGCGGGTCGATCCTGGGCGACAAGACGCGCATGGAGGAACTGTCACGCCGCCGCGAGGCCTTCATCAGGCCCTCGCCGGCCGGGACCACACTCGGCGGTGTCGCACGGCGCACCCGTGAGACCATGCTGCTGGTGGAAGCGGCGGGCTTCGACACGGTGATCGTCGAGACGGTGGGCGTGGGCCAGTCCGAGACGGCGGTATCCGACATGGTCGACATGTTCATCGTGCTGCTGTTGCCGGCAGGCGGCGACGACCTGCAGGGCATCAAGCGGGGCGTGATCGAGCTGGCCGACCTGATCGTGGTCAACAAGGCCGACGGAGACCTCAAGGCGACGGCAAAGCGGTCCGCCGCGGACTATCAGCACGCGCTGCGCATGCTGCGCTCGCCGACCCCGGGTTGGACGCCCGAAGTGACGACGGCCTCGGCTCAGGTGGGCGAGGGCGTCACCGAGATCTGGGACGTGGTCGAGCGTTTCAACCAGGCGGTGGGCGAGAAGGGCATCCAGAAGCGCCGCGCCGAGCAGGCGCGCGCCTGGATGTGGAACGAGGTCGGCGAAACCCTGCTGGCCGAGCTGAAGAAGCACCCCGAGGTACGCCGGCTGGTCGGCGGTCTCGAGCGCGACGTCGAGGGTGGGCGGCTGACCCCCGCGGCGGCGGCCCGATCCATGCTACAAGCCTTCCATGGCCGCTAAGTCCTTCCTGAGGCGGGCACGCCGTGCCGCCGAGGCCCAGAAGCAACCCTTCTGGAAGCGCAAGACCCTGTCCGAGATGACCAAGCAGGAATGGGAATCCCTCTGCGACGGCTGCGGCATGTGCTGCGTCAACAAGCTGGAATACGAGGGGACGGGCGAGCTGGCCCAGACCGATACCTGCTGCAAGCTGCTGGATCCCAAGACCGCGCTCTGCCGCGACTACAAGAACCGCAAGAAGATCGTGCCGGACTGCATCCAGCTCACCCCAGCGGTGGTGGCCAAGATGGATTGGCTCCCAAGGACTTGTGGGTACCGCCTCGTCCATTTCAAGCAGGACCTGTTCTGGTGGCACCCCCTGATTTCAGGCGACCCCAACACCGTGCACGAGGCGGGAATCTCGGCGCGGGGCCGGGTCATCCCGGAGGATCAGGTCGAGGATATCAGCGAAAGAGTCGTGGATTGGTTTGCTTGACGGGCACCCGCCGGGCCCGTAAAAAGCCGGCCTTCCCGCCCTCCGGCGGGATCGTTTTTTAGCGGATATTGTCATGCCCCGTCGTTGCGCCCTCTCGGGCAAGTCCGTCCAGTACGGCAACAATGTGAGCCACGCGAACAACAAGTCGAAGCGCCGGTTCATGTCGAACCTGCAGATCGCTTCGGTCCTGTCCGACGCGCTGGGTCATGCGGTCCGCCTGCGCCTGACGCCGCGCGGCATCAAGACGATCGAGCACAATGGCGGCATCGACGCCTACCTGCTCGACACGAACGACAGCAAGCTCTCGCCCGAGATGAAGGTGCTGAAGCGCCGCGTCGTGTCGGCCAAGGGCAAGAAGGACGCGAAGGCGGCTGCTTAGGGCTGAGCGAAGCTCAGCCCCATGAGCGACAGGACATTGCTTGCAATGTCCGAGAGCGCCGAAGGACGAACGGCCCCCTCATGACCCCTCCGTCGGCGTAAGACGCCGACACCTCCCCATCTGAATGGGGAGGAGAGCGTTACGGCGCTACCTCAAACAACATCAGTATGTTGCGCTGAAGCGGATTGAAGTTGTCGTCCGACATCAGCCAGAGCAACGTCTCGCCCCGGGGGCCGCGCGTTGCCGCCAGCCCCTCCAGATTGTCGACAGCATAAGGCGACGAGAGGTGCGCCAGCTCTGCCGGCCGTACCGTCGCGCCGGGCGCGAGCTGGGCTGCGTCGAACCGCATCACGCGTACGCGCACGCCCCGCACCATGTCGAAGGCGCGCTCCAGCGTGGCGTATGATCCGTCCGGCAGCACCGCCAGCGCGGTCGGCTTGTAGTCGGGAACCGTCGCGTAGCTGAAGGCGCTCCAGGCGTAGCGGCCGCCGGCCTCGGGCTTGCCGATCCAGCCGACCACCGTGCCGGCCTGACGGCTGTATTCCTCGCTGATGGCGATGACGGTGCCGTCCGCAAGGGCGGCCAAAGCCTCGATGCCGCCGTTTCCGGGCTGGCGGCCGATATCGGCAGGTCCCTCGACCGGCTGCGGCGTCGCGGTGAGTGTGGAGTAGCGCCACAGCCGGTGGCGGCGCTCGAAGGCCACCAGCCACGATCCGTCGGGCAGGCGCGCCATCGCCTCGGCATCGGCCTCGGGCTTGCTGTCGATCGGCTTGCCGTCGAGCCCGCGCAACTGGCCCATGCGGGCGTCTGCCAGGCCCACGAGCATGCCCTTGTCGTCGAAGCGCGGCGTGGCGACCAGCCAGGCGCCCTCGTCGGAAATCGACGTCAGGGTGCGGTTGTCCGGCGTGACGTGCAGATCGGACAGGCCGCCGAAACTGCGCGAGTTCGCGCGCATCTCGAGACCGCCGCGCCACACCAGGCGGCCGACGCGCGTCGCCTTCGGCTCGTCGATCTTGAG
>LSKJ01000710.1 GCA_001557035.1 Rhodospirillaceae bacterium CCH5-H10 | reverse complement strand
TCCTTCGCTGCGCTCAGCAACCATTAAAAAAGCAGTCACGCGACAGCGTTGCGCGTTGAGATCCACGGCGTGCCGCGGGCGACGACGGCGTTGACCTGGATGAGCATCTTGCGCGCGCAGGCAACCATGATCTTGCGGTGTGGTTTGCCGGCGGCCTTCAGGCGTTGGTACAGCGCCTTGATGGCCGGGTTCCATCGGAAGGCGGCCGCCAAGCTAGCCGCATAGAGCGCACGGCGTACGCGATCGCGACCGCCCCCGATCCGGCTCTGGCCCTTCCACGTGCCCGACGTGCGGACGAAGGGAGCCAGCCCGGCCAGGGAGACGATTGGCTCGCGCTCGAGGTGTCCCAGTTCAGGCAACAGCAGCAGCAGGCTGAGTGCCGTGCGCTCTCCGATCCCGTCGACGCTCTGGATCAGCTGCAGCCTTGCCAGCAGGTCGGGCTCGGCGGCGATGCTCTTCATCAGCAGGACCCGCTCTGCCGCCTCGCGCCGCTCCAGCCGCGCGATCTCCAGGCGCAGGAACCGGCGCGCATGCGCCAGGTGCGCGGCCTCCAGGCGGGTCTTGGCCCGGACCACGTCCTCCTCCAGCTGCTCGATCAGGCGCAGATGCTCGGCAAGGGGAACCAGCCGCGCATCGGGAGCCTCGTGCACCTTGTCGAGCAACGCCGTGCAGGTGGCGATCAGCGCCGCATCCAGCGGATCGCTCTTGGCCCGCTGCAGGCGGTATTGCGCGAAGGCCCGGACCTGCAGGGGCTGCAGCACCGCCACCTCGAAACCGGCCTCGCGCAGGGCGCCGGTCACTTCCTGTGAGTACGGACCGGTCGACTCCAGCCCGACCCGCACCACCTGTGCGGAGCGCAGCCATTGGACCAGCCGGCGATGACCGGCGGCGCTGTTGTCGAATGCCGTGCGGCCCGACGCGCCGTGCAGCGCCACATCCAGCCGCGCCTTGCCGATGTCGATCCCGGCTACGACCATGCTAACATCGATCATCTTCGTCCATCCTGCCTCGTCTTCGAACCTGGAGTTCGGGCAACCATCCGGATCGGATTGAAGAGGCCGGCCGCGATCTTGCTGAGCCCATCCCCCAGGGGATCGGACGACGTCGATCCGACGACCGGCCGCGCGGGCCCGGATGGCCGTCTGGGCCCGCGCGCTCCTTGCGAAGCGATCAGAACCTAACCGATTCCCCTAAGACGAGGA
>LSKJ01000709.1 GCA_001557035.1 Rhodospirillaceae bacterium CCH5-H10 | reverse complement strand
AGGGCCGTCGAAGAGCGGTGTGGGTCTCGAAGTCCGACAAGCTGATCGAGGATGCCCAGCGCGACTGGTCGGCGCTCGGGATGGAGCGGCTGTTGATCACACCGCTCGCCCGCTTTCGCCAGGGCTCACCGATCCGCCTGGAGCAGGGCATCCTTTTTGCCACCTACGCCACGCTAAGGACCGATGCGCGCGAGGAAAGGGTTTCGCGGGTCCAGCAGATCGTCGATTGGGTGGGATCGGACTTCGATGGAGTGATCGTGTTCGACGAGAGCCATGCCATGGCGAATGCTGCCGGCGGCAAGGGCGAGCGCGGCGACCAGGCGCCCTCCCAGCAGGGCCGCGCCGGCCTGCGCCTGCAGCATGCACTGCCCAACGCCCGGGTCGTGTACGTCTCCGCCACGGGCGCGACCACGGTGCACAATCTCGCTTATGCCCAGCGGCTCGGTCTCTGGGGCGGCGAGGACTTCCCCTTCGCCACGCGTGCGGAGTTCGTCCAGGCGATCGAGGCTGGCGGCGTTGCCGCGATGGAGGTGCTGGCCCGCGATCTCAAAGCGCTCGGCCTCTACGCGGCGCGGTCGCTGTCTTACGAGGGCGTGGAGTATGAGTTGCTCGAGCACACTCTCGCGCACGAGCAGGTCCGCATCTACGACGCCTATGCCGGCGCCTTCCAGGTCATCCATAATAATCTCGACGCCGCGCTGCAGGCCGCCAACATCACCGGCGAGCATGGCACGCTGAACGCGCAGGCCAAGTCGGCGGCGCGCTCGGCCTTCGAATCCGCCAAGCAGAGGTTCTTCTCCCATCTCATCACGTCGATGAAGATGCCGACCCTGATCCGGACGATCGAGCGTGATCTTGAGGCGGGGCACGCCGCCGTGATCCAGGTCGTCTCCACCGGCGAGGCGCTGATGGAGCGTCGCCTGGCCGACATTCCGACGGAGGAGTGGGGCGACGTCCAAGTCGACATCACGCCTCGCGAGTATGTGTTGGACTACCTGGCGCACAGCTTCCCGACGCAGCTGTTCGAGCCATTCACCGATGGCGAGGGCAACCTCTCTTCGAGGCCGGTCTATCGCGACGGCGCGGCCGTGCAGTGCCGCGACGCTGTCGAGCGTCGTGACCGGCTGATCGAGCGGCTGGCCTCGCTCGCACCCGTCCAGGGCGCGCTCGACCAGCTCGTTCAGCGCTTCGGCACCGACCTGGTCGCCGAGGTGACGGGTAGGTCGCGGCGGATCGTTCGCAAGGGTGAACGGCTCTGCGTCGAGAACCGTCCCGGGTCTGCCAACCTCGCCGAAGCGCAGGCCTTCATGGATGACGACAAGCGCATCCTGATCTTCTCGGATGCTGGCGGCACCGGCCGCTCCTACCATGCTGATCTTTCAGCCCGGAATCAGCGCCTGCGCGTGCACTACCTGCTGGAGGCAGGCTGGAAGGCCGACACCGCCATACAGGGGCTGGGCCGCAGCAACCGGACCAACCAGGCGCAGCCGCCGCTGTTCCGGCCGATCGCTACCGACGTGAAAGCCGAGAAACGCTTTCTCTCGACCATCGCCCGGCGCCTCGACACGCTGGGCGCCATCACCAAGGGCCAGCGCCAGACCGGCGGCCAAGGCCTGTTCCGAGCCGACGACAATCTCGAATCGCCCTACGGCCGGGCGGCGCTGCGTCAGTTCTACATGTTGCTGTTCGCCGGCAAGATCGAAGGCTGTTCTCTGGAGGCTTTCGAGGCAGCAACGGGCCTGAATCTGACCGACCAGGACGGCAGCCTGCGGGAGGAGCTGCCGCCGATCACGACGTTCCTCAACCGGCTGCTGGCGCTCACCATCGACTTGCAGAACACGCTGTTCGGCGTGTTCGAGGACCTGCTGCGCGCGAAGATCGAAGGGGCGCGGGTCACAGGGACCTACGACGTCGGCGTCGAGACGCTGACGGCTGAGAGCCTGACGGTGACGAAGCGTCAGGTGGTGTATGTCCATCCGACGACCGGCGCCGAGACACAGGTATTCACCATCCGCCGCAAGGAGCGCAATAAGCCTCTCTCGCTGGCCGATGCATTGGACTGGGCCGGCGATCTTCGCGCGGTTCTGCTTGTCAACGCGCAGTCGGGCCGGGCGGCGGTACAGGTGCCCGCGCCCAGCGTCATGCTGGACGATGGCGAGATCGAGCGCCGCGTCCGACTCGTGCGTCCGATGGAGCGGACAGCCCTTGCGGTAGCGGCCCTCGAGCAATCGCACTGGCAGCGCTCGGATCAAGCTGCCTTTGCCCAGGCCTGGGCACGGGAGCTCGCCGAGATACCTCCGTTCACCGAGAGCGAGCTCCATATCGTCACGGGCCTGCTGCTGCCGATCTGGAAGCGCCTGCCGGAGGAATCCATGCGGGTCTACCGCCTGCAAACCGATGCGGGAGAGCGCGTCATTGGCCGGCTGGTCTCGCCAGCCTGGGTGGCGCAAGCCTTCAGCGCCGATGCCATCAGTATGGCTCCGGCGGATGCCTGGAACGCCGTGCTCGATGGTCGGACCCTACTTGAGCTGCAGGACGGGTTGAGCGTACGCCGCTCCAAGGTGATGGGCCTGTTCCGTGTGGAACTTTGCGGCTTCACCGACGGCATGGTCGATCGCCTGAAGGCGATGGGGCTGATCTCCGAGATCATCGCCTGGAAGCTCCGTCTCTTCGTGCCGACCGGCGCCGCCGGCCCTGAAATCCTGGCCGCCTTGATGGACCGCTATCCGATCGTGCGTATCGCCGATCGAGCCGCGGCGTGAGGGGACGGCCGTGTTGTCGCCTGCTGCGGAGTTAGCTCGCCGCCTCGCGCGCGACGCCGAGGCGGTATGTCGTCACTATCTCTCCAACGGCCGTCGCGAGGGCCGCTATTGGCTCGTCGGCGATGTCGCCAACAACAAGGGCCGCAGCCTGTTTGTGCGCTTGAGCGGCCCGGATCATGGCAAGGGAGCCGCCGGCAAATGGACGGATGCCGCCTCGGGGCAGCATGGCGATCTTCTGGATCTGATCGGCCTCAATCGCGGGTTGGATCGCCTGCGCGATATCCTCGATGAGGCACGCGCTTTCCTGGCCTTGCCGCCGGACCCGCTCCAACCGCTGCAGGGTCGGCTGCCGGCGCCGCGAGGTTCGCCCGAATCTGCGCGGCGTCTCTATGCCATGTCCCGGCCGATAAGGGGCACCTTGGTGCAGGCTTATTTGCACGGCCGTAGAATTACGACCCTACCTCACGGCGATTCTCTGCGCTTTCATCCGCGCTGCTACTACCGGGCCGACGAGGACAGCCCGACCGAGACCTGGCCGGCTCTGATCGCCGCTGTCACCGATCTGGACGGCACGATCACCGGCGCACACCGTACCTGGCTCGATCCCTTAGGCCACGACAAGGCGCCGATCGCTTCACCACGACGGGCCATGGGGCACCTTCTTGGGCACGGAGTTCGCTTCGGCATCGCCACCGATGTCGTGGCCGCCGGGGAAGGGATCGAGACCATGCTGTCGCTTCGCATGATCCTGCCCACTCTGCCGATGGTCGCCGCGCTCTCGGCCAACCATCTCGCAGCACTGCTGCTTCCAACGACACTGCGGCGTCTCTATGTCGCCGGCGATGCCGACCCGGCCGGTGATGCCGCGATGGCCAGCCTGTGCAACCGCGCCAACGCCGCCGGAATCGAGTCGTTCGTCCTGTCGCCGTGCTTCGACGACTTCAATGACGATCTCCGCCGCCTGGGTATTGAAGGGCTCCGGGCATCGGTGCACCGGCAGCTCGTCTCGCAGGACGTGGTTCGCTTCCTGGCCTCGGCCGTGACGGGATGAGCACGGGCGCGTGAATCTCTTCGTCATGGGTTGCTCTACTGCCCTTCGGATAGGACCGGAGCGCGCCCCGGCCTTCTAGAGGGGCGATCGGACGGCAGCCAGCCCGTTCCCGCAACGGCGGTCCTGCGGCCTTCTTCCCCTGCCGGCTGCGCCGGCATTCCTCGCGAGGCAAGAA
>LSKJ01000708.1 GCA_001557035.1 Rhodospirillaceae bacterium CCH5-H10 | reverse complement strand
GCCAGAACCCGACCGAGACCGTCCCGGCGCCCGCCAGGGCCGCGACGGCGTACAGTTCCGAACGCAGCACCGTAGGGACCTGCAGCGTGAGCAGGTCGCGGGCCACGCCGCCGCCGATGCAGGTCACCATGCCGAGCAGGGCCGCCATCAGGGGACTGAGCCCGTAGGCGAGGGCCTTGTGCGTGCCGGTGACGGCGAACAGGCAGAGGCCGGCGGCGTCGAACAGCAGGACCGGGGTGCGCAGCCTGTCGATCAGGTGGGAGGCGAAAAAGCCGGTCAGCCCGGCCGCGACCGTCACGGCGAGATAGCGCCAGTTCTCCATGGCGGCCGGCGGGACGGCACCGATCATCAGGTCGCGAACGATGCCGCCCGCGACCCCGGCCACCCAGGCGACGACCAGCACCCCGAACAGGTCGAGACGCTTGTGGACGCCCCGCGTGGCGCCGCTTATGGCGAACACGAAGGTTGCGGCGAGGTCCGTCGCATCGAACAGCATTCCCCACACTACAGCGATTGCCGCGCGCCGCCGAGATGGCAGAGTGCGGTATTGGGACCGATATGACCGAGACGACCGCCCCGCCCCGCAGTTTCCGCCGCTTCGTGCGCGCCCGCGCCCGCCTGCTGATCGCGCTCGCCGCGGGTTTGACCCTGTTCCTGGCGCTCCCGCAGGACATGCGGATCGAGACGAGGGGGCTGCTGGCCTGGGACCTGATGGCCCTGGTCTATGTCGCCTCGACGCTGCATATGATCATGAAATCCACGGTCGACACCTGCTATGCCCGCGCGGCCGCCTACGACGAGGGCGACTGGATCATCCTGCTTGTCGTGATCGTGAGCGCCGGCGCGAGCTTTGCGACCATCTTCTCGGAACTGGCGATGCTCAAGACGCCGCATGCCTCGCTGTTCCACGCCCTGGCGATTTCGGGTGCAACCGTCGCGCTGTCCTGGACGTTCACGCACCTCGTGTTCACACTGCATTACGCCAACGTCTACTACCGACCCGACGACGACGGGCCGGGCGGCCTCGAGTTTCCGGGGGACCGGCCGCCGGACTACCGGGACTTCCTCTACTATTCGTTCGTGATCGGATGTGCGTCGCAGACCGGCGACGTCGGCACCGTGTCGCCCGCCATGCGCCGCGTCACGCTGGTCCACGGCATCGTGTCCTTCGTCTTCAACACCGCGATCCTGGCCCTCACCATCAATGTCGGAGCGAGCCTCGTATCATGAGCAGCAAGCGTTCGGAGATCGGTACCGGCAGGGACATCCTGGCCCTCGTCCTGCTCGTCGGCCTTTGCCTTGGAGTAGGCGGGCTGGGCGGCGCGGTCACGGCGGAGAGCGTCACCACCTGGTACGCCACGCTCAACAAACCGTCCTTCAATCCGCCCAACTGGATTTTCGGTCCGGTGTGGACGGCGCTCTACATCCTGATGGGCGTCGCGGCCTGGCGGGTGTGGCGCTCGGCCGACCGCGACACCGCGCGCGGGCCCCTGGCCGTGTTCGCCCTGCAACTGGCCGTCAACCTGGGCTGGAGCGTCGCGTTCTTCGGCCTGCGGAATCCGGGTCTGGCCGTGGTCGTGATCCTGGCGCTCGACCTGCTCGTGCTCGCGACGGCGCTGATGTTCCGCCGCATCGACCGGCTGGCCGCCTGGCTGCTCGTGCCCTATCTCGCCTGGATCTCGTTCGCGACCCTGCTGAACGTCACCATCTGGCGCATCAACTAGCGCCGGTCACTCCGGTGTCCCGACCTTCCATACCGGGAACGGGTCGGGGAACCGCGCCCACAAAACGGGGCCCAGCGCCATCTCGGAATCGGTGAGAAGGCAGGCGTCTAGGCGTGCGGTCAGTTCCTTCCGGTCCATGCCCTTCGTGCCGATGAAGACGATCTCCTGCCGGCGGTCGCCATAGGGGCTCTTGAAGGAGTTGCGGATCGTGGCGCGCCAGGTCGAATCCTGCGGCCAGTCCTCGCGCTTCACCGCAGCCCACCACGCGCCGGCGGCCTCGTGCCGGAGCATGCCGCCGGCCTGTGAAACCGATCCGGCAAGGTTCATCCGGGAGGCCAGCCAGAAGAAGCCCTTGGACCGGATCACGCCGTCCCAGCGGCCGTTCAGCAGCGCGTAGAGCCGCATCGGGTTGAATGGACGCCGCGCCTTGTAGACGAAGCTCCAGAACCCGTAGGTCTCGCTCTCGGGCGTGTGGATGCCCTGCAGTTCCTTCATCCAGCCGGGCGCCTGGCTCGCCTTCTCGTAACTGAACAGCCCCGTATCGAGAATGGCGCCGGGAGGCAGCCGGCCGTGCTCCGTGGTGACGATGCGGGCCGTGGCATTCAGGCGGCGCAGCATGTTGGTCAGGAAGCCCATTTCGTCGGCCGTCACCAGATCGGCCTTGTTGACGACGATCACGTCGGCGAACTCGACCTGCTCGACCAGCAGGTCGACGACGGTCCTCGTGTCCTCGGGCTGGGCGGTCTGCCCGCGTTGCTGCAGGAAATCGGCAGAACTGTAATCCTCGAGGAAGGCCTTTGCGTCGACGACGGTTGCCATCGTGTCGAGCCGCGCGACCTTGGAAAGGCTGTCGCCGCCTTCATCCTCGAATTCGAAGGTGGCAGCGACCGGCATCGGCTCGGAGATGCCGGTCGATTCGATCAGCAGGTAATCGAATCGCCCCTCGGCGGCCAGCCGCTTCACTTCGAGGAGGAGATCCTCCCGAAGGGTGCAGCAGATGCAGCCGTTCGACATCTCGACGAGCTTCTCCTCGCTGCGGCTGAGTTCGGCGCCGCCCTGACGGACCAGAGCGGCGTCGATGTTGATCTCGCTCATGTCGTTCACGATCATCGCGACCTTGCGGCCCTCGCGATTGTTCAGGACATGGTTGAGCAGCGTCGTCTTGCCCGCGCCGAGATATCCCGAGAGCACGGTCACCGGCAGCCTAGTCATCGGGCATCTCCGCATCGAGGCACAGGAAAAGGCGGGTCAGGCCGTGGCGCGCGACGGGCGGCGAGCGATGGACGATCGCGTCGTTGCCCGCCTGCACCACGCCCTTGAACAGGCCGACGGAAAAGCGCGGCAGCTCGTTGAAGGGGCCGCGATAGCGCCGCTGGCTGCGCAGCGCAGCCTCGGCGTGCTCGGGCGGCAGCCACTGGGTTCCGGGGCCTCTGTAGGTCGCGTTGAGACGGAGGCCGACATAGTCGCGATGGAAGCGCCAACAGGCATCGTGATCGATGGCTTCCAGGCGGACGCTGACCGTCCCGCAGCGCGCGATCCGGGCGAAGCGGTCGACCAGCATGGCGATGTCGCCGATCAGCCAGTCGCGCTCCGGGGAGGAGGGCAGGGCCACCGCATCGGCCAGCCGTTGCAGCGCCGCCATCGCGCGCGCCGGGGTAGCGACGAACTGGCCCTCAGGCAGTTGCGTGGGGAGAAGGCCGTCGAGCCACTCCGCCATGCCCGCGGGGGCCGACCGGCGCCAGATCGCCAGCGTCGTCGGGCCCGCTGCGATCTCTGCGAGGCCGTCCGCGGAGGAGTCCTCGACGACGGGACCGGGCGGCGGGATTGCCGGCCGCATCAGGGCCACGCTCGAAGGGCTCACTTTGAAGCGTCTCCAAAGGATATATTATAACATTCTATTTATAACCCAATCAGCGACCCCGGCAAAGCGCTGAATCACTCCTCGGCGTGGTGTCGCGGCGTGTCGTCGTGGCGGCTGATGTCGCTGCCGTCGTCGCGCTTCAGTTCCATGAATACCACCGAAGACAGGACAGTCATGACGCCCAGGACCAGGAAGGCCTGCTGAACGCCGTAGATCATCGTGGCCGCATGGGTATGAAGCCCGCTCGGTACGAACAGGGCGGCGATCAGGGAGGCGCCGGCCACGCCGAAGCTGATGGCAAGCTGCTGGCCGGTGGCGGCGATCGTGCTGGCGCCGCTGGTCTGCGGGCCCGAGACGTCGGCGTAAACCAGGGTGTTCATGCTGGTGTACTGCATCGAGGTGAAGAAACCGAGCACGAAGGCCTGCGCGACGATGCGCCAGATCGGCGTCTCCGCACCCACCGTGGCGAAAGACATGATGAGCAGGCCGACCACGATCGTATTGAACACCAGGACGTTGCGATAGCCGAGGCGCGCCAGGATCGCGGGCATGAATGTCTTGAGGCCGATCGAGGCGATGGCCTGCGGCAACACCAGCAAGCCCGACTGGATCGGCGAGAAGCCGAGCCCGACCTGGTAGAGCAGGGGAAACAGGAAGGGAATGCCGCCCAGCCCGAGCCGCGTGAAGAACCCACCGTTCACCGCCGCGCGGAAGGTCCTGATCCTGAACAGCGCGAGATCGAGCAACGGGAATGCCGTCAGCGAGGCCCGGATGCCGTAGCCCGCGAGCAAGATCGCGGCCACGGCGAGCAGGCCGAGGATCTCGCCGCGCGACAGCGAATTGTCGCCGAAGACTTCCAGCACGTAGGACAGGAGGGCGATGCCGCCGCCGAACAGGATGAGGCCGAGCACGTCGAGCGGATGGGTCTTGTCCTCTCGATAGTCGGGCAGGTAGCGCCGGATGAAGTAGAGGCCCACGATCCCGACCGGGATGTTGACGAAGAACACCACGCTCCAGTGCAGCCAATGGACGATCGCGCCTCCGGCCACGGGACCGATCATCGGGCCGATCAGGGCCGGGATCGCAACGAAGCTCATGGCGCGCACCAGGTCGGCCTTGCCGAAGGTGCGTGCGAGGGTCATGCGACCGACCGGCATCATCATGGCCCCGCCGGCGCCCTGGATGACGCGGCACGCGACAAGCATCTCGATGCTGGTCGCGAGGCCGCAGAGCAGGGAACCCACGCAGAACAGGCCGATGGCCGCGGCAAAGACGCGCCGCGTACCGAACCGGTCGGCCATCCAGCCGCTCACCGGGATGAACACGGCGAGGGCCAGCGTGTAACTCGCCAGCACCGACTTCACGTTGAGCGGCGTCACGTCCATGGCCTGCGCGATGGCCGGCACGGCCGTGTTCAGGATGGTCGTGTCGAGCGACTGCATGAAGAACGCCACCGCGACCAGCCACGGCAACAGACGTTTGATACTGTCGTCAGGCTGGGCGTTCGTGGGCGTATTCATGGGCGGACGTGCAGTGTGGCCCCGGACGGGCGGCGGATGCAATGTGGTGTCTCGACCCGGATCGCGAGGAGGATTGCATGCACCGGATGTTCGTCTCGCTCCTTGTCTTCCTGTGTGCGAGCTGCGCGGAAGCCCAGGCGCCATCCGCGCAGCTCGCCAATCCCGCTTCGGTCAACTGCACGCAGCAGGGCGGCACGCTCACCATCGACCGGCGACCCAATGGCGGCCAGTTCGGCGTCTGCGTCTTCACCGATAACTACCAGTGCGAGGAATGGGCGCTGCTGCGCGGCGAATGCCCGAAGACCGGCCTGCGCGTCACCGGCTATGCCACGGCGGCGGGCCGGTACTGCGCCATCACGGGCGGACGCTATTCGGTACCGTCGGCGCCCGGCGCCCTGCCGGAGCGCGGCACCTGCGCGCTTCCCACGGGCAAATCATGCGAGGCCGAAGCCTATTTCGCGGGGACCTGTCCGGCGCGCTAGGTGGCGGGATGCCAAAGCCGCGGCGCGCCACGCGTGGTGACGGCCGCGCCTCAGGCTGACCCGCTAGCGGGTCGGGGTCGTATAGGTGGTGGTCGTGGTCGTGGCGGCCGGCGTGTACGGGTCGGTCGAGTAGGTGGTAGTACGCTGCGTGGTGGTGGCCGCGGGGGCCTCGACGACGCGTTCCGTACGGACCGAGCAGCCCGCGACGGCAATGCCGGCGACCGCAGCCAGGACGATGGGCTTGATCATGAACGTCTCCTGCTTCTGTGAACGTTCAGCGCGAACGGGCGCTGAAAGGCCTGGTTGCCGGCGACGACGGAGACTGCCGCTGTGCAACCCGGTCGCGTTGCAGATTGGCCACACCCCCGGATAGGCTTGCCGCATGACCCAGGAAAACAGCCCCGTCTACGACGCGATCATCATCGGCGCCGGCATGTCCGGCCTGTTCCAGCTCCACCGGCTGCGCGAACTGGGAATGAAGGTCAGGGTCTTCGAGGCGGGAACCGGCGTCGGCGGGACCTGGTACTGGAATCGCTATCCCGGCGCTCGCTTCGACTCGGAGAGCTATTCCTATGGCTATTCGTTTTCCGAGGAACTCCTGGCCGAGTGGGACTGGACCGAGCATTTCTCGCCCCAGCCCGAGACGCTGCGCTACCTGAACAAGGTCGCCGACAAGTTCGACCTGCGCCGCGACATCCAGTTCCGCAGCAAGGTGGGCGCCGCCCACTGGCACGAGAAGACGCGGAGCTGGCAGGTCACGCTCGAGGACGGCAGCGTCCACACGGCGCGCTTCCTGATCACCGCCATCGGCCCGCTCTCGGCCTTCACCATGCCGCGCATCGACGGCATCGAGTCCTTCGAGGGGCAGAGCTGCCACACCGCGCGCTGGCCGCACGAGCCGGTGAGCTTCGAGGGCAAGCGGGTCGCCGTGATCGGCACCGGCGCGACCGGCGTCCAGACCATCCAGGAAGTGGCGAAGACGGCGAAGAAGCTCACCGTGTTCCAGCGCACGCCCAACTGGTGCGCGCCGCTGCACAACGGCAAGATCGAGCCCGAAGAGATGGCGGCCATCCGTGCCGACTATCCCGAGATCTTCCGGCGCTGCCAGGAGACCTTCGCCTGCTTCCTGCACACCGCCGATCCGCGCGGCACCTTCGAGGTGACGCCGGAGGAGCGCGAGGCCTTCTTCGAG
>LSKJ01000071.1 GCA_001557035.1 Rhodospirillaceae bacterium CCH5-H10 | reverse complement strand
CGGGTTGACCAAGGGCCTGCTGCACCCGATCGACCGTCTCTCGAGCGGCGTTCGATCGCGACTGGGTCATAGCGGGCCGTCGATCTGCTTGACGCGTTGCATCACGGCATCGATGGCCGCGCGCTGCTCCGAGGTATTTGCGTTTGCCGCCTGTTCGGCGAGATGGCTCGAAGACAGGGTCGCCAGCGTGCTGGTGACGGTATCGCCGGCCTTCTCGTCGGCAACCACTTGCCATTGGCTTGCCTCCGATGTTTAGCGTCATTGAGAAGGAGGTCCCCAACCGGGCTTTTTGCAGCTTAAACAACAAGGTCATTGGTAAGCTAGATTTCTATCCAACCGCAAGTGGAGTCCCGTTTGTTATGCACCGATCATGTCAACAGCCAGGGGCACTGCGCTCCCCTGGCGTCTAGCGCCCAAAATGGGAGGCGGAGGAAGATTCATCGAAGCACGACCGGGCTCTAAACCGGGAGAGAATCAAGCCGGGACTATGCCCTGGAAGTCCGCCTAAGCTGTCTTGGAATCAATCGCAAATGCTGACGTGTCGTCGTCGTGCCCGCAAAGGCAAACCACGCTGCCAAATGGGTTCTGACTGCCGATCCCAAGGCACCACATGCTATTCATGATATCGTACAATCATTACTTTCGGGAAACGGTTGTCATCGGTGAACCACATTTGGAGCGGCACTGGCGTCGGAAGCGGGCGCCCTAGGCGAGGGGCTTTCAGCCATGTGCGGACTCCTCGCGACAGGTGGTGCGAGCGCGTTGGCCGGTGGCGCGGGCGCGCCCGTCGGCGCCCACCGGCCTTGGCACGTGGCGTCGCGATGCCTTCCTCGCCCGGTCCACCGTCGGTGGCGACGGCTCCTCTAGGCTGTGGTGACAAATCCTACTTGAGCCAGAGCATGATGCTGGCGAGCTTCACGAAGCCGAGGAAGTTGACCGCGAGCTTGTCGTAGCGGGTTGCGATGCGTCGCCATTGTTTGAGCTTGGCGCAGAAGCCTTCGATGCGCCAGCGTTGCTTGTAGGCGATACGGTCGTAGGGATGTTGGTACTTGCGATGGCTGCGGGGCGGGGTGACCGGCTCGCCACCTTGTTCGAGGACAAGTTCGTAGAGGCTGTCGGCGTCATAGGCTTTGTCGGCGATGACCTGTTGGGCTGGAAGGCCACGGATCAAATCGCATGCCGTAGCCATATCATTTTGTTGCCCCGGCCCGAGTGCGAAGCGGACCGGCAGGCCGAGCGCATCGACTACCGCGTGGAGCTTGCTGCCGAAGCCCCCGCGCGAGCGGCCGAGAGCCTGGGCTTGCGGTCCCCCCTTTTACGCCGCCCGCTGGCGGCTTGCGCATTGGCGCGTATCACCGTGGCGTCGATCGAGAGCCATTCCAGATCGCGATCGGCCGCGAC
>LSKJ01000707.1 GCA_001557035.1 Rhodospirillaceae bacterium CCH5-H10 | reverse complement strand
CGTTATGCCAAGCCTCGTGTACATTTCCCCGGACAGCCCTGCATTCAGATGGGGAAGTGCCCCGGGTTTACCGGGGCGATGGGGTCATGGGCATTGAGACGTTTATGACCCCTCCGTCGGCGTAAGACGCCGACACCTCCCCATTTGAATGCAGGGCTGTCCGGGGAAAAGCGACAAGGGGCTTGGCAAACGCCTGCGCTGGCAACGACGCGCTACAATTCAGGCAGGGGTTCAACTCAGGAATCGGCGCCGTGCCGGTTGGGCTCGATTTCCATGCGCTTTGTCATCCCGAGCGCAGCGAGGGATCCTTGAATGCCACCGATAGAGGATCCCTCGCTACGCTCGGGATGACAATTTATCGTCTCCGAAGTCGTGCGCCATTTTCCCCGGACAGCCCTGCATTTGAATGGGGAGGCGGGCTTCTACACCCGCTTCGCGTCGTCGCGTGCGTAGGTCGCGACGGCGCGGTCGACCAGCGTCTTTCGGTCGATCTTGTTCGTTCCCGCGAGCGGCAGCTCGTTGACGAACCAGACGGCGCGCGGATGGGCGTAGGCGGGGCCGTTGTCCAGGGCGAAGCGGCGCAACGCTTCCTCGGTCGGTGACGTGCCGGGCTTGCGGACCACGAAGGCCACCGGGAGCTGGTACTTGATCTCGTCCGGCACCGGCACGACGCAGGCCTGTGCCACGTCGGGATGCTGGCCCAGCAGCTTCTCGACCTCGCCGGGATAGACGTTCTCGCCGCCGCACTGGAACATGTCGTCGGCACGGCCGACGAAGAAGACGAAGCCGTTCTCGTCGCGGCGCATCACGTCGCCAGTGTCGTACCAACCGTCGATCAGCCGCTTCTTCGTGTCGGCGTCGCGGTTGAGATAGCCGCTCATCAGCGCTGGCGTGCGGATGTGCAGCACGCCCTGCGTTGCGCCGGTCTCGGCGCCGCCGACGAACTTCACCTCGATGTTCTTGCGCGGATAGCCCAGCGCGCCCATCGGCTTCGGGATGCCGTCGGGATGCGGGCCGAAGCCCAGCGGTCCCGATTCAGTCGTGCCCCAGCTGTTCGCCGTCTCGGCGTTGGGGAACATCCGGTGCATCTGCTCGAAGAACTCCGCCGTCGAGGGCGCCGAGCCGGTGACGGCCGTGGTGACGCAGCTGAGATCGGCCTTGGCCAGTTCCTCGGTCTCGCGCATCACCAGCGCCAGCATGGTCGGCACCGACGTGATCATGGCCACGCGATTGCGGTCGATCGCGCGGATGAAGCCGCGCGCGGTGAAGTTGGTCATCAGCACGATAGTGCCGCCGTTGATCATCACCAGCTTGGCGCTGAACAGGCCGTTCATGTGGAACAGAGGCGCGGCGATGATGATCTTCTGGTCCTCGATGCCCGGCCGCTGCTCGGGCGTGGCGCCGGTCGCCCAGATGTAGCCGCCATGCGTCAGCGGCACGCCCTTGGGCAGGCCGGTCGAGCCCGACGTGTAGAGCACCATGGCGACTTCGTCCGGCGCCATGTCGACCGCGTCGAAGGTGCCCGGATCGAGCAGGCTGTCGAGCTGTTCGATCGCCACGGTCGGCACCAGCGCGCTGACCAGCGGCGCGCGCTCGGCGTCGGCGATCGCCAGCTTGACGACCGAGTCCTTCATGATGTGCGCCACGGTCTCTCGCGGCAGCTTGTGGTTGACGCAGACCGAGACGAGACCGGCCGCCATGGTGGCCATGTAGAGCACCAGATAGTCGGCGCTGTTGGCCGCGACGATCGCCACCGCCTCGCCGCGCTTGAGGCCGCGCTTCAGCAGACCGCGCGCCAGCGCCGCGATGCGCGCGCGCGCCTCGCCGTAGCTCAGCCGGAGCTGTTCGTCGCCCTCGGGCGAGACCTGGATGATGAAGGGCCGGTCGGCCGGCGCCTGCGGATCGAGGATGGCAGCGAGGTTCTTTAGGCTCATGGTTCCCTGATTGCCCAACGGACGTTCTTCCTGCAAGCGACGTGCCGCGGATCAGCGCCGGCGGTGGAATTGCGATCCGCCGTACGATTGGTCGGTCGGCACGATCTCCATGAAGCTCACATCCATGCGCTGCGGCGCGCCCAGCACGAACATCACCGCCTCGGCGATGTCGGCCGGCTGCAGCGTCTCGAAGCCTTCGTAGAAGCGTCGCCGCCCTTCCTCGCGATCCGCCATCAGGCCGAGATGGGCACCGGTCTCGACACGTCCCGGCGAGATCTCGCTGACCCTCACGCCCGTCCCGTGCAGATCGAGGCGCAGGGTCTGGCTGAGATTGTGGATGGCGGCCTTGGTCATGGCATAGACGGGCATGCCGGGCAGGGGGGCGGTGCCCGAGGTCGAGCCGAGATTGACGATGTGGCCGAGCCCGCGCGCCGCCATGCCCGGCACCACGGCGGCGAGGCAGTTGAGCGTCCCGCGCAGGTTCACGTCCATCAGCACGTCGATGTCGTCCGGCGGCGTCTCCCACGACACGCCGCCGCGCACCGGGGCGGAGGCGTTGTTGACCAGCACGTCGGCATCGAGCGAGCCCAGCGCATGCAGCACGGCATCGCGATGGGAGATGTCGAGCGCCAGCGGGCGGCAACCGGTCTCCTGCGCCAGTTCGGTAAGGTCGTCGGCCGAGCGGGCAACGGCATAGACGTCGAGGCCGCCGACCCGCAGTTCGCGGACGATCGCCGCGCCGATGCCGCGGCTGGCACCGGTGACGATGGCGGTGCGATAGCGATCGAGAGACACGGCATCCTCCTTGCCCGGCGCGAACGGCCGCCTAGAGTGGCAGCATAGCGTATCGAAGAACTGGAGCGAGGCATGGCCAAGAAAGTCTTTCCGGACGGCACCGAGGTGGCGGGTTTTTATGTCCGTACCATCAAGAGCGGGCCGTTCGTATTCGTGTCCGGCACGACTTCCCTCAATGCCAAGGGGCAGGTCCAGGGCAAGGACGCCGCCCAGCAGACGACCATCACCATGCGCAAGATCGAGGCTGGTCTGAAATCGGCCGGCGCCCGCCTTGGAGACCTCGTGCGCACGACCATCTACGTGACCGACATCCGCGACATGGGCGCCGTCAGCGCGGCCCTGGGCAAGGCGCTCAAGGGTTCGGTGGTCACATCGACGCTGGTGGCCGTGAGTGCCCTTGCCGTGCCGGGGCTGCTGGTCGAAATTGAGGCTACGGCCGTCGTCGACGTCTGACGCGACCGATCTGGGAGAGCGGGATGAGTGTGAAAAGAGTTGGTTTGCTTGGCCGCCGGCAGGCGCTGGTCGGCTCGGTGGGGCTGGTGGGAACGGCGCTGGCGGCGCCGGCCATCGCCCAGCAGCGGGTGAAGTCCGGCACGGTCAATATCGAGCAGGTCCAGGTGGCGTTCTTCGGCAGCGGCAATGTCGGCAGCGGCACGCTGCACTACGAGGGCCGCAACTACCGGTTCTCCGTGGGCGGCCTCGGGGTCGGCGGCTTCGGCGTCTCCAAGATGGAAGCCTATGGCGACGTCTACAATCTGAGGGAGCTGCGCCAGTTCCCCGGCGCCTACGGCCAGGCGCGCTACGGCGCGGCCTACGGCGATCAGGGCAAGGGCGAGATGTGGCTCGAGAACACCAACGGCGTGATGATCGACCTCAAGACGCGCCGCCAGGGCCTCGCGGTATCGCTCGGCGCCGACGCCGTCGTCATCGATTTCAAGTGAGGCGGCCCATGACGATGTTCTCCCGCGCCCTCCTGGGCGTCCTCTGCATGGCCGCCGCCGCTCCTGCCTTTGCGCAGGACGACGTCCAGGCGTTCAATGCCTTCGCGGTCGTCGGCGCCAACGGCACGATCGTCCGCGCCGGCGAGAAGCAGCTCGTCGTGGCCGCCAGCCTGGCCGGCCCGCTCTTCATCGAGACCGACGAGGGGCCGCAGCAGGCCGGGCGCGTCAGTTGCGCGCTGTCGTCGAAGATCGACCAGGCCAGCCGCAAGACCAGCGCGTCGGGCGGTTGCACGTTCACGGCGGGCGACGGCGCCACGGCGTGGGGCGAATGGGATTGCGCCGGCTACGAGCTCGTGGGCTGCCGCGGTACCTTCAAGCTGACCGGCGGCACCGCCCGCTTCGCCGGGGCAACCGGCGAGAGCACGCTCATCTGGCGCCCGACGGCGCATGAACTGAAGAAGCAGCTCGACGGCACGACGCTGGACAATGCCAGCGGCATCGTGCTGTGGCGCGACTTCAAGCTGAAGGGAAAATAGTCCTCAGCTCGCCGGCGGAATGGGGACCCGGCTGCGCTGCAGGAGATCCTCCAGCGCCTTGATGCCCTGCTGGTAGCGTCCCCGCTGACAATCGATCCCGGCCCCGAGGCGAACCATGTCGGGGCCGCCCGAGCCTTCGCCGCGGCGCGTGTTGTAACGGTCGTAGAGCGCACCGAGTTCGGCGCAGCGCGCGGCGAGCTGTTCGTTGGTCTGCTGGGCGTGTACCGCCATCGAACCCAGCAAGGACGCCGCGAGGGCGTAGGAGATCAACGCGCCGGATCGGTTTCTCATGGATCAATCCTAAAGGCATTCCGGCCGATAGCCCATCGACCACGTGATCTTGCACCCGTCCGCGGGCGCGATGTACTGTCGTTTGCCCCTTTCGGCGGGGCCAAAGGGGAGAGGCGATGACGGCGCGATCGATGATTCAATGGACGTTCGTGGTCGGCATCGCGGGTCTGGTCGCGGCCTGTGGCATGGCCAAGGGGACGCCGGGTGAGGATCCCCGGACGGAAACCAATGCGACGCAGGTGACCTGGACCGACGGCAAGCCGGCCATCGCCATCAGCTGCAAGGAACCCGGCGCCTGCCAGACCCGCGCGGTCGCCATGTGCAACAGCACCGCCGGCAACTACACCACGCTCAAGATGGAAAACATGCCGACCCGCGGCGACATGAGCGTGGTGCGTGGCCCCGCTTCGGTCGTCATTCGCTGCAGCGCCTAGCCCCCGGCCGGACGCGCCCGCGCTGTTCGAGCACAGGCGGGAAGCATGACCCCGGCCGTCGAGGCCGCTATCATCTGCGCGCGTAACAGGAGTGGGATCGTGACGGAGCCGTTCGAAGTCATCATCGTCGAAACCGACCGGGTCGCCTGCGATGGCGGCGGCGGCGCGCTGGGCCATCCCAAGGTTTATCTCAACCTGGGCGCCGAAGGGCACGTCGAATGCCCTTATTGCAGCCGGCTCTACAAGCTGCGCGAAGGCGCGCATCCCGCGCACGCCCACTGAAGGAACGGTGCCATGAAACAGCTCGGTGAAGGCTGGAACTGGCGCGACCTCAAGGTCGGCGAAAAATTCGTCACCTACGGCCGCACGATTTTCGAGTCCGATCTCCTGAACTTCGTGACCCTCTGCGGCTTCTCGGAGGAGCTCTTTACCAACCGGGAATACATCCAGGAGCACGCGCCCATGCGCGGCGGCCATCCCGTGCCGGGCGCGCTGGTCTATTCCATGGCCGAGGGGCTGGTGATCCCCACCACGCTGCAGGGATCCGGGCTCGCCTTCCTGTCGATGGGCTTCGACATCAAGGGCCCGACCTACGTGAACGACACGATCCACGTCGAGATCGAGATCACCGAAATCAAGCCGACCTCGAAGGATCCCTCGCGCGCCCTGGTGCGGACCACCAACCTGATCAAGAACCAGAAGGGCGAGACGGTGCTGGTCTACACGCCGTTGCGCATGATGCAGGGCCGGTAATGGCGAAAGTCGCGGTCGAGAAGGTCGGCGCGACGACGGTCGTCTCGATCGACCGCTTCGCCGAGGCGCGCAACGCCGTCGATCCCGAGACCGCGATCCTGCTGCGCGAGGCCTTCTTCGCCTTCAACGCCGACGAGTCGCAGTCCGTCGCCATCCTCACGGGCCGCGGCGGCACCTTCTGTGCGGGCTACGACCTCAAGGTGGCGGCCAGCCGTGAAGGTGTCGCCAAGCACGATCCGGCCGGCCCGGGACCGATGGGGCCGACCCGTCATCTTCTTTCGAAGCCGGTGATCGCCGCGGTCGAGGGCTACGCGGTGGCGGGCGGTCTCGAACTCGCTCTGTGGTGCGACCTGCGCGTGGCGTCGGAGAGCGCAAAGTTCGGCGTGTTCTGCCGGCGCTGGGGCGTGCCGCTGATCGACGGTGGCACCGTGCGTTTGCCGCGCCTGATCGGCCACAGCCGTGCCCTCGACATGATCCTCACGGGACGCGAGGTCGGTGCGCGCGAAGCCTTCGATTGGGGATTGGCCAACCGGCTCGTTCCGGAGGGACAGGCGCTGTCCGGGGCGCTCGCGCTGGCCGAGGTGCTGGCAAAATTCCCGCAGACCTGCCTGCGCTCGGACCGGCTGTCGTCCTACGACCAGTGGTCGCTCGACGTGCCGGCCGCCCTCGTCAACGAAGCGCGCCACGGTATGCCGGCGCTGCAGGCCGAATCGCGCAAGGGCGCGGCCCGCTTCGCCGCCGGCAAGGGCCGCGGCGGTGATTTTGGAGAGATCTGACATGCCCATGCCGACCGACGCCGAGATCGCCCGTTACCGCGAGGATGGCGCGATCTGCCTGCGCAACGCCATTCCCCTGGAGTGGATCGAGCGCATGCGGGCCGCCGTCGACGACGACATGGCGAACCCGGGCCCGATGGTGCGGATCAACACGCCGAAGGGAGCGCCAGGCCTCTTCTTCGTGGATTTCCAGTTGTGGCAGCGCCACGCCGATGCCCGAGCCTTCGTCTACGAATCGCCGGCGCGAGAGATTGCGGCGAAGCTGATGGGCTCGAAGGAGGTCGTTTATTATCACGACCATCTGCTGGTGAAGGAACCGGGCACGCAGGAGCGCACGCCCTGGCATCACGACCAGCCCTACTATCCGATCGACGGCGAGCAGGTCGTTTCGCTGTGGACGCCGCTTGATCCCGTCGATCGCGCGACCTGCGTCGAATACGTGAAGGGTTCGCACCGCTGGGGCCGCTGGTTCCAGCCCAAGTTCTTCAAGCAGGGCGGTGTCGACCTGCAGGTGCAGGACAGCCGCTTCGAGCCGCTGCCCGATCTCGATGCCGAGCGCGAGCAGCACGAATTCCTCGCCTGGGACATGGAGCCGGGCGACGTCATCGCCTTCCATGCGCTCACCCTGCATGGCGCGTCGGGCAACCGCTCGACCTCGCGCCGCCGCCGCGCCTGGGCGACCCGCTGGTGCGGCGACGACGCCCGCTACGGCGCGCGGGTCGGCCAGATCTCGCCGCCCATCGAAGGGCATGGTCTGAAGCCGGGCGACCGGCTTGAATGCGAGACGTTTCCCAAGGTGTGGCCGCAGTAGAATTTGAGAAATTTGTAGAAAACCTGTCGTCTCGACCGGAGCGCGTAGCGCGGAGCGGAGAGACCTTGTCTCCACCAATTGCCGGCTTTGGGAGGAAAGAAGGTCTCTCCGCTTCGCACCTTCGGTGCTCCGGTCGAGACGACGGAATTTTTCTGAGTCCTGATTTTCAGGTAGCTAGATTGCCTCGTCGAACGCATCCAGCCACTCGCGCGCGAGGTGAAGCTCGCGGAAGATCCTGATCGGGCGATTGCCCTCGGCCAGTACCTCGAACAGGCGGACCTGCTGATAGGAGCGGTCGGTCACCGCGACGATGGCGAGCGGGCCTAGCGGGCCGACCTTCATGTAGGCGCGGATGCGGGCCCCGAGCGTCATCACGTCGGCGTCGCTCAGCATCATCCGCGCGTGCGTCGTATCGAAGATCTTGCGGTACGGCAGAGCATCCGCCACCGCCACGCCGTCGAGATAGTTCTCGACGTCCTGCAGGTGAAGCTCGTCGCGCGCGACGGCAATCACGAGGCGGTGGGGATTGGAGATCGTCCACTGTACCGGCATGCGAGCCGACTATGCCGGAATATCCTCCGGCCCGACAAGTTGCCGCAGACCGGGTTTGCGTCAGGGGACGAGGATCGCCTTGCCGACGACGGTGCGCTCCTCGATCAGCCGGAATCCCTTCATCCAATCCGCGAGGTCGTAGGTGGCGGCGACCGTGGCCTTCAGCTTGCCTTCGGTGAACCAGCCCGTGAGCACCCTCTGTGCATCGGCCACCATGGCGCGGCGTTGGGCGAGGGAAGCCGCCTCCTTCGGGGATGGCGCGGTCTTGCCACCCCAGCCGTTCCAGTAGCCGTAGTAGAAGCCGATCACGGTCACGTTCTTGACCAGCAGGATGTTGGCCGGAATCTGCGGGACGGTGCCGCTGGCGAAGCCCATCGGGATGAGGCGGCCCTCGGGCGCCACGCAACGCAGCGACGCATCGAAGGCCGAGCCGCCGACCGGGTCGTAGATCACGTCGGCGCCGCGGCCGCCGGTGATTTCCAGCACCCGGGTGCGCAGATCCTCCGAGCGGTAGTCGATCAGGTGATCGGCGCCGGCCTCCTGCGCGGCCTTGAGCTTGTCGGCGCCACCGGCGCTGGCGATCACCACCGCACCCATCGCCTTGCCGACCTCGATGGCCGTCAGGCCCGAGCCGCCGCCCGCCCCGTGCACCAGCAGCACTTCGCCGGGCTGCATGTCGGCCTTCCACTTCAGCGCGCCGTAGGCGGTCGGATAGAGGGTCGGGAAATTCGTTGCCTCGGCGTAGGGCATGATCTCGGGAATGTGGACGAGGTTCGCCGCCGCCGCCGTCGCATATTCGGCGAAGGCGCCCTGGCTGACGCCGGTGGCGACGCGGTCGCCCACCGCCACGTTGGTCACGCCCTCGCCCAGCGCCACGACGTGGCCGGCCAGCTCGTTGCCCGGCACGTAGGGCAGGGCGGGCTTGTTTTGGTGCTTGCCCTGCACACCCAGCATGGCGGCGAAGCTGACGCCGGCGGCGCGCACCCGCACCAAGACCTCGCCCGCTTTCGGCACGGGCTGCGGGATGTCCTCGACCTTCAGGCTGTCGATCGGACCATAGGCATGACAAACCAGCGCCCGCATTTTCGTACCTCTCGAAGTCTTTCCTGAATTCTATTTCTTGAACTGGCCGTGCCGGCCTTCGCCGCTGGCGAAGCGCGCCGCGCCGCCCTGCGATTCCTGCCGACGGGCGTCGAGCGACAATTCCATCTCGCGCCGGATGGCCGCGGCCTCGTCGCGGTCGAAGGCCTCGTAGGTCGACCGGCGATCCGACGTCATGGCGATCGGCGGAAAGCCCGCGATCTGGCGCGCCAGCGTCTCGGCCTCGGCCCGCGTCGTGCCGCGTGCCACCTTGCGGGTAGCGAGCCCCATCGCGATGGCCTCGTCGGCGCCGACGGCGCGCCCGGTCAGCAGCATGTCCATGGCGCGGCCCTGGCCCACGATGCGCGGCAGGCGCACCGTCGTGCCGTCGCTCATGGGCACGCCCCAGCGCCGCGAGAAGACGCCGAAGGTTGCCGTCTCGTCGACGATGCGGATGTCGCAGAACAGCGCGACCCCCAGGCCGCCGGCGCAGGCATGGCCCTCGATCGCGGCGATCACAGGCTTGGACAGAGGTGCCCGCAGCGGACCCTCGTCGCTGCCGGCCCATGGAAAATAATCGGTGCCCGAACCAAGCTCCTTCAGGTCGGCGCCGGCGCAGAAGGCGCCGCCGGCACCGGTCAGCACGGCGACGCGCGCCTCGGGATCGGCCTCGAAGGCGCGCAGCGCCTCGGCCAGCCCATGTGCGGCCTCGTTGTCGAGGGCGTTCCGGGCGTGCGGCCGATTGATGGTGATGGTGGTCACGGGCCCCTGGGCCTCGACCACGATTTTCGGCGTGCTCATGCTTCGTCTTATCGAACCGTCGCGAGCTCGTCTTCAAGCTGGTCGTTGGAGCGGGCCGGTGTGCGGAAGTACCACCAGTTATTCTGGGCGGTCCATTTCTCCTTGCGGGCGGTGCCACTGCCCCAGACGCAGCGCTTGAATTCGCGTGTCGCGCCCTTGAAGGTGCGGTCCGCGGCGTCGAGCTTCAGCGCATGGTCGCCCATCTCCTCGCGGCTGAACATCGGCAGTGCCTCCAGGATCAGCTCGCGCACGTCGACGTCGTTCAGCCAGTTGTCGAGGTCGAACGTGTAACCCTCCCGCTCCAGATCGCCGGCGAAAGTCGCCCACTGGTCGATCAGTTCCTGCAGGTCGGCCATGTTGGGCGGGCCGGGCGGTGGTGATGGCGGGTTCAATCGTTCCTTCTTTCGGATTGCCGGCGGAAGTAGCGCTCGCCGTCGTTGGGTTTGAAAAATGTGCGTATGACGCCGTTGGCATTGAAGGCGATGAAGGCGCCGGTGTCGCGGTCGAAGCGCGTCACCACGCCGTCGCGCCTCACCGTCTCGAGGATCGGACCGCCGGCTTTGGCGTCCCGCAGTAATTGTGCCTGGCGAAGATAGTCCTGTTTGGTGATGCGGCCGAACTCGGCACCGTGCTTCTGATAATGCTCGTCGAGGCGGCGCTGGTCGGCGAACCCGACGCTCGCGCCCCAGCCCTGGCCGGCCTCGCGGGCTTCGGCCGAGATCGTGGTGCCGCGCGCGGCCTCGCGCTGGCCGCGTTCGGAAGTCTGGGACCAGAAGAGGAAGATCGCGACCGCCGCCAGCGCCGCCGTCAGGAGACGGCGCCACGGCAAGCCGCGGGTGCGGAGGTTCATGCCGCTATTGTGCGCCGCCTTTGAACCAGCGCGCAATCATGCGGCGCTCGGCATCGGTGATGTTCGTCATGTTCCCGGGCGGCATGACGCGCGAGGCGGCGGCCTGCTGGTTGATCGCCGCAGCCATCGCGTGGATTTGCGACGGCGTCTCCAGCAGGATTCCCTTGGGCGGCGCCAGGAAGCCCTCCTGCGTCGGCCTGGCGGCATGGCAGGATGCGCAGCGTGCCTGGATGATCGGCTGCACCTCGGCGAACGCGACCGGCCCGCCGCCGTCGGCGCTGGGCCGCGGCAGGGCGAGAAGGGCCGTGAAGGCGATGAAGACGAAGCCTGCCGCCAGGACCAGCGGGTTGGCGTTGCCCTTGTGGCGCTGCACGAACCAGACGCGGATCAGGGCGCCCGCGATCGAGATCGTGATCAGCAGCACCCAGTTCCACTCGTGGCCGTAGAGGCCGGCATAGTGGTTGCTGATCATCGTGAACAGCACCGGGAGCGTGAAATAGGTGTTGTGGACCGAGCGCTGGCGCCCCCGTAGCCCGTGAATCGGATCGGGGATGCGGCCTTCCTCCTTGGCCTTCACCAGTTCGCGCTGGCCCGGAATGATCACGAAATAGACGTTCAGCACCATGATGGTGCCGAGCATGGCGCCGAAATGGATGTAGGCGCCGCGGCCGGAGAAGATGTGGCAGAGCGCCCAGGCCGCGATCACGCAGTAGACGAAGATGAGCCCGCCCAGCACGGCGTCGTCCTGGCCCAGGGTCGAGCGGCAGAGCCAGTCGTAGACCAGCCAGCCCAGCACCAGGAAGCCCAGCCCGATCGCGATGGCCTGCGGCTGCGTCAGCGGCAGGACCGCGGGATCGATCAGCGCCACTTCAGCCCCGTAATAATAGACGAGGCAGAGCAGGAAGAAGCCGGTGACCAGGGTCGTATAGGCTTCCCACTTGAACCAGTGCAGTTCGGGGGGCAGCCGCTCCGGTGCCACCTTGAACTTCTTGGCCGTGTAGAAGCCGCCGCCATGGACCGCCCAGACCTCGCCACCAATCCCCTTGGCCTCGTCGGCCGGGTCGAGCGGCTTGTGCAGGTGGTTGTCGAGCCAGATGAAATAGAACGAGGCGCCGATCCAGGCGATGCCCACGATCATGTGAGCCCAGCGCAGCAGCAGATTCAGCCAGTCTACGACGAAAGCGGCATCCATGAGCCCTCGTAGCGCCTTGCCGGGCATGGCCTCAAGGCGGTAAATCGCCCCTTCGACTGAAATCCGAACGATTTTCGAGGGGAACGACTATGGCTGCTTTGGACCTTCCGGCGGGCGTGACGATCGACGGCGCCATCAAGCCCGGGTTTGAAAAGGTGCTCACCAAAGAGGCAGTCGCCTTCGTTGCCGACCTCCAGCGCAAGTTCAACGCCCGCCGCGAGGAGCTCCTGGCCGCCCGGGTCGAGCGCCAGAAGCGCCTCGATGCCGGCGAGAAGCCCGATTTCCTCCCCGAGACCGCGAAAATCCGCGAGAGCGACTGGACGGTGGCGCCGCTGCCCAAGGATATCCTCGACCGCCGGGTCGAGATCACCGGTCCGGTCGACCGCAAGATGATCATCAACGCGCTGAACTGCGGCGCCAACGTCTTCATGGCCGACTTCGAGGATGCCTCGACCCCGACCTGGGCCAACATGATCGAGGGCCAGTACAACCTGGCCGACGCGGTCCGTCGCCAGATCGACTATGTCGATCCCAACAGCGGCAAGGCCTACAAGCTGAACGAAAAGACGGCGGTGCTGTTCGTGCGTCCGCGCGGCTGGCATCTGCTCGAGAAGCACATGATGGTCGACGGCAAGCCGATGTCCGGCTCGCTGTTCGATTTCGGTCTCTACTTCTTCCATAACGCCAAGGAAGCGCTGTCGCGCGGCACTGGCCCGTATTTCTACCTGCCGAAGATGGAGAGCCATCTCGAGGCACGCCTGTGGAACGACGTGTTCGTCGCCGCACAGGACGCGCTCGGCGTGCCGCAGAAGTCGATCAAGGCCACAGTGCTGATCGAGACCATTCTCGCCACCTTCGAGATGGACGAGATCCTGTGGGAGCTGAAGGACCATTCGGCCGGCCTCAATTGCGGCCGCTGGGACTACATCTTCTCCTTCATCAAGAAGTTCCGCGAGCAGGAGTGGGCGGTGCTGCCGGATCGCGGCACGGTCGGCATGACCTCGCACTTCCTGCGCTCCTACAGCCAGCTCGTGATCAAGACCTGCCATCGCCGCGAAGTGCACGCGATGGGCGGCATGGCGGCGCAGATTCCGATCAAGAACGACCCCAAGGCCAACGACGAGGCGATGGGCCGCGTCCATGCCGACAAGAAGCGCGAGGCCGGCGATGGCCATGACGGCACCTGGGTCGCCCATCCGGGCCTCGTGCCGATCGCCAAGGCCGAGTTCGACGCCGTGATGAAGGAGCCGAACCAGATCGCCCGCAAGCGCCAGGACGTCCACGTGACGCCGGCCGACCTGATCACCATGCCGACCGGTCCGAAGACCGAGGCCGGCCTGCGCCAGAA
This sequence comes from Rhodospirillaceae bacterium CCH5-H10, assembly GCA_001557035.1. Taxonomy (GTDB): domain Bacteria; phylum Pseudomonadota; class Alphaproteobacteria; order Reyranellales; family Reyranellaceae; genus Reyranella. Next base: position 9,429 of record LSKJ01000707.1, on the reverse strand, counting down.
CGTGGCGGTGGGCATCGGCTACGTCGAGGCCTGGCTGCGCGGCATCGGCTGCGTGCCGCTGTTCAACCTGATGGAAGATGCCGCCACCGCCGAGATCAGCCGCGCGCAGGTCTGGCAGTGGGTGCGCCACAACCAGAAGCTCGACGACGGCCGCGCGATCACCAAGGACCTCGTCCGCCAGATCGTGCGCGAGGAGAACGACAAGGTGAAGGCGCAGATCGGCGAGGAGGCCTACGCGAAGGGCCGCTACGAGGATGCCGCCCAGCTCATGATCGACCTGGTCGAGCAGCCGCAGTTCTACGAGTTCCTGACGCTGCCGGCCTACGACCGCATCATCGCCGACGAAAAGGCGGCTGCGTAAGGACATCGCGATGATCAAGACCGTTTACGACGTCACGTCCGCGGGCAAGCCCGATGCGCCGGCCATCGGCGCGCCGGGGCGTCCCTGGCTCACCTATGCCGGCCTGAAGAAGCTCACGGACGACACGCTGGCGACGCTGAACGGCGTCGGCATCGGCCGGGGCGACCGTGTCGCCATGGTGGCGCCGAACGGGCCGGAGATGGCGTCCTCGTTCATCGCCGTTGCGTCGGGCACCAGCTCGGCGCCGCTCAATCCCGCCTATCGTGCCGACGAGTTCGAGTTCTATCTCGACGATCTGAAGCCCAAGGCGGTGATCGTGCAGAAGGGCATGGACAGCCCGGTGCGCGCGATGGCGGAGAAGGTCGGCGTGCCGATCATCGAGCTGGTCCCGGCCGAGGACGGCCCGGCCGGCAGCTTCACGCTGGACGTGTCGGCGCTGAAGCCGGCCAAGGCCGCAAGCCCCGGCATCTCGGTCGATGGCGAGATCGCGCTGGTGCTGCATACGTCTGGCACGACCGCGCGGCCCAAGATCGTGCCGCTCTCGACGGCCAACCTCGCGGCCTCGGCGCGCCACATCGCCGAGTCGCTGGCGCTGACGCCGGCCGACCGCTGCATGAACATCATGCCGCTGTTCCACATCCACGGGCTGATCGCCGCGACGCTGTCGTCGATCGGTGCCGGCGCCGCAGTGTCGTGCACGCCGGGCTTCAACGCGCTGCGCTTCTTCGCCCAGCTCGAGGAGGTGAAGCCGACCTGGTACACGGCCGTGCCGACCATGCATCAGGCCATCCTGACGCGCCTGCGCAGCCACGCCGATGCCGCCAAGGCCGCGAAGCTGCGCTTCATCCGCTCCTCGTCGGCTTCGTTGCCGCCTCAGGTCATGCTCGAACTCGAAGCCGCGTTCGACTGCCCGGTGATCGAGGCCTACGGCATGACCGAGGCCAGCCACCAGATGGCGTCCAACGCGCTGCCGCCCGGCAAGCGCAAGCCCGGCGCCGTCGGCCTGCCGGCGGGTCCGAAGATCGCGATCATGGACGAGGCCGGCCACTTCCTGCCGCAGGGCACGATCGGCGAGGTCGTGATCCAGGGACCCAACGTCACCGCAGGCTACGACAATAACCCGGACGCCAATCTCAAGGCCTTCGCCGACGGCTGGTTCCGCACCGGCGACCAGGGCCGCTTCGACGAGGATGGCTATCTGTTCCTGACCGGCCGCCTCAAGGAGATCATCAACCGTGGCGGCGAGAAGATCAGCCCGATCGAGGTCGACACGATCCTGATGGATCACCCGGCGGTCGAGCAGTGCGTGACCTTCGCCATTCCGCATCCCATGCTGGGCGAGGATGTCGGCGCGGTCGTCGTCCTGCGCCAGGGGCTCGAGGCGACGGAGCGCGAGCTGCGCGATTTCGTGGCCAAGCACGCCGCCGACTTCAAGGTACCGCGCAAGGTCGTGTTCGTGACCGAAATCCCCAAGGGCGCCACCGGCAAGCTGCAGCGCATCGGCCTGGCCGCCAAGCTCGGCCTCGGCGAAGCCAAGGCCTGAGGACGATAGCGTGACCTCAATCTGCGTATTCGGTGCCGGCGCCATCGGTGGCCTGATGGCCGCCAAGCTCGAAATGGCCGGCACGCCGGTGACCGTCGTGGCGCGTGGCCCGCACGGCGAGGCGCTGCGCGACAAGGGCCTCGTGTTGCTGAGCGAGGGCCAGGAGACGGTCACCCGCCCGCGCGTCGCCAACGATCCGAAGGAGATCGGGCCTCAGGACTATCTGGTCCTGACCCTGAAGGCTCACTCGCTGCTGCCGGCGATGGCGCAACTGAAGCCGCTGATCGGGCCGAACACCACCATCGTCGCGGCGATCAACGGCGTGCCCTGGTGGTACACCTACAAACTGGGCGGCGAGTTCGAGGGCAAGCTGATCCAGTCGGTCGACCCCGATGGCGCGCTGACCGCCGGCCTGCCGCCGTCTCAGGTGCTGGGCAGCATCGTCTATCCGGCGGCCGACGTGGTCGAGCCCGGCGTCATCGAGCACACCTACGGCGACCGCTTCACGCTCGGCGAGCCCGACGGCAGCCGCAGCGAGCGCGCGTCGAAGCTGTCGGAGCTGCTGATCAAGGCCGGCCTCAAGGCGCCGGTGCGGCCTCGCATCCGCGACGAGCTGTGGGTCAAGCTCTGGGGCAACATGGCCTTCAACCCGATCAGCGCGCTGACCGGCGCGACGCTCGACAAGGTGATCGGCGACCCCGGCACGCATGCGGTCTGCCGCGCGCTGATGGTCGAAGGGCAGGCCGTCGCCGAGAAGCTCGGTGTGAAGTTCGCCATCAATGTCGACAAGCGCATCGCCGGCGGCGCCGAGGTTGGTGCGCACAAGACGTCGATGCTGCAGGACCTCGAACGCGGCCGTCCGCTCGAGACCGAGGCGCTGCTGGGCGCCGTCGTCGAGATGTCGGAATGGGTCGGCGTCGACATGCCGATCGGCCGCAGCGTGCTGGCGCTGGTCCGCCAGCGCGCCGCGATGCGCTGAGGTTTGGGGGCGCTGACATGGAGAAGGTCGAGCTCGTCTTCGATCCCGACAATGCGCGTGCGGCCGACTACGTGCGCGACCGCCTCTCGATGTTCAATTCGAGCCGCACGGGCAAGAGCGACTACTATCCCTGCACGATCTTCCTGAAGGGCGAGAAGGGCGAAACGCTGGGTGGCCTGCTGGGCTACCTCTGGTCCGACTGGCTGTTCGTCTCGACCCTCTGGGTCGACGAGGCGCTGCGCGGCCAGGGCCATGCGACGCGCCTGATGGATGCCGCGGAAGACTATGCCCGCATGCGCGGCTGCCACTCCGCCTATCTCGACACTCACACCTGGCAGGCACGCCCGTTCTACGAGAAGCGCGGCTACGAGATCTTCGCCACCCTCGACGACTTCCCGTCGGGCCATCAGAAGTTCTTCCTGAGGAAGAAGCTCTGACTTGTCGTCCTGTGCGCAGCGAAGGACCTGACGGTACGACCAGAGCACCGCGGAGCAGGCGCTAGATCCTTCGCTTCGCTCAGGATGACAAGAGTGGGAGATCGGCCCGCCTCAACGCACGCCGAGTTCCTTCAGCCGCTTGTCGACCGAAAGCAGGTCGGCCCAGCTCTGGCGTTTGCTGGCGGGCGTGCGCAGCAGGTAAGCGGGGTGGAAGGTCGGGAGAGTCGGCACTTCGCTACCGTCGTCGAGCGTCAGCATCGTCCACTTGCCGCGCAGGCGGGTGATGCCCTCGGTGGTGTTCAGCACGGCCTTTACCGCGGTGCCACCGGCCAGGACCACGAGTTTCGGCTTCGCCAGTTCGATATGGCGGCGCGTGAAGGCGAGGCAGATCGCCTGCTCGGAAAGGGTCGGCGTGCGATTGCCCGGCGGGCGCCAGAAGAGAATGTTGGTGATGTAGAGGTCGCGCTCGCGGCTCATGCCGATGGCGGCGAACATGCGGTCCATGAGCTGGCCGCTCACGCCGACGAACGGCTTGCCGAGTCGGTCCTCGTCGGCGCCGGGCGCCTCGCCGACAATCATCACCGGCGCGCCGGCGACGCCGTCGGCGAACACGGTGTTCTTGGCCGTGCGCTTCAGCGCGCAGCCCTCAAAGGCGCGCACGGCTTCTTCCAGTTCGGCGATCGTGGTGGCGCGCGCAGCGGCTTCGCGAGCATCGAGCGCGAGTTGCGGCGATTCGAGCGGCACGGGCGCGCGCACGGCCGGCGCGGCGAGGGTTGGCCGGACCGGCGACGGCGCGGCCGAGGGCGGGACCGTCGGGGGGGCAGGCGTGGTGACGATCGCTGCCGGCGGGGGCAGCGCAAAGCGGTCGATCGCGTCCTCGCCGATCGTCTCGTCGAGGCCGTGATCGACGTACCAGCGCAGCAGCGCGGCGGCGTCCTGCGGCGAGAACGCCGTATCGATCATGCGAGGCTCTTGAGGAAGGCAGCCAGGATCGGTGCCCACATCGCCGCGTCGGCGTGGCTCGCCATGTGGCCCTTGTCCGACGGCATCTCGACATAGGTGAGATCGACACCGGCCTTGCGCATGTCGAGTGCATGGGCAGCGCAGTCGGTGAGGTCGAACAGCTTGTCGGTCTTGGAGATGACGTAGAGGACCTTGGTCTTCTTCAGTTGCTCGTATTGCTTCGTGATGTCGAAGCCGTCGATCGCGCGCCGCAGGGTGACCAGCGAATGGCCGTCGTAGATCCTGGCCCAGCTCTTGGCGGCCACCTTGGCCTCGGCTTCGCCCTGACCGTAGTTCAGCAGCGTCTCGTAGCGGATCTGCTCCAGCGTGGCCGGAATGCCGCCATTCTCGTAGTACCAGCCGCCGTTCCAGTTCGGGTCGCTGGCGAGACGCTTCTGCAAAGCCTCGAGGCCGCCCAGGCGGCCGGGGGCGCGCGGCGCGGTCACCGACGCGGCGATGCCCTTCATGAAGCCGGGATAGGAGGCGGCCCACTGGAACGACTGGAAGCCGCCCATCGAGGGGCCGACCACGGCCACGAGGCTCTTCAGGCCGAGCGAATCGACCAGCAGCTTCTGGCTGGCCACCATGTCGCGTAGCGTGATCTCCGGAAAGGTCGGGCCGTAGGGCTTGCCGGTGGCGGGATCGATGCTGTTGGGGCCGGAACTGCCGTGCGCCGAACCCAGCGCGTTCACCGACACGACGAAATGGCGGTCGGTGTCGATGGCCTTGCCCGGGCCAATCAGCCCGTCGAACCAGCCGGCGCTCCCCTCCGGGACGCCGCGGCCCTGCTTGCCGGGTGCATTCTTGCCTGCAGCGTGATGGGACGACGTATAGCCGTGCACGACCAGGATGGCGTTGTCCCGGGCCGGCGACAGGGTGCCGTAGGTTTCGTAGGCGAGTTCGAGGGCGGGGAGGATCTTGCCACTTTCCAGCCTGAAATCCCGTGCAGAGAAGGTCTTGCTCTCGATTTCGCTCAACTCAGGCACAGGAATTCCCCTTTTCAGCGGGTGGCGATCCAGCCCCCGACACGCTATCTAAAACAGAGGATTGCCGTCGGACAGGCGCGCGTCCATCGGGAAATGGAATAGCAGGGCGATACAGCATGACGCGCGAGGCGATGGAATACGACGTGGTGATCGTGGGCGGCGGTCCGGCTGGACTGTCGGCGGCGATCCGCCTGAAGCAGCTCGCCGCCGAGCGCAACCACGAAGTCTCCGTCTGCGTGCTGGAAAAGGGCTCGGAACTGGGCGCCCACATCCTGTCGGGCGCCGTCGTCGATCCGATCGGCCTCAACGAGCTCATTCCCGACTGGAAGGAGAAGGGCGCGCCGCTCGAGACCCAGGTTACCGACGACCAGTTCCTGTTCCTGACCAAGGGCGGCTCCTACCGTTTCCCCAACTTCCTGCTGCCGCGGCTGATGAACAATCACGGCAACTACATCGTCAGCCTGGGCGAGGTCTGCCGCTGGCTGGGCCAGCAGGCCGAGGCGCTGGGTGTCGAGATCTATCCCGGCTTCGCCGCCGCCGAAGTTCTCTACAACGAGGACGGCTCGGTGAAGGGCGTCGCCACCGGCGACATGGGCATCGCCAAGGATGGCACGCACAAGGACAGCTACACGCCGGGCATGGAACTGCATGCCAAGTACACGCTGATCGGCGAGGGCGTGCGCGGCTCGCTCGCCAAGCAGCTCATGGCCAAGTTCGATCTGCGCGACGGCGTCGATCCGCAGAAGTTCGGCATCGGCATCAAGGAACTGTGGCAGGTCGATCCGGCGAACTTCCGCAAGGGCCTGGTCGTCCATTCGCAGGGCTGGCCGCTCTCGGAGACGAACAGCTCGGGCGGTTCGTTCATGTACCATTTCGGCGACAACCTCGTCGCCATCGGCCTCGTGGTCCATCTTTCCTACGAGAACCCCTACCTCTCGCCGTTCGACGAATTCCAGCGCTTCAAGACGCATCCCGACGTCGCCAAGTATCTCAAGGGCGGCAAGCGGCTGGTCTATGGCTCGCGCGCCATCAACGAGGGCGGACTGCAGTCGATCCCGAAGCTCACCTTCCCCGGCGGCGCCCTGATCGGCTGCTCGGCGGGGTTCGTCAACGTGCCGCGCATCAAGGGCAGCCACAACGCGGTGAAGAGCGGCATGCTCGCCGCCGAGGCCGCGTTCGAGGCGCTGGCCGGCGGCAAGACCGGTGGCGACGAGCTGATCGCCTATCCGGTCAAGCTGAAGGCGTCGTGGGTCTGGAAGGACCTCGACAAGGTGCGCAACGTGAAGCCCGCGCTGAAGTGGGGCACCACGCTCGGCACGCTCTACGGCGGAATGGACATGTGGCTGCACGATCTCGGCGTTCGCGTGCCGTGGACGCTGCGTCATCACAAGGCCGACCATGAGACGCTGCGGCCGGCCAGCGAGTTCCAGCCGATCCAGTATCCCAAGGCCGACGGCGTGATCTCCTTCGACAAGTTGTCGTCGGTGTTCCTGTCGAACACCAACCACGAGGAGGACCAGCCGGTTCACCTCAAGCTGCGCGATCCGTCGATTCCGATCGCCGTGAACCTGCCGCTCTACGCCGAACCGGCCCAGCGCTACTGCCCGGCCGGCGTGTATGAAGTGGTCACGGCCGACAACGGCCAGCCGCGCTTTCAGATCAACGCTCAGAACTGCGTGCACTGCAAGACGTGCGACATCAAGGATCCCGCGCAGAACATCGACTGGAGCGTCCCCGAAGGCGGCGGCGGTCCCAACTACCCCAACATGTGAGACGCATGAACCGCACTCCCCTCGCGCTGCTTTCGGCGGCGCTGCTGTTCGCTCTTCCTCTCGCCGGCCAGGCCCAGCAGGGCCCGGCACAACAAGGCGGCGCCAAGCCGCCGGCCCGGCCTGCCACCGCACCGCCATCCAGCCAGCGCCTCGCGCCGATCTCGCTGCAGGGCCGCTATCTCGCCGCCCGTGTCGGCGAGCAGGACCACGACTACGACGCCGCAGCGGACCAGATGGATCAGGCGCTGGCGCTCACGCCGCTCGATCCCGAGCTGATCTATGCCGTGTTTCGCCTGCGCATGTATGCCGGCCGTATCGATTCCGCGGCCGAACTCGCGCCGGCGGTCTTGTCGACCCGCCCGGGCGATGGCTTCGCCAACCTCGTGATGGCGATCGAGGCCGTCAAGAAGGGGAACTACAAGGCGGCCGAACAGCAGCTCACGCGCATCGGCTCGGAGAACCAGCTGGGCGCGCTGCGCGAATACGTGATGGCGTGGCTGAAGGCCGGCGACAAGGACTACGCGGCCGCGCGGTCGTTTCTGGCGCGGCTGAAGCCCGCGAGCGGCGAGCGCGCGGAAGCGCCCGCCCTGGTGATCGCCGCGCAGATCGACGAGATGGCCGGCGACAAGGATGCCGCCGAGGCCAAGTACCGGCGTGCCATTTCGCTCGACCGCAACGGCCTGCGCACCACGATTTCGGTCGCCGAGGGACTGCGGCGTCTGGGCAAGGATGCCGAGGCGCGCGAGATCCTGAAGACCTATGGCACGCGCTACAGTGATTCGGTCGTCATGGACGGCCTGATGGGCCCCAATGCGCCGATGCCCAAGCCGCCGTCGCCCGCCTCGGGCATCGCCGAGATCCTGTTCGACATCGGCGGCATCCTCGCCTCCGATCCGCGCAACCAGCGCCAGGACCTCGCGCTCATCTTCTATCAGCTCGCGACCGCGCTGAAGCCCGAGCAGGACTTCGCCTGGCTGATGATCGCGGGCCTCTACGAGCAGTTCCACCAGATCCCGAAAGCGGTCGCCGCGCTGGGCAGGATCGGCCCGACGTCGCCGCTCTACTGGCAGGCGCGGCTGCGGACGGCGGCGCTCGACGCGCAGGAAGACAAGTTCGACCAGGCCGTCGCGCGTCTCAGGACTCTGGTGGCCGAGAAGCCCGATCGAATCGATGCCGCGTTGACGCTCGCGGACCTGCTCCGCAGCAAGGACAAGTTCGCCGACGCCGTCGCCGCCTACGACACGGCGATCTCGCGGCTGGGCAAGCCCGACGAGCGGCATTGGCAAATCTATTTCGGCCGAGGCATCGTGCTCGAGCGCACCAAGAACTGGCCGAAGGCCGAGTCCGACATGAAGAAGGCGCTCGAACTCTCGCCCGAGCAGCCCTACGTGTTGAACTATCTCGGCTACAGCTGGATCGACCAGGGCCTGCATCTCCAGGAAGGCATGAAGATGCTGGAGCGTGCGACCGAGCTTCGGCCGGACGACGGCGCGATCACCGACAGCGTCGGCTGGGCCTATTATCGGCTCGGCCAGTACGACAAGGCGGTGGAGTGGTTGGAGCGCGCGACCGAACAGAAGGGCGACGACTCGACGATCACCGATCACCTGGGCGACGCATACTGGCATGTCGGCCGCCGCCGCGAGGCCCGCTTCCAGTGGGAACGCGCGCTGCACCAGAAGCCGGACAAGGATCGTCAGCCGATCATCGAGGACAAGATCGCCAACGGACTCAATCCCTCGAACGACAAGCCGACCGTGTACGAGAAGGCCGCCGACACCAAGCAGGGCGGCTGATCGAAGGCGACTGATCGAAGGACAGGGGGCGTGCTGCCCGCCCGTGCCAAGGTCAATCTCTGGCTGAACGTCGTCGGTCGCCGCGCCGACGGCTTCCACCTGCTCGACACGCTCGTGGCCTTCACCGATCTCGCCGACGGGATCGAGGCCGCGCCCGCCTCCGATCTGACGCTGGAAATCGTCGGGCCGGGAGCTTCGGCGCTCGAGGACGACGGTGTTTCCGACAATCTGGTGCTCAAGGCCGCGCGCCTGCTGGCCGGCCGCGCCGGCGTGGCGCCGCGCGCCGCGCTCCGACTCACCAAGCGCATCCCGGTGGCGGCAGGCCTCGGCGGCGGCTCTGCCGATGCCGCCGCGACGCTCCGGGCGCTGGTCGACCTGTGGCGTGTCGCCATGCCAGAGGAGGAGCTGTTCGATCTCGCGGCATCGCTCGGCGCCGACGTCCCCATGTGTCTCGCCGGCCGCCCGGCCGTGGCGACGGGCATCGGCGAGCGCCTCGCGCCGGCGCCCCGGTTGCCGGACTGCGCAATCCTGCTGGTCAATCCAGGTTTTGCGT
>LSKJ01000706.1 GCA_001557035.1 Rhodospirillaceae bacterium CCH5-H10 | reverse complement strand
CCGCGACGCGGCGGCCATGGCCGCCACGACCTCGGGCGCCATCACCGCGCCGCCCAGCCGCGTCAGGGCGCCGGCGGCATTGATGCGCCGGCGCACACCGAGAAGTTCGTAGGGATCGGTCTCGCTCATGCGGCGAGCTTAGCCCAGCCGCTCAGACCCGCCCAATGATCGCGATCGGGCCGCCGCCGGCCGGGCCCTGGTGCTCGGCGCCGCCGGAGACGTAGAGCATCGTGTCGCCGATCGTGCCGGCCAGC
>LSKJ01000705.1 GCA_001557035.1 Rhodospirillaceae bacterium CCH5-H10 | reverse complement strand
GAAAACCGTTCACCATGTCCCCGAACAGGTGTTCACCATCTCCCCGGCCCAAACAGCGTGAGCGGGGGGAGGGGAAGGGGCCCCACGCGTCCGTGTGGGGTAGGTGAGGTGGGCCCCCGGCAGTCACACCTCGCCTCTAACAGCACATGACCACCTCTCCTGGCCTCTCCCTCCGCTGCGCGGGCGGAGAGGAACATGAGCTTTGAACTTGCGTCGCAGCGCATTAAAAACGCTCGACGCCAGATCAAAGGGAGAAAGCCGTGGACGCCAAGGAAATCGCCGCACTCGCCGACCGCATCGTCGAAGGTCGCCGCTCGAAGACGACGATGGACTGGCTCGCCGACGCCACGGCCAGCCTCTCCGAAGCCGATGCCTACAAGGTCCAGTTCGCCGTCCACGACAAGCTCGAGGCCGCCGGCTGGAAGCTCGCGGGCTGGAAGGTGGCCTTCGCCGTTCCCGCGCAGTACGAGCCGCTGAAGCTCTCCGGTCCGGCCTTCGCCGGCCTCTACACCAGCGGCATCAAGCAGAGCGGCGTGGTGTTCGAGAAGGGCTGGCCACTGAAGGCCGGCGTCGAATGCGAGATGGTGGCGCGCATGGGCAAGGACGTGCCGGCAGGGACCGAATACACCGCCCAGTCGATCATGGAATTCGTCTCCAACCTCTATTGCGGCATGGAAGTCGTCGAGAATCGCTACGGCGACGTCTCCAAGCTGGGCGGCCCGGGCCGCATCGTCGACGACGTGCTGCAGGCCGCCTGCGTCGTCGGGACCGAGATCAAGGACTGGCAGAAGACCGACTTCGTCAACGTGAAAGGCCGCTCGGAGTTCGAGGGCAAGGAGATCGGCGCCGGCCCCGGCAGCAACGTGATGGGCGGTGCGATGATCTCGCTCGCCTGGCTCGCCAACAAGCTGATCGCCAACGGCAAGCAGCTGAAGGCTGGCGACATGATCCTCACCGGCTCGGTGCATCCGCCGCAGTTCCTGCCGGGCCCCGGCGTCGCGAAGACCGAGTTCGTCGGGCTGGGCGGCGCCGAGATCACCGTCAAGTAGGGAGGGAACTGCCTTGGACGCCAAAGAGATCGCCGCACTTGCCGAAAGGATCGCCCAAGGACGGCGCTCGCAGAAGTCGATGGACATCATTGCGGCGACGGCCAACCTCTCCGAGGCCGATGCCTACAAGGTCCAGTTCGCGGTCCACGATCTCTATGCCGCCGCCGGCGACAAGTTTGCCGGCTGGAAGATCGCGCTGACGCTGCCGACGCAATACGAGCCGCTGAAGCTCTCGGGCCCGGTTTTCGCGGGCGTCTACCACAGCGGGCTGCGCCAGAGCGGCGCAGTGTTCGAGAAGGGCTGGCCGCTGAAGCCGGGCATCGAGCCCGAGCTGGTGGCCCGCATTGCCAGGGACGCGCCGGCCGGCGGTTCGCCCTACACTGCCGAGAGCATCCGCGCCCATGTCGGGGCTCTCCATTGCGGCATGGAACTGGTCGACAACCGCTACCTCGACGTCAGCAAGATGGGCGGCCCCGCGCGCATCGCCGACAACGTGCTGCAGGCGGCGCTGGTCGTCGGCACCGAGATCAAGGACTGGCAGACGCTCGATTTCGCCAACCTCAAAGGCCGTTCGACGCTCGACGGCAAGGAGCTGGCGTCCGGCACCGGCAGCGCGGTCATGGGCGGCGCGATGATCTCGCTCGCCTGGCTCGCCAACGCGCTCAACAAGCATGGACGCCACCTGAAGGCCGGCGACCTCGTGCTGACCGGCTCTGTGCATCCGCCTGCGTTCCTGCCGGGTCCGGGTGTCGCGAAGACCGAATTCGAAGGGCTCGGCTCGACCGAGATCACGATCAAGTAGAGGCGCCGGATGCTCCGACGGATCTGGCAGGCGCTCGGCTGGCTGACAGCCATCGTGCTTGCCAGCTTTGTTTGGGCTTTTGCCTTCTGGTGGCTCGCAGGCGGCGGGGGCGTGGCCCTAAAGGCATTGGCGGTGACCGCCTATCTTGCGCTCTACACTACGGTGGTCTTTGTTTTTCCAATTGTGGTTGTCGCTGGCCTTCCGTTGGTCCTGCTTTGCAGATTGTTCGGATGGACGGGGCCGATCGCGGCTGTCGTTGTGGGCTCGCTTATTGGGGCCGCGGGATTCTTTGTGTTCGCACCGTTCTTCGGCGATACCCCGGTAAGGCACAGTTTATCGGCGGACACGATCGAGAGTGCCGTTCGCGCTGGTATATGCGGAGTGCTTGGCGGGTTGGCCTTCTGGGCTACTTTGCGGTTCTGGCCAAAAGTCTCATCAAGGGCGTGAGCTGGATCACTGGCCGTAACTGAGGGAGGCAAGGATGAAGCGGTTCGGAGTTTCACTCGCTGTCGCATCAATGATTTTCGCACTGCCGGCCTCGGCGCAGACTCCAGTGCCGCCGGCCGCCGCGGTTCCCGGTCCCGCGGCCACCCCGTCCGACTACATCCTGCTCACGGTCATCATGCGACATGACCAGACGATGAACCTGGACGAGATCAACAAAATCCAGGCGGAGCAGGGCTTCTGGGCGAAGTTCCCGCCCGAGGGCATCCAGGTCGAGTCCTGGTACATCGCCATGGGCCTCGGCTACATCGTGACCCTGCGCGTGCCGCCGGCCCGCCTGCGCGAGGTCAATCGCGCGGTTGAGCAGGGCGCATGGAAGGCGTTCCGCACCGAGTTCTACCCGACCTACGACGCCAAGAAGATCGCCGAGACGTTGCGCGAGCAGGCGACGAAGAAGTAGCGCTCAGCCGGCGTCGCCCTGGAGAAGCAGGCGGTCGAGATGGGCCGTCTCCCCCGACCAGCCGCCCGGCGGCCATGGCTCGTTGCCGGGGAGGGGCTCGCGTAGCGGCGCGGTCGGCAGCGCGTCGCCGTCCAGCATCTCGACGTCGACCCTGAAATCCTCGTCCTGCTCGAAGCCATGCCAGTGCAGGAACTCGGCATAGGCGTGGCGGCCGTCGCGCAGTTGCAGCACGAACCCGGCCGAACTGTCGTGCATGTCGCCGAACGCCCAGAACCGGTCGACATGGGCGACATCGGCCTGCGCGAAACCATGGCTCTCGGCGTCGAGCACGTCGAGCGTATGGCCGAATTCGTAGAAGCCTCGGATCTGCATGTTCTCATCGTATCAAATGTATCGGCCAAGGTCGGAGCTATTGCCTTATTCCGGCTTAGAACATAACATGAACATGCGATTGAGGAGGCAAGCAATGACTGCATTTTCCGGGGCGACGATCGAGGCTTTTGCAGGCCGTCAGGCGCTGGCGCCGCGGCTGGAGCAGGGTGTCTCGCGCCTCGCCGTGGACCGCCTCCGGCGACGCCATGCCGGCCTGCGCCGGACCGGGCCACGCTTCACCGACAGGCTGTTCTTTGCCGTCCTGCCGGATGCGGAGACGGCCGAGCGGATTGCAGAGCGTGCCGCCGCCTCGCGCGCCCGGCACGGCCTCACGGGCCGGCTGCTCAAGACCGGGCATTTCCATGTCACGCTGTCGACCGTGCACGAAGGCCACGGCCTGCCGGATGTCGAGGAGATCGACGGCTGGATGGCGCGCGCCGGCGGGATCTCGATGCCGTCGTTCCGTGTCGCGTTCGATCGCCTGATGAGCTTCGCCAATGGCGCGCTGGTCCTGACGGGTGACGATTCGACCGTCGGCATGGAGGTGCTGCAGCAACGCCTCTGCGATTCGCTCGACGACACACCGCGGCCGGCCCGCCGCTACACGCCCCACGTGACGCTGCTCCATGACGGCCGCCACATCGAGGCCGAGCCGGTTGAGCCGATCGCGTGGACGGTCCGCGAGGTCGTGCTGATGCACAGCCTGATCGGCCAGACGACGCACCGTCACATCGCGCGCATCCCGCTGTCCTGAGGTCCCGCAGAGGAATGACGTGACTGCTGCAGTAGCCACCGATCGCCTGTTCTTTGCCCTGATCCCCGACGAGAAGACGGTAGATGCAATCTGCGGCACCCGCCGGCAATTGCGCGAAGCGATCGGGATCTCCGGCACGGAAATTCTGCCCGAGCATCTCCATGTCAGGCTCTGTCATGTGGGCGATGCCGCGGAGTCGCCGCTATTCTTCCGTACTTCCGCCCCTAGTAGCCAAATGCCATCTGTCCAACAGTCGCCATCAGCGCATAGACCTCAATATTCGCGGATTCCCACTTCTCGTCAGACGAGGAGCTGACGATGATTTTCGGATCGAGGGGACCGTCTATTTGCCACTCGAAATAGCTTCCGTGGATCACCTTGTTTGTCATCTCCCGGTAGGACAGTTCCCTCACGGAGCCGTTGCGCATGTGTAGTGTGCCCAGCGCAAAGTCTGAGGGCCCCTGGGTGAATTTGTGCTTGTCGTCCAGGACGCGGATTTGAACGGCCATTTCCAAGAGCGCGCGATCGGCCCGCCGCTCGGCATTCTCGTGGATCGACATGTTCAAATATTCGAACTCGCCGCGGAATCGGCTGCGCATCACTTCCGCAGCAATCGGCCGAGCCAGCGCGTAAGAGAGAACGATCCAGAGATTTTCGTGAATGTGGCGAGTCGTTTCGATAGGAGCTTTGTGCATCGGTAGCGTCCGGATAGTGACATTCAACCTATGCCACGTCTTTGCGCGATCCGCACGCGCCCCAGAGACCACCCTTGGCGGTGGAGCATGGCTGGCCAGGCCGAGGCCGTGTAAGGCTCTCACTCCTTTTCGCCGCTGGCCTTTTTGTCTTCCGCCTTTGCGTCAGCGATGCGCTTGAGCTCAGCAAGCCGCTCCGCGCGTTGGTGCCGCGCCACATACCATTCCTTGAAAAGCAGCTCGATCAGGCCGATGAGGATCGTTGCTTCTTCGGGGTCAATGTCGACAATGACATTGATATCCTTCTCCATGTGAGCGCCGATATTGCCGATGCTGCGCACATGGTCGATGGCTTCGACCGAGTCCGGCATCACCCCGGTCGGCGCCTTCCCGTCGTCGAGGCGCTGCTTCAGCTCCTTGATCTCATCAATCAGACGGGGTTTGGAGATGCCGCAGAAGTCACGAATCATTCCCTGAAGGCAACGCCGTGAGAGCGTGGCGCTGGCCTTTGGGCTGAGGGTGCGGATCTTACACGCCTGCTCATAGTCGTCGCGGATAGGCAGTGGAATGTAGTCGGGTTGCGGCTTCGCCGATGAGCCCGGAAGAAGAGACCAGATCCCCCTCAGTTTGCCCAGCTTGTAATTTCTAACCTGATATCCGAGATTCTCATAGAGATCGGCACGGAGGGTGAGCTTGCGGCAATCCTTGTTCGCGCAAGTGGTGCTCGTCACTCGAATCAAGACCTTTCCTAAGGTCGACCCTTCTTGCTCAATGGGGCAATCGCTGCTGTTGCGATTGTCCGTGATGTATTGATCACGATCACAATACGGGCAGGTCCAGTTCATTTAAGTCCCTCGTTCCGTTAGCGTCGCCACATCTGCTTGAATTCCTCGTCGAACCACATCTTGGCATCGTACAGCGCTCCCGTCCGAGACATGAAGTCGAGATAGCGGGAGTAGCCTTTCCGGGAGAGCCACGACGTGAACTCGCCGAAGCTCGGATAATCCGTGGCGACGAAGTGCAGCACCCCTTTCTCTTTCTCCCACTCGTGGCAGAGGTGGCTGAAGGGGAGCAGGACGGCCCTCTATCAAGAGCCGACGGTCGTCAGCCCGCACATGATGCACAGTCCCAGTGGGCCGGCCGAGCGGATGACGCTCGGCGAGTGGCGCCGGCTGTAGGACCGTGGCGACGGCCGGGGCGGCGGTGTCGCCCCGGCGCTGCGGCGCATCCTTGGGTGATGAACAGACGAGAACGCCGAACGGGGTTATCGTAGGGCCCTAGAGCGGTGGACGGAGCATAATCGTGAAAAAGGGCTACATCGACGACCGGCGGGAAGAAGAGCCGCACCCCCATCTAACGGAGTTCATGGAGTTCCTTCCCGCGGTCCAAAAAGAAAGCCCGCGTGGAGAAGTCCTGATTTCGGTGAGCTACTTGGATGAGTTGCTGCGCCGAATATTACTGGCGTTCTTTGTGAACGATCAACGGCACGCTCAGCTTGTCGACAACGCTAATGCGCCCCTAGGAACATTCTCCTCCCGCATCAATGCGTGCGAAGCGTTGGGTTTGATTCGGCCCCGTGAGGCAGAGGAGCTCCATCGAATGCGTAAGATCCGGAATCGGTTCTCACACGAGGTCCATGTTTCATTCAACGATCAGCAGATCGGAGACCTCTGTGCGAACCTTGCATACAAGGCTCCTGACTATGGGGACGTCGTTCTCACTTCTCGAGCTCAGTTTGGTTCCGCCACGAGCGCGCTGATACTTCACCTCGTTAACCGGGCGGCGCGGGTCTCATTCGAGCGTCGCCAACATCAAGACTGGCCCTATTGAGATGTGAGGCCAATGGCACCGGAATTGGCACCGGACTAGCCGGTACTGGCCGATATTCGGTATCACCATGGGTGGACTTTTCAGCACCATCGGAGATAGCCCATGACGGCGCACCGGCGTCCCTATGTCCTCTGCCACATGGTCTGCAGCGTCGATGGTCGCATCTGGGGTAGCCGCTGGCGGCCGAAGGTCAACATCGTGCCCAACCTCTTCGAGCGCCTGCACGACCAGATGGGCGGGGGCTCGTGGCTGTGCGGGCGGGTGACGGCGCAGGAGTTCGCCAAGAGCAAGGAGCCGCACTATCCCGACACGGATCGGACGTTCCCGCGAGAGAACTGGTTCGCGCAGCGCGAGGCCAAGGCATGGGGCATCTTCCTCGATGCGCATGGCAAGGCGGTCTGGGCGCGCCGCGACATCGGCGGTGATCCGATTCTGGTGATCCTGACCGAATCCGTGCCGGACCGGCACCTGGCCGGCCTGCGCGCCGACGGTGTGTCCTACATCTTCGCCGGCAAGGCCGAAGTCGATCTTGCGGCGGCGCTCGAGACGCTCAATCGCGAGCTGGGCATCGAGCGGATCATGCTGGAGGGCGGGGGCGGAGCGAACGGCGCGCTGCTGCGGGCGGGGCTGATCGACGAGCTGAGCCTGGTGATCTGCCCGGTGATCGACGGCAGCACCGGCGGACCGATCGTGTTCAATTCGGGCGACACCAATCTCGGCCCGGCGCCGATCGAAAGCATGACCTTGGTGAGCCACGAGGTTCTGGAGGGCGGGACGATGTGGCTCCGTTATCGGCTGCGTTCGACACCGTCCCAAGAAGAGTGACCCTAAGCGATTGAACTGATTGCGAAATCGGCGGCGCTTGCGCTCGTCGCCGAATGGAACATATAGAGAACAACGCTCTCGCGTTTTCAGGAGGCGTTGTTGGACGAAAAGCTCACCACCAAACTTCGTATTCTTTCGGACGCGGCCAAGTACGACGCCTCGTGCGCCTCGTCGGGGGCGCCCAAGCGGGCCGCCGCGCCCGACGGGATCGGCTCGACCAGCAACGGCATCTGCCATGCCTACACGCCGGACGGGCGCTGCGTGTCGCTGCTCAAGATCCTGCTGACCAATTACTGCCTGTTCGACTGCGCCTACTGCGTCAACCGGCGCTCCTCGAACGTCGAGCGCGCGCGCTTCACGGTCGACGAGGTCGTCGCCCTGACGCTCAACTTCTACAAGCGCAACTACATCGAGGGTCTGTTCCTGTCGTCGGGCATCATCCGCAATCCCGACCACACGATGGAGCAGCTCATCCTCGTGGCGAAGAAGCTGCGACGCGAGCATGGCTTCGCGGGCTACATCCATCTCAAGACCATTCCCGAGGCCAATCCCTGGCTGATCGAGCAGGCGGGTCTCTTCGCGGATCGGCTGTCGATCAACATCGAGCTGCCGTCGCCCGATAGTCTGGCGCGCTTCGCGCCGGAAAAGAACGTGACTTCGATCACTGGCGCCATGGGCCAGATGAAGGAGCGCATCGACGAAGCGAAGGAGGATCGCCGAAAATTCTCGCCGGCCGGGCAGAGCACGCAGGTGATCGTGGGCGCCGATGCGACGACCGATGCGGCGCTGCTGCAGACCAGCGCGGTCCTCTACAAGGACTACGCACTGCGCCGCGTCTACTACTCGGCCTTCAGTCCGATCCCCGAGCCGAGCGCGGTACTGCCGCTCAAGGCGCCACCGTTGCAGCGCGAGAACCGGCTCTATCAGGCCGATTGGCTGCTGCGGTTCTATGGCTTCTCGGCCGACGAGGTCGCGAGTGCGGGGCAGGACGGCATGCTGGCGCTCGACATCGATCCCAAGTCGGCTTGGGCGCTGCAGAACCGCGACCGCTTTCCGCTCGACGTAAACACCGCCGATCGCGAGATGCTGTTGCGCGTGCCGGGTCTCGGCGTGCGCTCGGTCGACAAGATCATCGCGGCGCGACGGCACGCGCGGCTGCGGCTGGCCGACATCGGCCGGCTGGCGCGCAGCGTGAAGCGGCTGCTGCCGTTTCTGGTTACGGCCGACTATCGCCCGACGAAGGTGTCGGACCGGCTGGAGATCCGCAGCAACCTCGCGGATGCGCCCGTGCAGGCGAGTCTCTTTTGATCGGCGTGCCCCTGCGGGAGGGCGCGGACATCGATGGGTTCCGGGCTGCCGTCCGCATGTTGGTCGCGCGCAAGGCGAGGCCTGAGACCGTCTCGTGGTGCCGCGCCGGCGAGGGCGATCTGTTCGGCGGAGGGCAGATCGATGCCGCGCCGCCGGTGGCCCTGCCGCGCGCGTTGGGCGATCTGATCCGGCTGGTCGTCTGTCACAGCGACCGGGAGCGCTATGCGCTGCTCTACACGGCGATCTGGCGGATGTTGAATGGCGAGCGAGCGCTCCTCGACGTGCAAAGCGATCCGCTGGTACATCGCCTCGAGATGATGGCGAAGTCGGTGCGCCGCGACCTGCACAAGATGCACGCCTTCGTGCGCTTCCGCGAGACGCACGATCCCGACGGCAAGGAGCGGTTCGTGTCGTGGTTCGAGCCGCAGCATTTCATCGTCGAGGCGACGGCCGATTTCTTCGTCGAGCGCTTCCGCAGCCTCGTCTGGTCGATCCTGACGCCGGTGGGCTCGCTTCATTGGGATCGTGCAACATTGACTATCGGGCCGTCGGCGCAGCGCAGCGATGCACCTGAGGCCGATGCCTTCGAGGAGGCGTGGCGCTGCTATTACGAGAACGTCTTCAATCCGGCGCGTCTCAATCCCAGGGCGATGCGGCAGCACATGCCGGAGAAATACTGGCGCAACCTGCCGGAGGCTGCGTCGATCGCCGGCCTGGTGCAGCAGGCGCCGGCGCGGGCTCAGGAGATGATCGCGCGCGAGGCAGCGGAGCGCGAGAAGCGCGATCCGCTGAAGGCGGTGGCGGCGATGGCCGAGCAGGGGCCACGGACGCTGGAGGAACTGAACCGGCTGATCGCGGCCTCGGAGCCGCTGACGCCGGGCGCCGACCGTGCCGTGCTGGGCGAAGGGCCGATGGAGCCCGCCGTCGCCTTCGTCGGCGAGCAGCCGGGCGATCAGGAGGAAAGGGAAGGGCGGCCGTTCATCGGTCCTGCGGGACAACTTCTCGACAAGGCGCTGGCCGAGGCCGGCATCGATCGTTCAGGCGTCTACGTCACCAACGCGGTGAAGCACTTCAAGTACGAGCCGCGCGGCAAGAAGCGCCTGCACAAGCGGCCCAATCCCGGCGAGGTCAAGCGCTATCGCTGGTGGCTGAAGCGCGAACTCGACTTCGTGCGGCCGAAGCTGGTCGTCGCGATGGGCGGGACGGCATTGCTCGGGCTGACGGGGAAGCCGCTTTCGGTTCTCAAGGTGCGCGGTCCGATCGCGTTCGACGCCCAGCCGGGCTATGCCACGGTGCATCCATCCTACCTGCTGCGCCTGCCGGATGAGGCAGCACAGCAGGAAGCCTACGCGGCGTTTCGCGACGATCTCGTCGCCGTCCGCCGCCTGATCGTGGAGGGCAGGTAGATGCAATGGAGCGCGCAACTCCCGTTGCGCTCAAGCGTCATCGGCAAACGAGACATGTGCGCAACGGGAGTTGCGCGCTCCAATGAGACGCTAGTCGGCGGCCTTCTGGTCGAGGAAGTCGAGCGTGCCGTCGCTGCGCTCGCCCTTCAGGTACCGGAAGGTGCCGGCGCCGGTCGCAAGCAATTCGTTCGCCTGATTATAGATCTCGGTCTCGGCGGCGAAGGTGCTCTGGCTGGTCGAGGGACGCCACGCGCCCAGGATCGTGAGCAGGTCTCCCTCGCGGCCGGCCTTGATGAACTGTGTGGTGAAGGCCAGCGTCACGGACAGCCGCCGCGCCGTCGCGGTCTCATTGAAGGTGCAGGCGAAGCCGCTCGCCGAGTCGAGGAGCGTCATCAGCACGCCGCCGTGCAGCAGGCCGTTGGCGTTGCACAGTTCCGGCCGCACCTTGAGTTGCATCTCGACGAAGCCATGACGCCACGCCACGACCTGGTGGCCGATGACGCCGTTGAAGCCGCGGAACTCATAAGGAGCGACCGGCCGAGCGTCGGCCGGTCGTTGGATCGCCATGTCTGGAAAGCCTTTTGGGAGAGGGTGCGCCTAGCGGCGCACCATCGCCGACATCGGCGCCCGATGGCCGTTGCCATTGGCCATCATCGGCCGCATGGCCGAGCTGGCGGGGGCGGTGACGGCGGGTTGCGCGGCCATGCCGGTGCGGATGTCGCGCGCGACCTTGACCAGGCGCGGGCCCCAGTCGGCTTCGAGACGGTCGCGGCTGATCTGGTAGATCGGCGCCGAGGCGTTGATCGCATACGCGGCCGTGCCATCGGAATTGCGCAGCGGGGCGCCGACGCCGCACAGCTCGGGCAGCCACTCGCCCCAGGTGACGCAGAAGCCGCGGTCGGTCAGTTCCTTGAACGAGCGCTCGAGGCCGGTCTTCACCTTGGCCCAGTCGTCGCGCCAGCGGCGGCGGATCGCATCGATCTGCTTGTTGCGGTCGACGTCGGGCAGCGAGAACAGGTAGGCGCGGCCCATCGCGGTGCTGGCCATCGGCACGCGGGTGCCGACGTCGTGAGTGATCGCCACGACCGACGGGCCACGGCAGGCTTCGAGGTAGATCATCGAGTGACGGTCGCGGCCGCCCAGCGCCGTGGAGGCGTTGAGGGCATGGGCCAGCTGCTCCAGCGGCTGACGCGAGGCGCGGCGGACGTCCATGCTCGAGATGGCGGCATAGCCCAGCGCCAGCACCGAGGCGCCCAGCTCGTATTTGCGGAAACGGCGGATGTAGTTGAGGTAGCCCAGCTCGGTCAGCGTGTGGGTGAGGCGGGCGACCGTCGGCTTCGGCAGGCCCGTGCGATGGGCGATCTCCTGGTTGCCCAGCATGCCTTCGCCGGCATGGAAGGCGCGCAGGATGTCGAGGCCGCGCGCCAGCGCCGTGACGAACTGGCGATCCTTGCTGCTGGACCCTTCGGCGAGACCGTTCTCGACCGAGCTCTGGAAGGCGGCGGTTCGCGTGACGAGATGGCTAACGTTGCCCATGGGCGTTTGCTCCTGGTGAATGGCCGTTTATTTCTTTGCGGAGCGGAACCTGCCATTGGCTTAACTCTATCGCAATGCGCGTGAGCGGGTTTTGTCCTGCGAACATGCAAAGCGGCCATGTCAAAGTTGCGTGTTTTGCTTATCGATAGTTGCAGATGCGCTGTTTTGCTCTCGATTCGGGAATTTTCGGCCTATTTTGATGACGCGAGCGGCATCTTTCGACATGTTCGCCGCGGCCGGGTACGATCCGGACCAACCCCTTCGAGAGGCAAAAATTGGCTAAAGAACCCTCCCTGCCCAAGGATATTGCAGCGCTCTCGTTCGAGGATGCCCTCAAGGAACTGGAGGGCATCGTCCAGCAGCTTGAACGCGGCCAGGTGAAGCTGGACGAGGCGATTTCGGCCTACGAGCGGGGCGCGCTTCTGAAGCGGCACTGCGAGCAGCGGCTGGCCGAAGCCAAGATGAAGGTGGAAAAGATCGTCTTCTCCGCCGACGGTTCGGTCGCCACGCAACCCGCCGATCTCGGCTGATTTTCTCCGATGCCGTTGTCGTCGCACAGACAGTTCGACACCGCCCTCGCGTTCGCGGCGGAGTCGGTCGAGCGCACCATGGATCGCCTGCTGCCGTCCGGGGCCGTGGGCGAGGCGCGTGTCTTCGAGGCGATGCGCTACTCCAGCCTCGGCGGCGGCAAGCGGTTGCGCGCTTTTTTCGTGCTGGCCGGCGCGACGCTCTTCAAGGTGGGGACGCTGCCCGCCCTGCGAACGGCATCCGCCATCGAGTTCGTACACGCCTATTCGCTGATCCACGACGATCTGCCGGCGATGGACGACGACGATCTGCGGCGCGGCAAACCCACCTGCCACAAGCAGTTCGACGAGGCGACCGCGATCCTCGCGGGCGATGCGTTGCAGGCTCTGGCCTTCGAGGTGCTGGCGCACGAGGACACCCATGGCGATCCGGCGGTGCGCACGGCGCTGGTGAGCGAGCTCGCGAAGGCTGCAGGCGCACGCGGCATGGTGGGCGGGCAGATGCTCGACCTGCTGGCCGAGCAGGAAAATTCCGACCAGTCGATCGGCGCCATCACCCACCTGCAACGCCTGAAGACGGGGGCGTTGATCTCCTTCTCGTGCACGGCGGGCGCCATCCTCGGCAAGGCGAACGACTCGCTACGATTGGCGCTCGCGGGCTATGCGCACGATCTCGGCCTGGCGTTTCAGATCGTCGACGACCTGCTCGACATCGAAGGCAGCGCGGAGGAGCTGGGCAAGGCGACGGGCAAGGACGAAGCCGCCGGCAAGGCGACTTTCGTGTCCATCCTGGGCGTCGAACGGGCGAGGGCGCAGGCCGGAATGCTGGCGCGACAGGCCGCCGCGCATCTGGAGCCCTTCGGAGAAGCAGCGGATTTGCTAAGGCAAGCCACAGAATTCGTCGTGGCGCGCCGCACCTGAAGTTGGGGCAGAAGGCGCCGCGCAGGAGTATGGTAGTCCAATGACCGGCCACAGTACGACGCCGCTGCTCGATACCGTCGACGTTCCCGCCGACATCCGCCGCTTGCGCGCAGAACAGTTGCGTCAGCTAGCGGACGAACTGCGCCAGGAGACGATCTCGGCCGTTTCCGTTACCGGCGGCCATCTCGGAGCGGGACTGGGCGTCGTCGAGCTCACGGTGGCCCTTCACTACGTCTTCGACACGCCGAAGGACCGGCTGATCTGGGACGTCGGCCACCAGGCCTATCCGCACAAGATCGTCACGGGCCGCCGCAGCCGCATCCGCACCTTGCGCCAGGAAGGCGGGTTGTCGGGCTTCACGCGGCGTTCCGAGAGCGAATACGACCCGTTCGGCGCGGCTCATTCCTCGACCTCGATCTCCGCCGGCCTCGGCATGGCCGTGGCGCGCGATCTGGCGGGCGGCTCCAACAACGTGATCGCCGTGATCGGCGATGGCGCGCTCAGTGCCGGCATGGCCTACGAGGCGATGAACAATGCGGGCGCCCTGCGCTCGCGCCTGATCGTGGTTCTGAACGACAACGACATGTCGATCGCGCCGCCCGTCGGCGCGCTGTCGGGCCATCTCTCGCGGCTCCTGTCGGGCCGCCCCTATGTCACGCTGCGCAACCTCGGGCGCACCTTCGCCGAGAACCTGCCCAAGCCGCTCGAACTCGCGGCCAAGCGTGCCGAGGAATTCGCCCGCGGCTTCGTGGCGGGCGGCACGCTGTTCGACGAGCTGGGCTTCTACTATGTCGGTCCCGTCGACGGTCACAATCTCGACCATCTGCTGCCGGTGCTGAAGAATGCCCGCGACAGCCAGCTCGACAAGCCGATCCTGGTCCATGTCGTGACAAAGAAGGGCAAGGGCTACGGGCCGGCCGAGGCGAGTGCGGACAAGTACCACGGGGTGGTGAAGTTCGACGTCATCACCGGCAAGCAGTCCAAGCCGATCGCCAACGCGCCGCAATACACCTCGGTCTTCGCCAAGGCGCTGATCGCGGAGGCGGAGGCTGACAAGAAGATCGTGGCGGTGACCGCGGCGATGCCTTCGGGCACCGGGCTGGACAAGTTCGCCGAGCGCTTCCCCGAGCGCACTTTCGACGTGGCGATCGCCGAGCAGCACGGCGTCACCTTCGCCGCCGGCCTGGCGACCGAGGGCTTCAAGCCGTTCACCGCGATCTATTCGACCTTCCTGCAGCGCGCTTTCGACCAGGTCGTGCACGACGTTGCCCTGCAAAAGCTGCCGGTGCGGTTCGCCATCGATCGGGCGGGACTGGTCGGCGCCGACGGCGCCACCCATGCGGGTTCCTTCGACGTGGCCTATCTCGGCTGCCTGCCGGACTTCGTCATCATGGCGGCCGCCGACGAGCTGGAACTGATGAACATGGTGGCGACGGCCGCCGCGATCGACGACCGCCCCTCGGCCTTCCGCTATCCGCGCGGCGAGGGCGTCGGCGTCGAGTTGCCGGCGAAGGGCACGCCGCTGGAAGTCGGCAAGGGCCGGATCGTTCGCGAGGGCACCAAAATCGCCATCCTGAATTTCGGTGCGCGTTTGCAGGAATGCCTGGTGGCGGCCGAGGATCTCGGCGCCAAGGGCCTCAGCACGACGGTGGCCGACGCCCGCTTCGCCAAACCCCTCGACACCGACCTGATCCGCCGCCTCGCGCGCGAGCACGAGGTGCTGATCACCATCGAGGAGGGCTCGGTCGGCGGCTTCTCGAGCTTCGTCCTACAGTATCTCGCCACGTCGGGCCTGCTCGACAACGGCCTGAAGGTGCGGCCGATGGTTTTGCCCGACCGCTTCCTCGATCATGCGTCGCCGGCCCGGCAGTACGAATGGGCCGGCCTCAACGCGCCGCAGATCGTGGCGACGGCGCTCGCCGCGCTCGGCCAGCAATCCGAGCGCGCCCGAGGCTAATCGCGCGGCTCGATGGGCGTGAGGCGCGGGGCGTGCGCCTCGACGATCTCTGCTGCATCGAGGCAGAGATCCTCGCGGAAGCGGGCGGAGATGATTTGTATGCCCACGGGCGTTCCATCGGCGAGGCCGGTGGGCACCGACACCGAGGGATAACCCAGGACGGGCGTCGCAAGCAGGCAGTGCTGTGCGGCCATCATGCGATCCACGACCGGTTGGTCCTGCAGATCGAGGCCGTCCGGGAAGGGCAGGACGTGCGAAACCGGCACGACCGCGACCGCATAATGGTCGAAGAACAGCGACCAGGCCCGCATCAAGGCGAGACGCTCGCCGAACGCGTCGAGCAGGCCGCCCGCATCGACCTCCGGCACGTATCGGAGGTGGCCTTCGACGTTGCGCCGCGCGGCGGCGTCGCCCAGCGCCTGCACCGTGGCGACGAAGCCCCGCCGCTCGTCATTGACGACCATCCGGTGCCAGAGCTCGGCTGCTTCGACCAGGCGCGGCGGCGCGATCTCGATGACTTCGTAGCCGGCGGTTTCGAGGGCCTTGCCGGCCGCCACGACCGCCGCCCGCACTTCCGGCACGACATCCTCGAACGGAGCCGGTGCGATGGCGGCGCGGAGCGGCCGCGTC
Organism: Rhodospirillaceae bacterium CCH5-H10; assembly: GCA_001557035.1. Lineage (GTDB taxonomy): Bacteria > Pseudomonadota > Alphaproteobacteria > Reyranellales > Reyranellaceae > Reyranella. Next base: position 224 of record LSKJ01000705.1, on the reverse strand, counting down.
GGCGCGGGGCCGGCGAGGGGCGCCGGCACCCAATTGGGATCGCGCGCGTCGCCCCTCGCCATGGCGGCGAAGGCGAGGCGCAGGTCTGCGATCGAGCGGGCCAACGGGCCCTGCACGGACATGAGCTGCGCGGTGATGGGCCGCTCGGCGGTGGCGGACGGGTTGAAGGCCGGGACGCGGCCCGGTGTCGGCCGCAGGCCGGCCACGCCGCAGGCATAGGCGGG
>LSKJ01000704.1 GCA_001557035.1 Rhodospirillaceae bacterium CCH5-H10 | reverse complement strand
GCGGTGCCGGAACGACGGGCGGTAACGGCGGCAGCGTGAGCAACCTGGCCGCGCTCGCGCGCGGAGACACGGCAGCCACGGCGACCACGCAAGCCTGGGGAGGCTTCGGCGGCGACGGGGCCGCGTCCGGGCGGGGCGGCAACGGGGCGAGTGTCACCGTGTACGACTCGGCACGGGCCTATACCGACGGTGGCGATGCCACGGTCTCCCAGACCGTCTTTGCCGGCGGCGGCGGCGACGCGGCTGGCGGCCTGGGTGGCGACGGGGGCGACGCCACCTCGTCCGTGGGTTTCAACGATCAGTCCGCACCCACGCACAGCGCCACCCTGATCGTGGGGGCCGCCGCCTTCGGCGGCGACGGCGGCACGGGCACGGATCGCGGCGACGGCGGCGACGCCTCGGCCGAGGCGAGAGTATCCGCCGCGGTCGGCGGACAGCGGGCCGCGGTCGCCGCGTATGTCGAGGCCGGCGACGGCGATGTGGGCGGCAATGCCTACGCCCGCGCCGACGGCGTGACGACTCTGGCGAGTACAGCCGAGGCGACGGCACATGGTGGTCGGGGCGACTCCGTTTCAGGCTCCGCCTGGGCGACCGCCTGGATGGGCAGCATGGGCGCCCCGTCGACCGTCTCGGCGAAAGCCTACGCAACGGGCTCCGTCGATGGCGACGTCGTCACCTCGATTTCCATCGAGCTGGCTGGATCCGGCGACGGGCTGCAGGAGGCGTCGGCCCTCGCCTCCTACGGCGCCGATGCCAACCCGGTCGATCCGACCCTGCTGGGCCATGTCACCGCCTCGCCCTCGTCTTCCGACGTCGATGCGATCCTGGGCGGCAATCCGAACATCGCCACCGGCTTCTCGGACGCCACGTCATATTTCGCGATCGTCGAACTCGGCGCGAGCAGTGGTGCCAACGGCACCACCGACCAGACGGCCGGAGGCACACTCGATTTCGCCGTCAATCTGGAGGCCCTGCCGGCAGTCGATAACCTGCTGATGGGCTTTTACGACGGGACGATCGAGCTCGACGGTTTCACGACCATGTCGTTCACGATTTCCATCGACGGCGTCGAGGTCAGCGACTTCACCTGGAACGATCCGGAGGATGCCCTCACCTTCTTCTCGGACAACTTCGTCGACTACGGCCCGATCTCCGAACTCGACCTGGACGAGGACGGCCAGCTGGAATTCAGCATCGCCTTCTCGATGGTGACATCGCCGGCCGAAAGCGGCTTGAGCAACGGCTTCTTCGGCAACATCCTGATCGGCGACCCGCCGCCGGTGACACCGGAGGCGCCGCACGATCTTCTGCTGGTGTGATCGATAACGTCGCAGGGCGATAGGTACGGGAACAAACTCAAGCTCCCGGTCGTTGCTCGCGCGTGTGGGAGCCGCGCGGGGTGTCCGGATTGTCTCCGGACGGTCGGCTTCGGGAGTGTGGGCAATGGAAAAGACGTCGGTCCTCGTGCTGATCGCCGAGGATGAAGCCGAGATTCGCAACATCCTCCAGGACACTTTCGAGGAGGGCGGTTTCGACGTCTTCCTCGTCGCCACCGGCGAGGAGGCGATTTCCGCCCTCGACGGCCAGGGCGAGAGCCTCCGCGCCGTCGTGACCGACATCAGGCTGGGCGGCGACATCACCGGCTGGGACGTCGCGCGGCATGCGCGGCAACTGAAGCCCGAGATGCCCGTCGTCTACATGACCGGAACCGAGGGTTCCGACTGGGCCGCGCTGGGCGTGCCCAACTCAATCCTCATCACCAAGCCGTTCGCGCCCACGCAGGTGCTGACGGCAGTATCGCAGCTCCTGAACGCAGCCAACACGGCCGCCCCGCCCGCCCCCGGAGACTGACGGGAGCGGGCGGGCGGGCGTCAAAGCGGCGGGAACAGGCGCGGCC
>LSKJ01000703.1 GCA_001557035.1 Rhodospirillaceae bacterium CCH5-H10 | reverse complement strand
AGCCGATCCCTCGGCCGAGCCTCCGGCGCCGGCGTCCGCCGCCAGCAGGGCATCGCCGCCGCTGCCGCCGAGTGCATCGGCAATGGCGCCAGCTTCGGTCGTCGTGAGCAGGGTGGCCGTCGCCTTTGCGTCGCCGCCCTTGCCGGCAGCCTCGGTCGTGTCCGTGGTCATGCCGCCGTGGCCGCCGTGGGCCATCACGGTCATGCCGATCAAACTGCTCAACTC
>LSKJ01000702.1 GCA_001557035.1 Rhodospirillaceae bacterium CCH5-H10 | reverse complement strand
CAGCTACGTGAATGCCGTTCGCACCGGCAACCTGATCTACATGGCAGGCCCGGACCCTTGCCTGCCATGTAGATCAGGTTGCCGGTGCGAACGGCATTCACGTAGCTGCCCATCGGCGTCGTCGCCTCGGGGAGTTCGATGCCGAGTTCCTTCAGCCGTTCTTCGACCTTCATGCCGCTTGCTCCTTACAACGCTTTTACTGCACCGACGAAGGCGCGGATCAGTTCGATGGATTTCACACCGCGGCTCGATTCCACACCAGAAGAAACGTCGACGGCGGGTGCGCCGGTCACGCGCACGGCGTCGGCGACATTGCCCGGCGTGAGTCCGCCAGCGAGGAACCACGGCACCGGTACGGTGCGCCCCGAGAGAATCGTCCAGTCGAACGCCATCGCGTTGCCGCCCGGCAGCGTGCCGTCGGCCGCGTCGAACATCAGGCGATCGGCGACGCCGGCATAGGCCGCGATGCCACGCTCGACATCGTCCGGGCTCGCGACCTTGATGGCCTTCATCACCGGCTTGCCGGTGCGCGCCTTGAGCGCCGCGAGCCTCTCCGGCGTCTCCGCGCCATGGAGCTGCAGCATGTCGATCGCACCCGTCGTGAGTCGCGCATCGATCAGCGCATCGTCGGGATCGACGAACAGACCGACACGCACCACCGTTCGCGGCACGCGCGCGCCCAGCGTCTTCAACAGGTCGAGCGATTCGATGTGACGCGGCGAGCGCGGAAAGGTGACGAAGCCCACGAAGCCTGCGCCGGCCTCGACCGCGGCATCGACAGTCTCCGGCGTCGACAATCCGCAGATCTTGGCCTCGACGGTCATAGGTCGTTTACGCCTGCTTCGCGCGCGATCGCCTCGGCGGCGGCACGCGGATCGCTCGCCTGATAGATCGGCCGGCCAACGACGAGGTTGGTGGCGCCGAGATCGACGGCCTGGCGTGGCGTCATTGCGCGCTTCTGGTCATTGGCGGCGCTGCCCACGGGGCGGATGCCCGGCACCATCAGCACGAAATCGGAGCCGCAGCGCTTGCGCAGCGCTTCGATCTCGAGCGGCGAGCAGATCACGCCGTCGAGGCCGCTCTCCTGCGCGAGGGCAGCCAGCCGCACGACCTGATCGGACGGATCGGCATCGACGCCGGTGGCTTCGAGATCGGAGCGGTCGAGCGACGTGAGCACGGTGACGCCGAGCAGCTTGGGCCGTGCGACGTTCTGCTTCGCCGCCTGCGCACCGGCCTCCTCGACCGCCGCCTTCATCATCTCGCGGCCGCCGCCGGCGTGGATCGTGATGAAGGTGGGCGCCAGTTCGACCACGGCGCGGATACCGCCGGCCACCGTGTTGGGAATGTCGTGCAGCTTGAGATCGAGGAAGAAGCCCACGCCGGTCGCACGGACCGGCATCGGGAAGGCGTAGCGCACGCCCGGCGCGCCGTGCGCCAGGAAGAATTCCAGCCCCAGCTTGATGCCGCCGACGGCCGGCTTCGGCCCCCCGGCGATGCTCTGGATCAGCTTGGTGGCGTGCGCAAGATCGGTGGTGTCGATGCTGCAGTAGACGGGATTGGCGCGGGTCTTCATGGCGGGCGCAACCTAATGGCCGCGCCCCTCACCAGCAATCAGGAACTGCGCACCCGGCGGACCGCGTCCTTCCAGCCGGCATAGCGGCGGTCGCGGGCGGCACTGTCCTCGGCCGGCTTGAAGGCCCGGTCGAGCACCCAGGTTCTGGAGAGCGCCTCCAGCGAGGGCCAGAGGCCGGCCTTCAGACCGGCCAGGAAAGCCGCGCCCAGGGCGGTCGTCTCGGTGACTTCCGGCCGCTCGACCGGCGTGCCCACCGTGTCGGCCAGGCGCTGCATCAGCGGGTCGTTCACGACCATGCCGCCATCGACGCGGAGTTCGTCGATCTGGGCGCCGTCGCCGCGCATGGCTTCGAGGAGATCGCGAGTCTGGTAGCAGACCGAATCGAGCGTCGCGGCGGCGATCTCGCCGGGCCCGGAATCGCGCGTCAGGCCGAGGATCGCGGCCCGTGCCTCGGGATCCCAATGCGGGGCGCCCAGCCCCACGAACGCCGGCACCATGTAGACGCCGTGGCCGTCCCTGGCGCTTGCGGCGACCTTCTCCACGTCCGACGATTTCTCGATCAGCTTCAACCCGTCGCGCAGCCATTGCACGGCCGCGCCGGCGATGAAGATGCTGCCTTCGAGCGCGTAGGTGCGTCGTCCATCGAGCTGGTAGGCGATGGTGGTCAGCAACCGATGGCGCGAATGCACGGCGATGCTGCCGGTATTCAGCAACGCGAAGCAGCCCGTGCCGTAGGTCGCCTTCACCATGCCGGGCTTGATGCAGGCCTGCCCCACGGTCGCGGCCTGCTGGTCGCCGGCCATGCCGAGGATGTGAACGGGCGCGCCCAGAATGTCGGCGTTCGCAACACCCAGCTCTCCCGAACAGTCGACGACCTTGGGCAGCAGCGATCCCGGCACGCCCAGGATCTTCATCAGCTCGGCATCCCAGGCCCCCTTGCGGATGTCGAGCAGCAGCGAGCGGCTGGCGTTGGTGGCGTCGCTCGCATGCACCTTGCCACCGGTCAGGCGCCACAGCAGGAAGCACTCGATGGTACCGGCCGCGAGCGTGCCCTTCTCCGCCGCGGCGCGGGCGCCGGCGACATGATCCAGGATCCACGCGATCTTGGTGCCGGAGAAATACGGATCGAGCAGCAGGCCGGTGCGCTCGGTAAAGAGCTTCTCGTGCCCCTCCTTCTTCAACGCGGCGCAGCGGTCGGCGGTGCGGCGATCCTGCCAGACGATGGCGTTATGGATCGGCTTGCCGGTGACGCGGTCCCAAACGACCGTCGTCTCGCGCTGGTTGGTGATGCCGATGCCGGCCAGCGCCTGGGCGTCGAGCTTCGCATTGGCGAGCGCGCCGCGACAGACCTCGACCGTCGCAGACCAGATCTCTTCCGGATCGTGCTCGACCCAACCCGGCTTCGGGAAGATCTGCGGCAGTTCCTTCTGCGCCGAGGCGACGGGGCGTCCCGTGTCGTCGAAGACGATGGCGCGGGTGCTGGTCGTGCCCTGGTCGATGGCAAGGATGTGGCGGACAGGCATGTGGAATTAGAACACACTCGCCTTTGGCCAGCATCCTTGTCTTTTCTGAACCTTGCGCCTTCGCTTCGCTGCAGGCGCTTTAGTGAGCGCGATCAATGGCGAAATCGACCGCCTCGAGCAGCGCAGCCTTGAGCGGCGAACTCGGGAACAGGCCCAGCGCGTCGCGCGCCATGGAGCCGTAATGGCGCGCGCGCTCCAGCGTGTCGGCCAGCGCGCCATGCCGCTCGATCAGGCTGTGCGCCTGTTCGAGATCGCCGGGACGCTGGTCGAGCTTCTCGATGGTGCGCTTCCAGAATTCGCGATCGATGGCGCCGCCGCGCAGGAAGGCCAGGATCACCGGCAGGGTGATCTTGCCTTCGCGGAAATCGTCGCCGACCGACTTGCCGAGCTTGGCCTCTCGGCCGGAATAGTCGAGCGCATCGTCGACGAGCTGGAAGGCGATGCCGAGGTTCATTCCGAAGCTCTGCAGGGCCACGCGCTCCGGCCCATTGCGGCCGGCGACCATGGCGCCGACCTCGGCCGCCGCGGCGAACAGCTTGGCGGTCTTGGCCTTGATGATCTCGAGATAGGTCGCCTCGGGCGTGCTGATGTCGCGCTGGCTGACGAGTTGCAGCACCTCGCCCTCGGCGATCGTCGAGGAGGCATTCGACAGCACGCCGAGGACATCGAGCGAACCGACCTCGACCATCAGCTCGAAGGCGCGCGTGAACAGGAAATCGCCGACCAGCACCGAGGCCTTGTCGCCATACACCGTATTGGCGGTGGGCTTGCCGCGGCGCAGCGCGCTCACATCGACGACGTCGTCGTGCAGCAGCGTGGCGGAATGGATGAATTCGACGCAGGTCGCGAGCTTGATGTGACGATCGCTGTCCTCGCCATAGCCGCACAGCCGCGCCGCCGCGACCGTCAGCAGCGGACGCATGCGCTTCCCGCCCGCGCCGACCAGATGATTGGCGAGCTCGGGGATCAGCGCGACCGGCGAGCGCATGCGCACGACGATCTCGCGATCGACCCGCGCCATGTCGTTGGCGGAGAGCCCGAGCAGCGGTTCGAGACTGGGCGACTTGCGCTTGCCTTCGAGGGAGACGACGGTTGCCATGACGGGAGACCAACTCTCCGATGAAGCTTGTTATTGCGACATGTTATCGAAGCAGATGAGTAGCATGGAATCGGCGCCGACCGAAAACACCGTAATGGGCGGCCGCGTCAAACTATTGCAGCCCCGACGCGGATACCGGATCGCCGTGGATGCCGTCCTGCTGGCGGCCGCCGCCGAAGTCACCATGGGCGAAGACGTGCTCGACCTGGGGGCCGGCGTCGGCGCCGTGGGCCTTTGCATCTCGGTGCGCGTGCCGGACTGTCATGTGACGGGCATCGAGTTGCAGCCCGAGCTGGCCGCACTGGCCGAGCGCAATGTTGCACTCAATCGTGCCGGGCATCGCGTGAGAACGCTCGTTCACGATCTGGCGAAACCTCTTCCGTTCGACCTTGGTCTTTTCGACCATGTCACGACCAACCCTCCCTATCTGGCGGCGGCCGTCGCGGATCCCTCGCCTGATCGCAGCAAGGCGCTGGCGACGGTGGAATCGAGCGCCGACCTCGTTCGCTGGCTCACCGTGGCAACGGGCGCGCTGAAACCTGCAGGGACCCTGACCATCATCCATCGCAGCGACCGCCTGGAGGAGATCGTGGCGATCCTGGCCCGCCTGGGCTGGGGCGACGTCACGGTGAAGCGCCTGCCGCCAGCGGCGCGCGTACTGGTCCGCGCCCGGCGTGCGAACGATTTGCAGCGCCGGGAAGCCGAGCCGCTGATCCTGCATCGACCGGACGGCGACTATACCGACGAGGCCGAGGCGATCCTGCGACACGGCCAGCCGCTTGCCTTCCAGTAGCGCCGCCGCGACAGTGCCCGGCATGTTGGACTGGATCAGGAATCGTTTTCGCCGCGGGCCCATCGTGCCCGTCGTTCGCCTCTCCGGCGTCATCGCCAACGGCGGCGTGCTCGGTGGCCGCAGCCTGTCGATCGAATCGGTCGCGCCGCTGCTGAAGCGCGCTTTCGAGACCCGTGGCGCCCGGGCGGTCGCGCTGGCGCTCAACTCGCCCGGCGGCTCGCCCGTCCAGTCGGCGCTGATCGCCCAGCGCATCCGGCTGCATGCCCGGGAAAAGAACCTGCCCGTCATCGCCTTCGTCGAAGACGTGGCGGCGTCCGGCGGCTACTGGCTGGCCTGCGCCGCCGACGAGATCATCGCCGATCCCAGTTCGATCGTCGGCTCGATCGGCGTCATCAGCGCGGGCTTCGGCTTCCAGGACCTGATTGCGCGCATTGGTGTGGAGCGCCGCGTCCACACATCGGGCGAGAACAAGTCGATGCTCGATCCCTTTCGGCCCGAGCAACCCGAGGACGTCGTGCGCCTGAAGCGACTGCAGGCGGAGATCCACGACGGCTTCAAGGCCTGGGTCCGCGAACGTCGCGGCAAGCTCCTCAAGGCCGACGAGAGCCTGCTGTTCACCGGCGAATTCTGGACGGCCCGGCGGGGCCTCGAATACGGGCTGGTCGATGGATTCGGCGAGTTGCGCGCGACCCTGCAGCAACGATACGGCGACAAGGTGCGCTTGCCCGTGATCGGTCCGCGCCGCCGCCTGCTGTCGCGCTTCGGGTTGCAAACAGGCATCGGCGGCGGCATCGACAATATCGGACCGGCCACGCTCGCGGCCCTCGAAGAGCGCGCGCTCTGGCAACGCTTCGGACTCTAGGAGAGATTTGCGATGAATCTTCGTACCCCTGTCAGCGCCGACGATCTCGCTGCCGTACGCCAGTGGTTCGACACGCTGTCGAAGCACTGCCGCGCCGTCGACTACGAGGGCGCGCGCACGATCTTCGCCGACGACATGATCGCCTTCGGCACCTTCACCGACTTCATGCACGGCCGCGAACTGGCCGAACAGAAGCAGTGGCGCAACGTCTGGGGCACGATCCGCGAGTTCCGCTACGACCTGTCGAAGATCGAGGCCATCGTCTCGGCCGACCGGCTGACCGCCGTCGGCATGGGCGTGTGGCAGTCCTACGGCTTCCATCCCAACGGCGACCGCTTCGACCGGCCGGGCCGCACCACGACCGTGATGGGACGCAAGGCGGTGGGCGACCCGTTCGTGGCCACCCACACGCACATGTCGCTGTTCCGGGGCACGCCGGACCGCAGCTACGGCAACTTCGCGAAAAGCGAAGTCGTCTGAGGCTCAAGCCGCGCTGGTCAGCTTCAACCCGATGATCCCCGCCACGATCAGGCCGATCGAGGCGAGGCGCGGCAGGTCGGTCGCTTCGCCGAACAGGAAGATCCCGAGGATCGCCGTACCGACGGCGCCGATGCCCGTCCAGACCGCGTAGCCGGTGCCGACCGGCAGCGTCTTGAGCGCGATGCCGAGCAGGACCACGCTCACGACCATCGCCGCACCGGTGAGGACCGACGGCACCAGCCGCGTGAAGCCCTCGGTGTATTTGAGGCCGATCGCCCATCCGATCTCGCAGAGACCGGCAATCAGAAGAATGAACCAAGCCATGGGACGCACCCTTTGCAAGAAGCCGGGTCGTCCCGACACTTGCCCCTCGAAGGCGGGGTCGTCCCCGCCGGGCGCACGATCACTTAGGCAAATCGCGACGACGGTGCAAGGCGTTACGGGAGCGCAACAATGAGGGATCCTTCGCTTTGCATCAAACCGGATCCTGCGCGCCCTTGCGCTCCACGATCATGCGGTACTGATCCGGCTGGCGATGGACGGCGAAGTTGAAGGTCGTCGTCTTGTAGCTCTTGCCGGCGTCGAGATCGCAGCGATGGACGACCAGCTCGTCGCCGTCGCCGCCCGCGCGCGCCACGACCTTGCCCGAGGGCGCAACGATCATGCTGTCGGCAAGCGAGGGCACGCCCTCCTCGTTGCCTCCCTTGGCGACGCCGACCACCCAGGTGCCGTTCTGGTAAGCGCCGGCCTGCATGGAGAGCTGGTTGTGGAACCAGGAATGCTCGTCGTGATCGGGCGACGGCGCGTTGTGCAGCGGCGTGTTGTAGCCCAGCATCACCATCTCGACGTTCTGCAGGCCCATCACACGATAGGTCTCGGGCCAGCGGCGATCGTTGCAGATGCACATGCCCATGTTGCCGCCGAACGCCTTGACGACGGGAAAGCCGAGATTGCCGACCTCGAAGTAGCGTTTCTCGAGATGCTGGAACGGCCGCTCGGGCTCATGCTCCGCGTGGCCGGGCAGATGGACCTTGCGGTATTTGCCGACGATGCGGCCGTCGCGCTCGACCAGGATCGACGTGTTGAACCGCCGGACCCGCCCCTCCTCGTTCGCGAGCTCCGCGTAGCCGAGACAGAAACCCATATCGAGCCGCTTCGCCTCGTTGAACAGCGCCGCGGTCTCGTTGGACGGCATCTCCTGCTCGAAGAAGGAATCGATCTCGGCCTGGTCCTGCATCCACCAGCGCGGAAAGAAGGTCGTGAGCGTGAGTTCGGGGAACACCACGAGATCGCAGCCCATGCGCCTGGCCTCGCGCAGATGCGCGATCAGCCGCTCGACCACGTCGCGGCGGGTATGGCTGCGCTGGATGGGACCCATCTGCGCGGCACCGACAGTCAGAAAACGAGTCATCGTCACCTCTTCGATGACGAGTATAGCGCCTAGGAGACGATGCGCTTCACGTCGTTGGTGAACTCAGCCGAGCAAAAAGTGCCGCCCTGGAAGAGATCGCCGACCGGATCTGGTCCGATCTTTGCCTGCTCCGCCTCGGCATGGGCGCGATGGTCCTCGGCCCTGTCCTGCGGACGGTAGCCGAGCTGCTGGGCCCGCGAATTGTCCCACCAGCCCGCCGCATTGTCCGAGGCGCCATAGAAGATCTCGTAGCGCAGGTCGGGATGATCGAGCCCGATCTGGAAGAGCTGCACGAGGTCTCGCGGCGAGATCCAGATGGAGAGGCGCCGCACGTCGAGCGGCATCGGGCCGACATTGCCGATGCGCAGGCAGGTCACGCCGATCCCGTGCTTGTCGGAATAGAGCGACCCCAACGCCTCGCCGAACACCTTGCTGACGCCGTAGCGGCTGTCGGGCTTGACCGTGAGGTTGGTGCCGATGCGCTTCTTGCGCGGATAGAAGCCGATCGCATGGTTGGACGAGGCGAAGATCACGCGCTTCACGCCGGCCTCGCGCGCCGCCTCGAAGACATTGTAGCAGCCCACGATGTTGGCTTGCAGGATCTGGTCCCAGGTGCCCTCGACCGAATGGCCGCCGAGATGGATGACGCCGTCGGCGCCTTTCAGCGCCGCGGCCACCTCGTCGGGCCGGGTGAGATCGGCGGCGACGAAGGTCTCGCCCGGCTGCAGGTCCGGGGGCGTTACCCGGTCGCTCAGCACCAGGCCGGGATAGAGCCTGGCCAGCAAGGGCCGCGTCATGGTGCCGATGCCGCCGGCGGCGCCGGTCAGGACGATGCGGCGCGGGGCGTTCCTAGCGTCGTCCATTCTTCTTTCCTCCTGCCAGCTTTCGATAGCGCTCGAGCGAGCGCGTGAGATGGTCCCGCATCGCACGCCGCGCCGCGACCGGATCGCCGTCGGAGAGCGCCGTCACGATGCGCGTGTGTTCGAGCTGGATGCGTTCGAGGTACAGGCGGCGCTCGGCCGGCGTATCGACTTCGAGCCGCACGCTCTGGCGCGGGATCACATGGTTGCCGAGATAGGCGAGGAAGCGCGGGAACTGATCGTTGCCGGTGGCTTCGGCGATGGCGCGGTGAAAGGCGAAGTCTTCGGCAACGGCGCCCTCGCCACGCTGCAGGGCGGCCTCGATGGCGCGCCATGCCGCTTCGATCGACGCGAGTTGCTTGCGGCCGGCGCGCTCGGCCGCCAGGGCCGCGGCCTGCACCTCGACGGCCAGCCGCAGCTCCATGACGTTGATGATGTCGGGCAAGGAGGTCGCGCGGGTCGGGACGATGCGAAACGGACCCGCCGCCGGATCGGCGACATAGGCGCCGGAGCCGCGGCGCGTCACCACCAGCCCATCGGCCCGCAGAGCGGCGACCGCCTCGCGCACGACGGTGCGGCTCACGCCGAATTTCGTCGTCAGTTCCTGCTCGGTCGGGAGGCGCGTTCCGGGCGCCAGCCGGCCGCCGCGGATGTCGGCGCCGAGCCGCGCCATCACCTGCTCGGCAAGATTGTTGGCGGGCTGCTTGTCGGCCATCGAGGGGATGCTAACGTCGCTCCAGTTGTCAGACAACTACCGGCGTTCGGCAAGTTCCAGCATCACGTTCAGCAGCACCTGCGCCCCGGCCGCGAGGTCGGCGGCTTCGGTATGCTCCTTCACGTTGTGGCTGAGGCCGGCGACCGACGGCACGAAGATCATCGCCGTCGGGCAGAGGCGCTGCATCATCTGCGCATCGTGGCCGGCCCCCGACGGCATGCGGCGCGTGCTGAGCGACAAGGCCCTCGCATGGTGCTCGACCCTGTCGACGAGCCCCGCATCGAAGATCACCGGCTCGAAGCGCGCCAGGACCTTCGCCTCGACCTCGACCCGCTCGGCCGCGGCGACCTCCGCGATATGGGCGGCGACGCGGGCCTCGGCTTCCTTGAGCTTCGCCTCGTCGGTGTTGCGCAGGTCGACCGAGAAGATCGCGCGATTGGGCACGACGTTGATGAGATTGGGCCGCAGCGCCAGGGAGCCAACCGTGGCCACCTGGTCGCCGCCCATCTCCCAGGCGAGCTTGCGTGCGAACAGATTCACCGACGCCGCGAGATAACCCGCATCCCGGCGCAGGCGCATCGGCGTGGTGCCGGCATGATTGGAGACACCGGTCACGGTGTATTCGGTCCACGAGATGCCCTGCACGCTCTCGACGACCCCGATCTGGACCTTCTCTTCGTCGAGGATCGGGCCCTGCTCGATGTGCAGCTCGACGAAGGCATGCGGCTTCACCGCGCCGGGCTTCACGGGCCCGAGATAGCCGATGCGACGCAGCTCGTCTCCGACCGACGCGCCGTCCTTGTCGACGGCGGCATAGACCTCGTTCAGCCCGATGCCGCCGGCATAGACGAGACTGCCCATCATGTCGGGCTGGAAGCGCGCGCCCTCTTCGTTGGTGAAGAAGGCCACGGCGATCGGCCGGCGGGTGGTCACGCCGGCCTCGTTCAGCGCCCGCACGACTTCCAGTCCCGCGAGCACGCCGTAATTGCCGTCGTAGCGCCCACCGGTCCGCACCGTATCGATATGGCTGCCGGTCATGATGGGCGCGATGTCCTCTCGGCCGGCGCGCACGCCGATCACGTTGCCGATCGCGTCGACCGTCACGGCAAGCCCCAGCGCCTTCATCCAGCCCACGACGAGATCACGTCCGACCTTGTCCTCATCGGTCAGCGCCAGCCGCGCGCAGCCGCCGCCTTCGATGGCACCGACGGCCGCGAGATCGTCCAGGGCGCCCAGAAGGCGCCTCTCATCCAGTCGCAACATGAATTTCTCCAGTGTAACCAAGACCTTAGACGTTCGTGGGATATCGGGCAAAATATCACGGTGGCTTGATCCGGATTGCCTTGCCAGCGCCACGGGCCGGGGTCACTTAGGAAGGCGATGGGACGTTTCCTCGCCTTCCTGCTCGTTCTGCTGGCAAGCCCGGCTTTTGCGCAGTCTGTCGTCCAGACCGATCATGTGCGTTCCGAGCTCGTGGCCGAAGTGGCGACGGTGAAGCCGGGCGAGCCCTTCTGGGTCGGCCTGCGCCAGACCATCCGGCCGAAGTGGCACACCTACTGGAAGAATCCGGGCGAATCGGGCCTGCCCACGGAAATCGCCTGGAAGCTGCCCGAAGGCGCCACGGCCGATCCGATCGTGTGGCCGGCGCCGACGCGGTTCGATATCGGCGGCATCACCAACTACGGCTTCAAGGACGAGTCGGTTCTGCTGGTGCGCATCACGCCGCCGGCCAATCTCTCGGGGCCAATAAGCCTCGCGGCCGAAGCCAACTGGCTGGTCTGCGAGGATGTCTGCATTCCCGAGGAGGGCAAGTTCGAGCTGGTCCTGCCGTCGGGCGCCGCCGCGACGCCGGCCTCGCCGGAAACGCGGACCCTGTTCGAGCAGGCGCGCCGTGCGCTGCCGACGCAGAGCCCGTGGCCCGCACGCTATGGCGTGTCGAAGGCCGGCGATCCCACCCTGCTGGTCGAGGCCAAGGGACTGAAGGCCGACACGGTCAGCGACATCTATTTCTTCCCGGCCGAATGGGGCCCCGTCGCCACCATGGCGAAGCAGAACGCCACGGTCACCGCCGAGGGTATCCGCATCCCGCTGAAGAAAGGCGATGCCAAGACGCCCATGCCGGCCGAACTCGCCGGCACGCTGGTCCTCACCGAGAAGACAGCCGACGGCAGCGTCAAGCAGGCTTTCGACCTGTCGGCGAAGCTCGATCCCGCCTTCGTGCCGACCGCCACGGCGTCGCTGGCCAACGCCGTGGGCGCGGAAGAAATCTCGCTGGTGCAGGCGCTGCTGTTCGCGCTGCTGGGCGGCCTGATCCTGAACCTGATGCCCTGCGTCTTCCCGGTGCTGGCCATGAAAGCCGCGGCCTTCGCGCGCCTCGCCGGCCACGAGCAGAGCGCGATGCGCCGCGACGGCATCGCCTACACGGCGGGCGTCCTCGTCTCCTTTGCCGCCATGGCGGGCGCCGTGATCGCGATCCGTTCGGCCGCCGGCGAAGTGAGTTGGGGCTTCCAGTTCCAGTCGCCGGTCTTCTCCCTGCTGATCGCCTATCTCTTCTTCGTGGTCGGCCTGAATCTCTCCGGCGTGTTCGAGGTCGGCGGCCGGCTGGCCGGTGTCGGCCAGGGCCTGGTCTCGCGCGGCGGCACCACCGGCGCCTTCTTCACCGGCGTGCTGGCGGTGATCGTGGCGACGCCCTGCACTGCCCCCTTCATGGCCGCCGCGCGAGACCAGGCCCTGGCCGACAC
>LSKJ01000701.1 GCA_001557035.1 Rhodospirillaceae bacterium CCH5-H10 | reverse complement strand
CCCGCCTCGCCCCGCCCCGCCCGGTTTCGCACAAGACGGCGCTCGCCGCGCACAACATCTACGAACGAGACCTCGACAAGACGCCCGCCAACCATGCCGCTCTCACGCCGCTGCAGTTCATCGAGCGCACCGCCAGCGTCTATCCCGAGCATGTCGCCCTGATCCATGGCGAACGTCGGCAAACGTGGGCGGAAACCTATGCACGCTGCCGTCGTCTAGCCTCGGCCCTCGCGAAGGTCGGCATCGGCGTGGGCGACACGGTGGCCATCATGGCGCCCAACATCCCCGAGATGTACGAGGCGCATTTCGGCGTGCCCATGACCGGCGGCGTCCTGAATTCGCTGAACACCCGCCTCGACGCGGCGATGGTCGCCTTCATCCTCGACCATAGCGAAACCAAGGTGCTGCTGGTCGACCGCGAGTTCCATCGCGTCGTCACCGAGGCGCTGGCGATCGCCAGGGTCCAGCCGCTGGTCGTCGACATCGACGATCCGGAGTGCGAGGACCGCGCCCAGATCGGCGACACGACCTGGGAGGAATTCATCGCCGACGGCGATCCCGATTTCGCCTGGGCCTATCCGTCGGACGAATGGAACGCGATCACGCTCAACTACACGTCGGGCACGACCGGCAACCCCAAGGGCGTCGTCTACAGCCACCGCGGCGCGACGCTCTCCTCCTACGGCAACGCCACGCAATGGCCGATCGGCCTGCACCCCGTCTATCTCTGGACGCTGCCGATGTTCCACTGCAACGGCTGGTGCTTCCCCTGGACGCTGGCGCTGGTTGCCGGCACCTCGGTCTGCCTGCGCCGTCCCGCCGCCAAGCCGATCTTCGACGCGCTGGCCGACAACGACGTCAGCCACATGTGCGGCGCGCCGATCATCATGCAGCTCATCATCGGCGCCACGCCGGCCGAGCGCCGGCCACTCAAGCGCAAAGTCGAGTTCATGACCGCCGCCTCGCCGCCGCCGGCCGCCGTGCTGGAGGCGCTGGAGAAGCAGAATTTCCGCGTGACGCACGTTTATGGCCTCACGGAGGTTTACGGCCCGGCCACGATCTGCTCATGGCATGAGGACTGGGACGAACTGCCGGCCCACGACCGGGCGCGGCTGAAGGCGCGCCAGGGTGTGCGCTACGCGGCCGAGGACGGCGTCACGGTGATGGATCCCAGGACCATGAAGGAAGTGCCGCGCGACGGCACGACGATGGGCGAGGTGATGTTCCGCGGCAACCTCACCATGAAGGGCTATCTCAAGAACCCGGCCGCGACACGCGACGCCTTCGCCGGCGGCTGGTTCCATTCCGGTGACCTCGGCGTGATGCACGAGGACGGCTACATCGAACTGCGCGACCGCTCCAAGGACATCATCATCTCCGGCGGCGAGAACATCTCGACCATCGAGGTCGAGGGCGTGATCATCGCCCATCCCGCCGTCGCCAACGCCGCCGTGGTCGCCAAGCCCGACGAGAAATGGGGTGAGACGCCCTGCGCCTTCGTCATGCTGAAGCCCGGCGCGACGGCAACGGCCCAGGACATCATCGCCCACTGCCGCGCCAACCTCGCGGGCTACAAGTGCCCGCGCCACGTGGTGTTCCGCGACCTGCCGATGACCTCGACCGGCAAGGTGCAGAAATTCGTCCTGCGGGAATGGGCGAAGGCGGCCTGAACCATCGCGCCGCCATAATCGCCGGGCTAATTCCAATCTCCCATGGCCGGCGAAACAACGCTCATCGTGACGACCCGCAGCGGCGTGCGCCCGCTGGGCGTGCGCGGCGAGCCCCTGCATAACGCCGCACCGCAATTGCGCCGCGTGGTGCGTCGTCGCCTGGGCGATGCCGCCGCCGACCTGCTGGCCGACCCGCAGCTCCATGAGAGCGGCCAGGGCATCGACTGGTATGCCGGCTGGTCCGGTCCCGTTCGCCCCGTTGGCGAGCTTGCCCCCGCCGAACGCGACGCTGTGCTGGCGAAGGTCGAGGCCACGCTCGCCGAGATTCGCCGGCTGGGCGACATGCTGGCGGGGCACGGGCCCAAGGAAGAGACCGGCACCGTCGGCCTGTCGCTGAAGCTCGCGGCCCGCGCCCCCTCTCCCGCCTTCGTCTTCCTGGTCGGCGATCGACCGGTTATCGTCGCCTGGGGCTACGAGAAGGAAGCGGCCAATGCCTTGCTGCCGCTTGCACTGGCCCGCGTACCCGAGCGCCGCCCGGTTCTGGAAGCGGCGCAGGTGGCGCGACCGGCATTGCCCGCTGTCATTCCCGCCGCCGGTGTGCCGTGGTGGCGAACGCTTGCCGTGGCGCTGCCGCTCCTGCTGCTTCTGATCGGCGGTGCGTGGC